>NZ_BAAGXT010000002.1:0-286438 GCF_054779695.1 Nocardiopsis coralliicola | reverse complement strand
GGGTGCGGTGCGCCCGGCGCCCGGGGGCCTGCGCCAGGACGGCCCAGGCGCTGCCCGGCGGAGGCGGGCGCCTCCAGCCGGCGGGCGGCGGCGATCAGCGCTCGGGCCACCGCCAGCCGCTGCGGGGCAAGCGGGTGTGCCAGGGCGCCCGCCAGGGCCGCGCACCAGCACAGTGCGGCTGCGGCGGCGGTGGCGGCGATCTCGGCGGGCAGCGCTGCCGGCGTCTGGGGCGCGTAGCCGGCCACGCCGGCCGCGAAGACGAACATCAGCCCGGCCGGCGCACCGAAGTCGAACGCGTCGGAGGCGAACTTGGCCGCGCCGGCGACCGCCGCGACCACTAGGACCGACAGGGCCAGCGAGCCGCTGAGCGCCGCGGCTCCGCCCGCGGCGACGGCGAGGGCCAGGCCGGCGCCGACGGCGGCCAGGACCCGGCGCCGGCGGGCGTAGGAGTCGTCGCGGGCGTACAGGGCGGTGAAGCAGCCCAGCGCGGCGTAGGGCGCGAGGTGTCCGGCGCCCAGTGCGTAGGGGGTGCCGACGGCGATCAGGACGCACAGTCCGGCGCGCACGGCAGTGACGGCGACATTGCCGTGCGGGCGGCGCGCGGCGAAGGCGGCGCGCACGCCCAGGGCGGAGCGCAGGCGGTTCAGTGTGCGGCGGCATCCCGATAAATACTTCACAAGTAAAATATTATAGGGTGTTTCACCAGTGAACCGAACGTGGCGCGGCAAACGCCCGCCGAGGGAGGCAGGCCCATGCCCGACGCCGTCGCCCGCTTCCGCGACCGCTGGGCCCGGCGCCGGCCCGACCTGGACCTGTCCTCCATGGAGGCGATCGGCCGCGTACTGCGCCTGGCCGCGCTGATGAACCAGCGCACCGAGGCCGGCCTGGCGGGTTCCGGGGTCTCGCGTGCCGAGTTCGAAGTCCTGGCCGCCCTGCGCCGCGCCCCCGACGGCCTGCACCCCGGCCGGCTCACCGCCGAGACCATCTCCTCGGGTGCGGCCACCACCAAGCGCCTCACCCGCCTGGAGCAGGCCGGCCTGATCGAGCGCACCCCCTCCGCCCGCGACCGCCGCCAGGTCCACGTCCGCCTCACCGAGGCCGGCGCAGCCCTCATCGACCGCCTCTTCGCCGGCCAGCTCGACCGCGAGGCCGCCGTCCTCGCCCCGCTCTCGGCCGAGGAGCGCGCCGCCCTCGCCACCCTCCTCGCCCGCGTACTCGACCCGATCGACCCCGGCGACACCCCCTAGGCGACGCCACCACCGGCTGCGGACACAGCGAAGGGCGCCGAGGATCAACGTGTGACCACTGACCTTGACGCCCTTCTGACCGCACTCTACGTCTATCTCGACGACCATGTCCTGCCCTCGCGCGCCGAACTGGTCTGCGTGGCCACCGCCCAAGTACTCCTGCGCTGCGACGGCGAACGCCGCTGGCTGCACACCGCCCCGGCAAGGAACTGGACGAACGTAAACAAGCCCTGCACCTGCTCCACGCCCAGCAGGTGGCGCCGGGGCCGGGATCGAAGCCGTCATCTGGACCTTGAAGAACCAGCTCGGCCTGGAACGCCACGGTCCCGCACCACCGAAGGGCTGTGGGCCCGGGTGTGCCAGCGCATCTGCGCGCTCAACGCGGCGATCTGGCACAACTGGCTGATCGATGCCCCCATCAAGCGGTCGCTGATCGCCTACGACCACTGACCAGGAAACAAAACCCCTATCAACGATCTAGGCGCTGCCGCCACCGACTGCGGATCAGGAATGGCGGCGGGCACCCTCTCCGCCACCGCCCCCTCGGCCTCACCACCGGACGGCTCGGCCCCAACGGGTCGATCGAGGACATCCGCATCACCCGCACCGGCAGTACCCCACCAGCCGCGGGGGCGAAGGGCTCCTCCTCCCCCTGGCCCTGGACCGCACCCGCGGCACCTCCGCCCCGGCCCGCCACCGCCTCGAAACCGTCGCCGAGGCGCTCCAGGCCTGACTCGCACACCGGCCCGGGTCCCGCACACCGCGCGGGCCACGGGCGCTGCGCCCCGCCTCGGAGCCGCGGCCCCGCATCAGGACCGGAAGCACTCCGCCAGGCCGGCTCCGGCCCGGACCGGCCGCACGTCGGTGACCGGCGGCGCCGAGCCGCCGCACCACCGGCTCCACGGCGCACTGCGTCGCCCCGATCCGGTGCGGCCGGCGCAGGCCGCCGCGGCCCCGGGAGGGCGCGGTGCGCGACGGTCACCGGGGTCGGCGAACCGGTCGGAGGCGGCGAGCACCTCCACGGAGGAGGACCTCACCAGCCATTGCCGGGCTCGCGGCGCCGAAGCGCTCGCCGATGGCGGCCGTGCGCCAGGGGCCGGTGTGCCGGGCGTCGTTCCGATCGTTGCAGCCCGCCGGCCTGCGCAGCCGCCGGGGGCTCGGCCCCGGGGCCCTCAGCCGCCGCGCACCAGGTCGTGCAGTTCGCGGGCCACCCGCCCGATCACCGCCTCCGCGGCCGGCTGGTGCACCGCTGCCACCCGCGACTCCGTCAGCGCCACCACCGCCAGCGCCCCCCCGCCGGCGTGGTCCACCACCCCCATCTCATGGCGCAGGTTCAGCACGGTGCCGGTCTTGGACGACCACGCCGAGGCATCCGACTCGAAGTCCGGGGCCAGCCGCTGCCGCAGCATGTTCGCCCCCATCAGGTCGCGCACCCGCGCCGCCGCCTCCGGCGCCGCCTTCGACGGCCGCCACAGCGCCTCCAGCAGGTCAGCGCAGGCCCGCGCCGACGCCGCGTTCGCCAGCGTCACGTCCAGCTGCCGCACCCGGCTGCCCCGCCCCTCGGTCTGCGCCCCGATCGCCATCGCCACGCCCAGGTGCGCATACTGGGGCCCCAGCCGGTGCGCCGGCGTCTCCCCCACGTCCCGGATCCCGTGGCGCACACTGAACCCCGCCACCCCCAGCCGCTGCAGCTCCGCCGCCACCTCCTCCGGCGGGACCAGCCCGAACAGCGCCTCGGTCGCACTGTTGTCGCTCAGGCACAGGCTCAGATAGACCAGGTCGTCCACCGCCACCACCGCCGGAAAGCGGAACCGGCTCAGCCCCGTCGGCCCCACCGAGGCCTCCGGCTGCACCTCCAGCCGCTGCGCCGGATCCAGCTCGCCGCGCGCCACCCGCTCCTGGACCGCCACCGCCAGCGGCACCTTCACCACCGACGCCACCGGGTACTGGGCGTCGGCGTCGATCGACGCCTCCGCGCCGCTGTCCAGGTCGCGCACCAGAAACGACCCGCTCAGCCCCGCCGCGGCCAGCTCGCCGCGCAGTTCCCGCACCACCGAACCGGCGTTCACACGTCCTCCCCGTCCCCGTCGTCGGCGCCCAGGCACAGTGCCAGCTCCGGGCCGGCGGCCTCAGCCACCCGCTCCGCAGTGCCCTCCGAAACGCCGCGCAGAGCATAGCCGCGCACCGCCTCCACCCCGCCCAGCGGACGCCAGCACAGCCCGAACTCGCGCGCCTGCGCCGGTGAGCACAGCAGCAGGTCGTCCGAGCCCAGCACCTCTGCGGCCGCGCCGGCCAGCCCCGGCGCCACCGCCACCTGCGACGGCATCAGCCCCGCCGCGTCCCGCGCCCCCATCAGCCGGTCGCGGACCTGCGGCACGTCGTCCTCCGGCTGGATCCACACCCCCCGCCGCGCACCCGCACCGCCCCGCCGGGGCCGCAGCGTATCCAGATGGATCCGGCGCACCGCCGGCTCGGCCACCGACGCCAGCCCCAGCGGGACCCGCCACCGCGCCGCGTCCGCGGCCACCTGCACCACCGCTGCCCGCACCTGGCGGCTGCGCAGCAGCTCCTCGCGCTGCGCCGGCCCCGCCGGAACCAGATCCAGCCGCAGTCCCCGCTGCCGCGCCTGCGCCCCCAGCAGCGCCAGATCCCGGGCCGCGCACACCTCCGGAACCGCCACCGGCAGCGGGGACCGCAGCGCCCGCGCCGCATCGTGCTCCATCGACTCGGCCAGTGCCACCAGCCGCCGCGCCGACGGCAGCATGTCGCGCCCGAACTCGGTCAGCGCCGCGCCGCGGCCCGTCCGGTCGAACAGCCGCCCGCCCAGATGCCGCTCCAGCGCCGCAATGCGCCGGCTCGCCACCGGCTGCGGCATCCGCGCCGCCGCCGCACCCAGCGTGAAACTGCCCCGCTCGCCCACGCTCACAAACGCCCGGCACGCCCCCACCAAGTCCATACGCACACGCTATGCCGTATCCGCATGGAAACGGCCATCCCGGTCTTGGACCGCATGGCTGCAGCCGGGCCAGACTGCCAGTGCGCCGCCCGACGCCCGGGCCGCCGCGCACTCAGTCCATCCGCACGACCGCACACAAGGGGACCCATGATCGGCACCGGCACCATCCACTCCCGGCGCGCCGCGCTCGCGCTCGCCCTCCTGGCCGCGGCACCGCTCACCGGCTGCGCCTCCGCAGCCGACACCGAGGCGGCCGCCGCCGGCAGCAGCTCCTCAGGAGCGAGCGGTAGCGCCGACGCCGCTTTCGAGGCCCTCGAAGCCGACTACGACGCCCGCCTGGGCGTGTTCGCCCTCGACACCGGAACCGGCGAGGAGGTCGCCTACCGCGGCGACGAGCGCTTCGCCTACGCCTCCACCTTCAAGGCCCTGGCCACGGCCGAACTCCTGCGCACCACCACCGACGCCGAACTGGAGGAGGTGATCACCTACACCGCCGAGGACCTCGAAGGGCTCGGCCACACCCCCATCACCGAGAAGCACGTCGACACCGGCATGGAGTTGGGCGAGCTGGCCGACGCTTCGGTGCGCTACAGCGACAACCTCGCCGCCAACCTCATCTTCGAGGAGCTCGGCGGCCCCGACGGATACGAGGCCGCGCTGCGCGCCATCGGCGACGACACCACCAGCGCCGACCGCATCGAGCCCGACCTCAACGAGGCCGCGCCCGGCGACACCCGCGACACGACCACCCCGGCCGCCATCGCCCGCGGCCTGCACTCCTACGCCCTCACCGACACCCTCGACGACGGCGACCAGGAGCACCTGAACCGGCTGCTCGTCAACAACACCACCGGCGACGACCTCATCCGCGCCGGCGCACCCGCGGAGTGGGAGATCGGCGACAAGACCGGCAGCGGCGGCTATGGCACCCGCAACGACATCGCCGTGCTCTGGCCCGACGGCGGCGCCGACCCGATCGTGCTGGCCGTCATGAGCGACCGCCACGACGCCGGCGAAGACGCCGAGGCCGACGACGCCCTCATCGCCGACGCCGCAACGGCCACTCTGGACGCCCTCGGCGCGGCCAGCTGACGCAGCGCGGCTCCGGTGCTGGAGTAGGCCCCACCGACCAGCCGCGCGCGACGCCTCCTCGGGTGCCGCCACGCCCGAGGAGGCCTTGTGCCCAGCCATCCCGACGACTCCGGCCATCCGCACGACCGGCCGGTCGCCGTGCACATCGGCCGCCACGAGCTCCTCATCCGCCGGCGCTACGAAGCCGCCAGCATCGCCAACGACATCCTCATCGCGCTCTGGTTCATCGCCGGCAGCATCCTCTTCTTCTCCCCCGCCCACACTGCGGCGGGCACCTGGTGCTTCCTCGCCGGTTCGGTCGAGCTCCTGGTGCGCCCGCTCATCCGCGCCAGCCGCCAGATCCACATCCAGCAGATCCGCGCCCGGGGCAGCGCCCCCTCCGCCCCCGGCGAATCGTCCGGCGACTTCTGAGCGGCCGCCCGCGCCAGGGGGCGTCCTGCCCGCGCCGCTCCCCGCAGCGCGGCGCCCCCGCCGGCAGGTGCCGACCAGGCGGACCGTGCCCGCGCGGCCGGTCTGGACGGGGCCCTGCGCGCTGCGGCTGAGGGCGCCCCGGGCCAGGGCGGGCCCCACCGCACCCGCAGCGCTGCCACCGGGTCTAGGCTCGGCCCGGTGATCGACGCACTCCCCCTCCTGCTCGCCTTCGGTTGCCTCACCGGGCTCACCACCGTCCTGTTCGGCTTCGGCGGAGGGTTCATCACCGTCCCCGTGGTCTACGCCTACGCCGCTTCCTCCGGCTCCGGCGGCGAGGCCATGCACATCGCGGTGGCCACCTCCACCGCCGTGATGATCGTCAACGCCGCCAGCGCCACCCTCGCCCAGTACAGGGCCGGGCGGCTGCAGAAGCGCTTCCTGTGGCCCCTCATCGCCTATATCGCCGCCGGCGCGCTCCTCGGTGCGCTGGCCGTGGCCGTCGTCGACCCGGCACTGCAGAAGGCCCTGTTCGCCCTCTACCTGGCCGTCACCATCGTCGACAGCATCGTCCGCAAGGGCTTCCTCACCCGCTCCGGCGAAAGCCCCGCCGCCGGACTGCACGCCGCCACCGCCTCCGCCGGCGGCCTCGGGGTGGGCGCGGTCGCCGCGTTCCTCGGCGTCGGCGGCAGCGTCCTGACCGTCCCGCTGCTGCGCCGCCGCGGCCTGACGATGGCCCAGTCCACCGCGATGGCCAACCCCCTGACGCTGCCCGTCGCGCTCATCGGCACCGCCGTCTACGCCGTGCTCGGCGACGCCGCCGCGCCGGGGCGCATCGGCTACGTCGACTTGTTCGCCGCCGCCGCCCTGCTGGCCGCGTCGCTGCCCACGATCGCCGTTGCCAAGCGCCTCATCCCGCACATCCCCGACCGCGTGCACGCCGCCGCCTACGTCGCGCTGCTCATCGCCTCCCTCGCGGCGATCCTGCTGGTCTGACCGCCCCCGCTAGCGGAGCTTGATCGCCCCGCCGTCGGCCATCACGGTCTGCCCGGTCATGTACCGCGCGTCCTCACTCACGAGGAAGGCGACGATCGGCGCGACGTCGCGCCCGGGGTCGCCGAAGCGGCCCAGCGGCACCTTCGCCGCCGACTGGGCGTACTGCTCGGGCCGCGCCTCGGCCCAGGCGGCCACGCCCGCCGTCAGGGCCATCGGGCTGACCACGTTGACCCGGATGTTGTACGGCGCCCACTCGTTGGCGACCACCCGGCTCAGCCCGCGGATCGCCTCCTTGGCCGCGGCGTAGGACGCCTGGTTGGGCTGGCCGTCCAGACCGGCGCCCGAGGCGAAGTTGACGACCGCTGCACTGCCGGCCTTCTTCAGCTCCGGCGCGGCCGCCAGCATGAAGTTGCGGGTGGCGTACAGGCCGGTGTCCATGGCCAGGCTCCAGTCCTCCTCCGTCTGCTCCTCGAACGGCTTCTGCCGCGACACGCTGGCGTTGTTCACCAGCACGTCGAGCTTGCCGAAGCGCTCGACCGCCAGTGCCGCGGCACGGTCGGCGACGGCCCGGTCGGCGACGTCGCCCCGGAGGAAGAGCACCGATTCGCCCAGGTCCCGGGCGAGCGCCTCCCCGGCATCGCGCTGCAGGTCGACGACCACGACCCGGGCGCCGCGCGCGGCCAGCAGCGCCGTGATCGCGCCGCCGATGCCGGAGGCTCCGCCGGTGACGATGGCCGACTTTCCGTCCAGGGGAAGGTGACTCATGGGGTGCGTCCTTTCGAGAGCGGCTGCGGCCCGGTCGGACGGCCGGGCCGGGGCGCGGGAGCGAACCACGCCTCATGTGCAGAATACACACGGTGTGTAAAATGCACATCGCGAGAGAGTTGTTCCCGGACCGCGCGGACACAGGAAGGCCAGGCTGCAATGAGCGAGCACGACCACCGGCTCAACGCCATCGAGCGGGAGCTCACCCTGCTGTCCCGGCACTTCACCTCGCTGCGCGGGCCCCGCGCCGGGCAGCACCTCGGCCGGTCCGCCTACGTCCTGCTCACCCGGTTGGAGACGGGCGCACCCCGCACCCTCAAGGAACTCGCCGGCCTCTTCCAGGCCGACGTCTCCACCATCAACCGCCAGGTGAGCGCCATGCTCCGGGCCGGCCTCGTCGAGCGCATCCCCGACCCCGACGGCGGCATCGCCCGCAAGTTCCGGCCCACCCCTCTGGGGCTGGAGCAGTTGGAGGCCGACCGCACGCTCAGCCGCACCAATACCGCCCGCCTCATCGAAACGGCCGACTGGAGCAGCGAGCGCGCCGCGCAGTTCACCGCGCTCCTGGCCGAGTTCAACCGCAGCGCCGAGCAGCTCGAGCAGCGCGCCCTCAACCGCCCCGGCGAGGACGGGCCTGCCCGGTAGGCACCCTGCTGCGCGCAGCCCGGTGGCGCCTCTGGCGGCCTCCTCCCCGGCCGGCGGCAGAGGGGAGACGCGGGCCAACCTGACTCCGGCGAGCCGGCGCGCCTCCGGAACCGACGGCGGCGGACGCCACCCGGCGGGCTGGCGGGCGGACCCCGCCGGCCCGCCGGCAGTGGGCGCTCCTTCCGGTCAGCAGGCGGCCGGCTCGCGCTCGGCCGCCTCCGGTGCGGCCTGCTCCGGACGGTCCGATCCGCCGGACGCGCGGTCCCGGCGACCCGCCACCAGCGCCACGCCGAGTCCGGCCACCGCAAGGACCGCGCCGATGAACGCCGGCGACGCCAGCCCCAGGCCCGCGCCGATCCCCACACCGCCGATCCACGCGCCGCCGGCGTTGGCCAGATTGAACGCCGAGTGGTTCGACGCCGACGCCATCGCCGACGCCTCCCCCGCCTTGCGCATCACCAGGACCTGCAGCGGCGCCGTCACACTGAACCCGGCCGCGCCGAGCAGCACCACCGCGATCGCCGCCGTCACCGGATGGTGCACCGCGAATCCGAACACCACCAGCATCACTGCCAGCGAGGCCAGCGCGCCGTAGATCGTCGGCCGCAGCCACCGGTCCGCCAGCGGACCCACCGCCAGCGAACCCAGCGTCATCCCGGTGCCGAACAGCGCCAGCACCACCGGCACCATGCCCGGCGCAAACCCGGCCAGCTCCGTCGCCATCGGCGAGATGTAGCTGAACACCGCAAACACCCCGGCAAAGCCAAGCACTCCGGTCAGCAGCGCCAGCACCACCTGGCTCCGGCCCAGCGCCACCACTTCGCCGCGGATCCCGCCGCCGCCCGCCGCCGCCCTGCGCGGAACGAACAGCGCCACCCCGGCCATGCACAGCAGCGCCAGACCGGCCACGACCGCGAACGCCGCCCGCCAGCCCATCAGCTGGCCCAGCAGCGTCCCGGCCGGCACCCCGACGATGTTGGCGACGGTGAGCCCGAGCATCATCCGCGCCACCGCAGTGGCCTGGCGCAGCGGCCCGGCCATGTGCGCCGCCACCAGCGCGCCCACGCCGAGGAACGCCCCGTGCGGCAGCCCCGCCAGCACGCGCGCAGCAAACACCGTGCCGAAGTCGGGTGCCGCGACCGTCGCCAGGTTACCCAGCGCGAACATGCCCATGAACGCCAGCAGCATCGTCTTGCGCGGCAGCCGCGTCGCCAGTGCGGTCAGCAGCGGCGCGCCGACCACCACGCCGAGCGCGTAGGCCGAGATCAGGTGGCCGGCCTGGGACAGCGGAACGCCGAGATCGGCCGCCACCTCCGGCAGCAGCCCCATGATGACGAACTCCGTCGTGCCGATCGCAAACGCGCCCAGCGCCAGGGCGAGCAGGGCCAGACCCATAGTGGTCCCCTCAGAGGAAGAGCGTGGAAGTGCAGTGGCGGAAGGGAAGCGCGGCCGCACCCGGCCGCCGTGCACACGCGCCGCGGGCGCCGCCGCGGGTGGTGCGCCATTCGCGCAACCCCGTTTGGCACGTGCTAATTCCAGGGTCGCACCCCACCCCGGGTCCGCCAACCAGCCACCGGTGTGATCTGCCTCGCGGCACCGCAACCGCAGGTCGGAGCGGCACCGCCAGTGGCGGCACGGCCTCGGCGGGCAGCGGCCCCTACGCCTCCGGCCCAGCGCCCTCCGCGGAGGCGATGACCTCATCGAGCAGAGCGCGCGAACGCTCCAGATCCGCGATCATCCGGTCGATCCGCGCCCGCTCGACCGCCAGCTCCCGCACCAGGGTGCCGCCGGCCGCAGCGGCCGGCCCGCCGTCGGCGTCGCGCATACACGGCAGCAGCGTCGCGATCTTCGCACTGCACAGCCCCGCCGCGTACAGCTCCTGGATCCGCACCACCCGGTCCACCGCCGACTCCGCGTAGTCCCGGTGCCCTCCGGCCGTGCGCCCGGCCGACAGCAGCGCCTGCTCCTCGTAGTACCGCAGCGACCGCGGACTCACCCCGCTGCGCCGGGCCAACTCACCGATCCGCATGAGGCACCCCACACTCCCCGGCCTTGAAACTGACACCCATGTGAACTTCTACGGTACCCGCATGAACCAGCACAGCACCGCAGCCGAACTCCTCAGCCCCGCCCGCCTGGCAGGCCTCGACCTGCCCAACCGCCTGGTCATCGCACCCATGACCCGCAACCGCGCCGAACCGGACGGCACCCCCAGCGCCCTGATGGCCGACTACTACACCCAGCGCGCCTCCGCCGGCCTGATCATCGCCGAAGCCTCCACCCCCAGCGAGGCCGGACGCACCTACCCCGACATCGCCGCCCTCGCCACCGACGCCCACACCGAGGGCTGGCGCCGCATCACCGGCCGCGTCCGCGCCGCCGGCGGCCGCATGTTCGCCCAGATCCAGCACGGCGGACGCGTCGGCCACCCCGACACCAGCGGCCACGTTCCGCAGGCGCCCTCCCCCATCGCGCTCCCCGACCCGGTCTTCACCCCCGCCGGGTTCCAGCCGGCCGTCACCCCCCGCCCCATGGGCCAGGCCGACATCGACACCGCCATCGCCGACTTCGCCGCCGCAGCCCGCCGCGCCGTCGCGGCCGGCTTCGAAGGCGTCGAGGTCCACGCCGCCAACGGCTACCTCCTCCACCAGTTCCTCGCCCCCACCACCAACCAGCGCACCGACGCCTACGGCGGCAGCCCCGAAGCGCGCATGCGCTTCGTCCTGGAAACCGTCGACGCCGTCATCGCCGCCGTCGGCCCCGACCGCACCGGCATCCGCATCTCGCCCGGCCACACCGCCAACGGCATCGCCGAAACGCCCGCCGACATCGACGCCCTCTACCCCGCCCTCGCCGAACGCCTGGACCAGCGCCGCCCGGCCTACCTGCACGTCGCCTTCGCCGACGGCCGCAGCAGCAGCTGGCAGCAGATCCGCGCCCGCTTCTCCCGCACCCTGATCGGCAACCCCGCCCTGCCCGCCGACGCGATCCCCGCCGACGGCGGCCGCGCCGCAGCCGAGCGCCTGCTCCGCGACGGCGCCGACCTGGTCGCACTCGGCCGCCCCTTCCTGGCCAACCCCGACCTGGTCGAGCGGTTCCGCACCGGCGCGCCCGTCAACCCGGTCCGCGACAAGTACCTGATGTATGTGGGCGGCGCCACCGGCTACACCGACTACCCCGCCCTCACCGCCTGACCCGCCGCACCGCGGCCGGCCCCGCGGCAGCCTCCGCCGAGCCGGCCGCGGTGCGGCGCGCACCCGGCGCCCGGCACGGGAGGAGGAACCCTGCAGCGCCGCGGACCGGAAACGTTCTAAGGTTGGTCGCACCACCGCCCCCGACCCGCGGCGAGGACTCCATGGCCCACGGCGACGACCGCATCCGCGGCGCGCGCCCCACCATGGCCGACGTCGCGGCCCACGTAGGCGTCTCCCGCCAGCTCGTCTCCCTGGTCCTGGCCGGAAAGGCCGGACCCAGCGAGGCCACCCGCACCCGCGTCCTGCAGGCGGCCGCCGACCTCGGCTACCACGCCGACACCGCCGCCCAGTTGCTGCGCCGGGCCCGCAGCCGCCAGCTCGGCGTCCTGTTCACGATGGAGCACCAGCTCGAATCCCAGGTCGTCGAAGCCCTCTATCCGGCCGCCGCCCGCTGCGGCTACGACGTCGTCCTCAGCGCTCTGCTGCCCTCCCGCGGCGAGCGCCGCGCCATCGACGACCTCCTCGGCCTGCGCTGCGAAGCCCTCATCCTCATCGGCCTGTCCGCCGAAGCCCCCGCCCACCTCGCCGACGTCGCCGCCCGCGTGCCGGTCGTCGAGATCGCCCAGCGCACCGGCACCCCCGGCACCGACAGCGTCCGCGTCGACGACGCAGCCGGCACCGCCCGCGCCGTCGGCCACCTCGCCGAGCTGGGCCACCGCGCCATCGCGCACATCGACGGCGGTACCCTTCCCGGCGCGGCCGAGCGCCGCCGCGGCTACCGCGAAGCGATGGCCGCCCACGGCCTGGGCGGCGCCATCGACGTGCTGCCCGGCGACTACACCGCCGAATCCGGAGCCCGTGCGGCCCACGCCCTGCTGCAGCGCGCCCAGCGGCCCACCGCCGTCGTCGCCGCCAACGACATCTCCGCCGAGGGGCTCGTCGAGTCCCTGCTGCGGTCCGGAGTGCGCACCCCGGCCGGCATGTCGGTGGTCGGCTTCGACGACAGCCGCACCGCCAGCCTCTCCTACCTCCAGTTGACCACCGTCCGCCAGGACGTGGCCGCCCTGGCCGACACCGCCGTACGCTCGGCCTCCGGCCGCCTCGACGCCGGCCGCACCGAGCCCGACCACACCGTTCTCACCCCGGAGCTGGTCATCCGCTCCAGCACGGCCGCGCCCGCGCGCACCTGACCGCCCACCCCGGCGATACACGAGAGGGGCACACGTGGAGACCGTCGAGCAGATGGCGTTCGCCGACGTCCAGCGGCTGTACCGGAGCGACCACCCCTGCGACCGGGTGCACCCGTCCAACACCAACCGGGACGGGGCCCGCAACCTCGAACTGGCCGACGCCCTGTTCTCCGCCTGGTTCCGGATCCGGCTGTCCCGGGCGGACGCCCTCGCCGTCGTCCTTCCCTGGCATCTCTCCGAGGGAGGGGAGGAGGCGATGGTGCCGCCGACCGGACTGACCGTCGGCCAGGCCGCGGAGCGGGTGCGCGCGGGCGGTGCGCGGTGGACCCGTGCGAACCCGGTGTGCGCGGCCAAACTCGAACTCCTGGGCCGCTCGCCGCTGACCCACGTCTACCTCAGCGGGCGGGCACTGCCGGACCACCCCCACTACGACCGCGTCCGCACCCGCGAGGGGCTCATCCACCTCGACGGCCTGCACCGCCTGGTCGCCTGGGAACTCGCCGGGCGGCTCCCCGCGGCCGAAGCGCTCGGCGCCGTCGTCGCCGGCGGCCCGCCCCCGGATACACCGCCGCCCCCCGATGGCGGCGAGGCCGGCGCGGGCAGTACCGGCCGGCCCTGAAGGCGGCGCTGGGAGCGGCGGCGGGCCCGTTCCGTCAGCCAGGATCGCCCCGCCGATGCGCGAGGCCGGGGCGAGGAGTACCGCGACGAACCCGCGGTGAGGAGTGTCCTGGCCACGGGAGAGCGGCACGGAGGGGAGAGCCGCTCAGCGGTGAGGCGGCCGAGAGCGGGCAAGGACCGGGACCCAGCAGCGTGGGCCCGCAGCCGGCATGCTGGAGCCCCGTCATTCGATTTCGGTCACGAGCTGCGAGAGCGGCAGGCGCCCCGTGGGGATAGCCGACGTGCCCTCCGGTTTCGGCCCCGGGTGTCCGAGGGAGATCGCGGTACGCACCCGCCAGGGAGCGCTCATGCGGCAGAGCTGTCCGGCTCGATCGGCGCTGCTGCTGGGGAAGAACGATGCCGGGCAGCTGCCGAGGCCCAGCGCGCCGGCGGCGAGCATGAGGTTCTGTGCCGCGCGCCCGGCATCGAACAGTGCATCCTGGCCTCCGGCGTCCTCATTCACTGCTAGTGCCACCACGACGGGAGCGCCCGCGAGGTGGGCTGCGTAGGAGCCCAGCAGACTCAGCTCGCTCCGCACTGAGGGGTTGCGAATCACGATGAACCGCCATGGCTGCCCGTTGCGGGCCGAGCCGGTCCAGCGAGCCGCTTCCAGGAGCACGTGCATCTCGCCGTCGCCGACCGCTGCGTCAGAGAACCAGCGGGTGGCGCGCAGTGACGAGACGGCCTGGATCACATCGTTGCCGGGTTCTCCCATCGGGCCACCCTAGTTTGCCGGCTTCCCGGGGACCTCGCCGCGGCCGCCCGCGGGTCCGGCGGTTCCGGCTCCGGGTACGGGCACGGGCTACTCCCCGCCCCCGCCTCCCCCGTCCCCGCCGCTAGCGCCGCTGCTGTCGCCGCCGTTCCACTGCCGGAGTACCGACTGCGGATCCCACACGCCCAGCAGCGGTCCGAGTACGTACCAGACGAAGAACCCCACGAGGGCGAAGGGCCCCAGACCCAGCCAGTTGCCGCCGACGAGGAGCACGGTCCCCACACCCAGCATGAGCAGCCCCACCAGGGAGAGGACCAGCACGGTCGCGAGGATCACCGTGGCCTTCATGACCCCCACCGCCCCGGCGGCCGCGTCGGCGATCGCGTCGCCGATGTCCGCACCGGCTCCGTCCGCAGCGGGCCCGTCGGCGGCGTGCCGGGACTGTACCCGCCGCGTCCTCCGCGGCCGGCCCAGGACCGAGCGGAGGGCCTGGACGCCGAACGCGGCGGTCCCCACCCACAGCGCCAGTGTGAAGTACCAGATCAGGGGCGCATACAGCGCGAGCAGCGCACACCCGCCGCCGAGCACGAACAGCACTCCCCCGACCACGAGCCGCTGCTGCATCCGCCCCGCCCCCGTCGATCTCGACTCGGGGGTTGGATGCCGCTGCCGCGCCGGGGGTTCCCGTCGGCCGCTGCGTTCGGCGGGCAAGGGGCCCGCGCCGCTCCGGCGGCGCCGAAGCGGTCAGTGCGGGAGGCCGGCGTCCGGCAGCGGGGGGTCGCGGTGGTGCGGGACGCCGTGGACTGCGTGGTAGGCGTAGCCGAGCGCCTCGTCGACCAGGCGGGCGAGGTGGTCGCTGGTGATGCGGTACAGCATCCGGCGCCCGTCCTTGCGCGCGGTCACCAGGCCCGCCAGGCGCAGCCTCCCCAGGTGCTGCGACACCGAGGAGCGCGACGCCTCGACCTGCGCGGTCAGCTCCGTGACGTCCTGCTCGTCGCCGAGCAGGCGCAGCAGGTGCAGGCGGGTGGGGTCGGCCAGCAGCCCCAGGATCTCGGCGGCCGCCCCGTACTGCTCGTCGGAGCCGTCCGGCGGACCATTTGCGTTAATGTGCGCGTGCATGCTTGCATGATGGCTCAATGCCGGACCGGCCGCAACCCGCCGGGTCCGCCCTCCCCGCGACAGAAGGCGCATCCGCCATGGGCTCAGAACACCGCCACCACGGCCACCGGCACGGCAGCGTGCGCGGGGTGCGGGCACGCCTCCGCCACGCCCTCACCCCGCACTCGCACGATGCCGCCGACCGCTTCGACTCCGCGCTGGAGACCAGCCGGCTGGGCGTGCGCACCCTGACCTGGTCGTTCCTCGCACTTATGGCCACCGCCGCCCTGCAGGCCGTCGTGGTCGCCTTCACCGCCTCGGTGGCGCTGCTGGGCGACACCATCCACAACTTCGCCGACGCCCTCACCGCGATCCCGGTCGCCGCCGCCCTGATCCTCGGCCGCCGCGCCGCCACCCGCCGCTTCACCTACGGGCTGGGCCGCGCCGAAGACCTCGCCGGAATGGCCGTGGTACTCCTCATCGCCGCCTCGGCCGCCGCGGCCGGATACGAGTCGATCCGCCGCCTGGCCGACCCGCAGCCGGTCACCCACCTCTGGGCGGTGGCCGCCGCCGGGGTGATCGGATTCGCTGGAAACGAGCTGGTCGCCCGCTGGCGCATCCGGGTCGGGCGGCGCATCGGCTCGGCCGCGCTGGTGGCCGACGGCGTCCACGCCCGCGCCGACGGATTCACCTCCCTGGCAGTCGTCGGCGGCGCCGTCGGGATCGCCGCGGGCTTCCCCCTGGCCGACCCGCTGATCGGCCTGGGCATCACCGTGGCGATCGTGTTCGTGGGCTGCGGCGCGGCCGGGGAGGTCGGCGGACGGCTGCTGGACGCCGTGGACCCGCGCCTGGTCCAGGCAGCCGAGGACGCCGCCCGCAGGGTCGGCGGGGTCGCCGGCGTGCGGGGAGTGCGGATGCGCTGGATCGGCCACAGCCTGCGCGCCGAGCTGTCGGTGGCGCTGCCGGCGCACCTGGATGTGGCCAGCGCCCATCGGATCGCCCACCGGGTCGAGCACGCGGTGCTGCACGCCGTGCCGCGGATGCAGGCGGCCGCTGTGCATACCGAGCCCGACCGCCGGGCCGAGTCCGCCCACGCCGAAGTGGCCCACCACCACTGACCGGCCTCCGCAGCAGCGGCACCGCCCCGGCTCCGCTGCATCAGCCCTTCACGCACACCACCTGGCGCAGGTGGGCGACCACCTCGACGAGGTCGGACTGGGCCGAGATGACCTCGCGGACGTCCTTGTAGGCGCCCGGGATCTCGTCGACCACCCCGGCATCCTTGCGGCACTCCACCCCGGCGGTCTGCTCGGCGAGGTCGGCCTCGGTGAAGGTCATGCGCGCCTTGTTGCGGCTCATGCGGCGGCCGGCGCCGTGCGAGGCCGACTCGAACGACGCCGTGTTGCCCAGTCCCCGCACGATGTAGGTGCCGGTGGCCATCGAACCGGGGATGATGCCGAGGTCGCCCGCGCCGGCGCGGATGGCGCCCTTGCGGGTGACCAGCACGTCGACGCCGCCGTGCCGCTCCTCGGCCACGTAGTTGTGGTGGCAGGACACGACCTCGCCGAACGTGGTGCGCGGGAACCGGCGGCGCACCACGTCGCAGGCCAGCCCCATCATGACGGCGCGGTTGCGGCGCGCGTAGTCCTGGGCCCAGAACAGGTCGCGCCGGTAGTCGTCCATCTCCGGCGTGCCGGCGACGAACACCGCGAGGTCGCGGTCGGGCAGGTCCTGGTTGTGCGGGAGCGTGCGGGCGCGCTCGATGTGCCGGTCGGCCAGCTGCTTGCCGATGTTGCGCGAGCCGGAGTGCAGCACCAGCCACACCGCGCCCTCGCCGTCCAGGCACACCTCCAGGAAGTGGTTGCCGCCGCCGAGCGTGCCGATCTGCGCCTGCGCGCGGCCGCGGAGCTGCTGCACACCCGGCGCCAGCGCGGCGAAGCCCTCCCAGAAGCGGTCCCAGCCGCTGGTGCGCAGCCCGTGCACGCGGCGCGGGTCGACCGGGACGGCGTGGGCGCGGTGGCCCACCGGGATGGCCTGCTCCAGCGCCGAGCGCAGCCCGCCCAGGTCGTCGGGGAGGTCCTCGGCGGTGAGCGAGCTCTTGACCGCGCTCATGCCGCAGCCGATGTCGACTCCCACTGCGGCCGGCGAGACCGCGTCGCGCATGGCGATGACCGACCCGACGGTGGCGCCCTTGCCGTAGTGGACGTCCGGCATGACCGCCAGGCCCTCGACCCACGGCAGGCGGGTCACATTGCGGAGCTGGTCCATCGCCGCCGGCTCGACCGCCTCCGGGTCGGCCCACATCCGGATCGGCACCCGGGCTCCGGGAACCTCCGTGTACGGCATGGTGCCACGCTCCTCATCCGACGCCGGTGAACGCCCCCCATGACGCCAGAACACCGCGCACCCGGCAACCGGTTTTCGCGGCCTACGGCGCTTCTGCTGCCTCGGGAACGGAGGCTTTCGGGTGCTTCTCCCGCGCGACGCGGTCGGCCCCCCAGGCGCCGAGCGGGCCCAGCGCCGCGTTCAGGCTCCGGCCGTGCTCGGTGAGGGAGTACTCCACCCGCGGGGGGACCACCGGATAGGCCTCGCGGTGCACGAGGCCGTCCTCCTCCATCTCCCGCAGGTGCTGGGCCAGCATCTTCTCGCTGACGCCGGGCAGCCCCCGCCGCAGCTCAGCGAAGCGCCGCACCCGGTGGGCGTCGAGCTCCCACAGGATCAGGCCCTTCCACTTGCCGCTGACCACGTCCATTGCCGCGTCGATGCCGCAGACGTAGGGGCCCGTTCTCGGTGCGCGCGCCACGATTCCTCCACTCCCCCGCACTTTCCGGTCAGTACCGCACTACAAAGTAGGTACTTCCGCCCGCGGGCGCCAAGGCCGAGCATGGCCACGCAACCACCCGCCACTCTCCGGGAGCACCGCCATGCCTGCTGACCGCACCCGCGTCGCCCTCCTCGGCACCGGCGCCATGGGATCCGCCCTGGCCCAGGCCCTACTGGACGCCGGCACCGCCGACGTCACCGCCTGGAATCGGACGCCGGAGCGCGCCCGCCCGCTGGCCGGCCGCGGCACGACCGTGGCGGAATCGGCCCGCGCCGCCGTGGACGGCGCCGGCCTGGTCGCCGTCTGCCTCTACGACCACGCCTCGGTCCGCGCGACGCTGGAGCCGCTCGCCGCACAGCTGCGCGGCCGCGACGTCGTCAACCTGACCACCACGACGCCCGGCGAGGCCCGCGAGCTCGCCGGCTGGGCCCAGCGCAGCGGCATCGGCTACCTCGACGCCGCGATCATGGCGACGCCGCCGATGATCGGCGGGCCCGGAGCCGCCATCCTCTACAGCGGCTCCCGCACGGTCTTCGACACCCACCGCGGCGTGCTGGAGGCGTGGGCCGCGCCCTCCTTCGACGGCGCCGACGCGGGCGCCGCGTCAATCTCCGACCTGGCCATGCTGTCGGGCATGTACCTGCTCAGCGTGGGCCTGATGCACGGCGCCGCCATGGCCGCGGCCGGCGGCTTCAGCGCGGCCGCCTTCACCGGGCGCGCCGTCCCGTTCCTGGAGGCCGCCCTTGAGGCCCAGCGCAAGGAGGTGGACAGCGTGGACGGCCTCGGCGCCGGTGCGGAGGAGCCGCCCGAGCAGAGCCTCGCCTGGACCGCGCCGATACTCGCCCTCATCGAGCGCGCCAGCCGCGAACTGGGCGTGGACCCCGCCCCCATCGCCATGGTGTCCCGCCTCGTCAGCGCCCAGGTCGACGCCGGCCACGGCACCGAGGGCTTCGACCGCATCGCCCGCGCCCTGCGCGGCGGCGCCGCGGCCGGCTGAGCGGCCCCGCCGCGATCGCGGGCGGAGAACATCCCCGGCGAGAGCGGATGCGCTATCGGCGGTGGAGGGGTTGCGCGGATGCCGTGCATGCGGAGGCGGCCGAAACGGACGTATCCGAACGGCGCGACCCGCGGAGCGCAACAGCACCCCTCAACCGCGGCGCGCACGTCCCGGCAGCGCCTTCAGCACGACCAGGGCTCCCGCTGCGGCGCAGCCGGCGGCGGCCAGGAAGGTGGGCGTCTGCGCGGCGGTGAAGGCGGCCCGGGCGGTCTCAGCCAGGGCGGGATCGGCGCGGGCAGCGGCGTAGGCGAGGGTCTCAGCGAGGGAGCCGGCCGCGCTGACCGGGAGGGCGGGCGGCAGCCCGGTGCGGTAGGCCGCGGCGAGAAGGCCGCCGAACACGGCCACGCCGACGGCGATGCCGAGCTGCTGGTGGGTGTCGTTCAGCGCGGACCCCATGCCGGCGCGGTGGCGGGGGACCGCGCCGAGGACGACGCTGGTCACCGCGGGGCTGGAGAAGCCCGTCCCCGTGCCCAGCAGCGCCAGGGCGGCGGCGGTGTGCGGATAGCCGCTCTGCGGATCCAGCACTGCCAGGGCGACGAAACCGCAGGTGACGGCCGCGAACCCGGCGGCGATCGTCCACCGCTCGCCCAGGCGGGCCGGGGCGCGGCCGCCCGCAGCCGAACCGGCGACGACTCCGGCGGCCAGCGGCGCGAGCGCCGCGCCGGCCTGCAGGGCATCGAATCCGCGGACCAGCTGCAGATACTGGGTCACGATGAACAGGGTGCTGCCGGTGCCCAGCGTCAGCAGGGCGGCGGCGACACTCGCGCCCGCGAACCGGCGGTCCCGGTAGAGGGAGAAGTCGACCATCGGGGTGTGCGCGCCGCTGGCGCACCGCGAACCCGGTCAGGCCGACGGCGGCGGTCGCGGCGCCCGCCGCCGCGGCGGGCCAGGACGGCGCGGTCTCGCCCAGAATGAGCACGGCCAGGATCGCGCCCCCCATGCCCGCGGTCACCAGCGCCGCCGAGGGGATGTCCACCGGTGCGGCGTCCGGGTCGGAGGACTCGGGTACCAGTGCCCCGACCGCCACCAGGGCGGCCGCGGCCAGCGGGACGTTGATCCAGAACACGCCGGCCCACGACCAGGCCGCGACCAGCAGCCCGCCCAGCACCGGGCCGGCCGCCATCGCGACCGCCGCGACCGCCGCCCAGGCCGCGAACGCTTTCGGCCGCCCGGAGGGCGCGAAGACCTGCACGAGGATCGCCAGTGTTGCCGGCATGACCAGCGCCGCACCGACGCCCATCGCGGCCCGTCCTGCGACCAGCCAGCCCGTTGCGGGAGCGAGTGCGGCCGCGGCGGAGGCGGCCGCGAACAGCGCCAGCCCCACGAGCAGCACGCGGCGCCGCCCGAACCGGTCGCCCGCGGCCCCGAAGGCGACGAGCAGTCCGGCGAAGACCACGACGTAGGCGTCGACCACGGCTTGGAGTCCGGCGGTGCCGGTGGCGAGGTCGGCCGCGATCGCGGGCAGCGCCACCGACAGCACGGTGGTGTCGACGACGATGATCAGCAGCGCGGCGCAGGCGGCGGCCAGGATCCACCAGCGCCGCGGGTGGCCCGGCGGCTCGGTGGCTGCACTGCGGGGGCAGGCGTGCTCTTCGGTCATGGCGGCCCTCTCCATTGGTCCTTCACTGTGGGACTAATGGTCCTTCAGTGTAGGGCTTAGCGGGGCGCTCCTACACTGGAGGGCGTGAGTCCGAAGAAGGCCGACACCGATCCCCCGATGCCCGGCGCGGTCTGGCTGCGGGAGCGCCCGCCCCGGCGGGGCACCGGCAGCCTGACGCGCGCCGCGATCGCCAGGGCTGCGGTCGACGCGCTTGACCGCAGCGGTCCGGGCCGGCTCAGCCTGCGGGCGGTGGCCGGCGCGCTCGAGGTGCATCCCACGTCGCTGTACTGGCACGTGGCGACGCGCGACGACCTCCTCGACCTGGCGCTCGACGCCGTCTTCGCCGAGCTCCCCCTTCCGGCGGACCACGCCGGCGACTGGGTCGACGATGTCAGCCGCTTCATGCACGACCTGCGCGGCGCGCTGCTGCGCCACCCGTGGTCCGGGGCGCTGGCGGGGAGCCGGCCGCTCCTGGGCCCCGAGGCACTGGCCCGCTCGGAGTTCGTCCACGCGGCGCTGGCCCGGGCCGGGTTCGAGGGGGCGGAGCTGACGGCCGCGGCCGGGGCCGTCACCAACCTCGTGATCGGCAGCGTCGCGGCCGAATCCGCCTGGCGCCACGACGGCGAGCGCGCGGCCCGCGCCGCGATGCACACGCACCTGCAGCGCCACGCCGACCGCTACCCCACACTCGCCGCGCTTCCGGCTGATCCGCCCGACGCCTGGGCCGACCAGTTCTCCGAAGCCGCCGCGACCTTCCTGGCCGGGCTCCGGGCCCGCAAGCCCGACTGAGGGCGGCCGAGACGCGGAGTGTTCTCCCTGTCCGGTGGCGCGAGATCCGTGCCCGCGAGGGGGAGCGTGCCGGCACCGCCGGTTCTGGCCCAGGGCCCCGCGGCCAGCCGGGGGTACCCGGCGAGCGCCGCCGGCGCGCCCCCGACCACGGCACCGAGGGCTTCGACCGCATCGCCCGCGCCCTGCGCGGCGGCGCCGCGGCCGGCTGACCGGGTGCCGCCGCGCAGGCTCAGACCGCCAGGGCCTTGCGGCGGGACAGGGTGAAGGCGGCGCCTGCGGCGAGGATGCCGATGCCCATGACGACCGCCATGCTCGCCAGGGTGGCCTGGCCCGAGGGGGTCAGGCCGGCCAGGGCGGCGAGGCCGCCGCCGAGGGTGAACTGCAGGGCGCCCATCAGGGCCGAGGCGCTGCCCGCCACCGACACCGGCTGGCTGGACAGGGCCAGGGTGGTGGCGTTGGGGTAGACGAAGCCCAGGCTGAACATCATCACCGACAGCACACCACCCAGCAGCACCAGGCCGCCCAGCCCCTCCGGCTGGAACGCCACCGCCACGGCCAGCCCCACCACCGCGACCGCGACGCCGACGAGGCCCCCGGCCAGCCGGTGGACCGTGTCCACCCGGCCGATCAGCCGCCCGTTGCCGAAGTTGCCGATCATCAGGCCCAGCGACACCACGGCGAACATGACGCTGTACTGCTGCGCCGTGACGCCCAGCTCGCCCTGCGCCACCGTGGAGAACGCCCCGATGTAGGTGAACATCGTGCCGAAGGCCAGGCCCAGCGTCAGCACGGGGCCCAGGTAGGCGCGGTCGCGCACCAGCCGCCCCACCGTCGCGACCAGCACCCGCGGCCGCAGCGGAGTGCGCTGGTGCCGGGGCAGGCTCTCCGGCAGCCAGACCCCCACCACCACGAGTGCCACCGCCGACACCGCCGCCAGCACGCCGAAGGACAGCTGCCAGGGCCCCACCAGCAGAAGCTGGCCGCCCAGCACCGGGCCGACCAACGGCGCGATACCGGTCACCAGCATCAGGCGGGAGAAGAACCGTGCCGCGTCGTCGCCGGTGAACAGGTCGCGCACCACCGCGCGGGCGATCACGGCGCCGGCGGCGCCGGCCAGCCCCTGCACGAACCGCAGCGCGATGAAGGTCTGCGCGTCCGGCGCCACCATGATCGCCACCGACACCAGGGCGAACACGGTGACGCCGACCAGCAGCGGCCGGCGGCGCCCCCACGCGTCGCTCATCGGCCCGATCGCGAGCTGGCCCACGGCGAGGCCGACCATCATCGCGGTCAGCGTGAGCTGGATCTGGGCCTCGGGCGCGCCGAGGTCGGCCGCGATGGCGGGAAACGCCGGCAGGTAGAGGTCGGTGGCCAGCGGGCCGGTGGCCGTCAGCGTCGCCAGGATCAGGGTCAGGACCGCGGCGCGGCGCGCGGGCCGCGGGGCGGCGGGGGCGGACTCCCGGTCGGCGGACGGGGGCGACGTGGACACGCCGGCGCTCCTCTCATCAGGGCATCGCAGAGCGGCGTCTGCGGTGCGGTCAGGGCGGGGGCGCCGCAGCGGGCACCGAAGTCCTCAACGCCTTAACGCAGAGATCCCATCCCCCGACGACGGCCCTTCCCGGAATACGGAATGTCCGCATCCGCACACCGCCACCCCGTTGACAGCGCGCCGGCAGCCGGGCCCGCGGCGCAGCCGCCGCTCAGCCCTGCAGCGCGCCAAGGTGGCGGCGGCGCGCCAGCAGGACGCCGATGCCCACCGCGCAGCAGGCGGCCGCCAGGAAGAACGGCAGATCGGGGCGGACCTCTTCACCGAGCTTGGTCGCGATGAACGGCGCCAGCGCACCGCCCATCCAGCGCACGAAGTTGTAGCCGGCCGAGGCGACCGGCCGCGGCGCATCGGAGACCTCCATGGCCGCCTCGGTGAACACGGTGTTGTTGATCCCGATGGGGACTCCGGTCAGCACCACCGCGCCGATCACCACCGGCATGGCTCCGGCGGTCACCGCGGCGCCGATCGCGGCCAGCAGGACGACCATCGCGCCCAGCGCCAGGTGCAGCGTGCGCACCGAACTGAGGGCCCGCTGCAGGCGCGGCGCCGCGAACACCGAGGAGACCGCGACGAGCACGCCCCAGCCGAAGAACACCGCGCCGATGCCGTAGGGCGACATTCCGAGCACGAACGGGGTGAAGGCCAGCACCGTGAAGAACGCGAAGTTGTAGAACAGCGCCGTGGCGGCGGTCGTCGACAGCCCGCCATGGGCCAGGGCGCGCAGCGGATCGCTGAGCCGGGTCCGCACCGCCGGCCGCTCCGGCGGCCGCAGCAGCACGGCGATCAGCAGGAACCCGGCGGCCATCAGCACGGCGGTTCCGAAGAACGGCGCCCGCCAGTGCCAGTCGCCCAGCAGCGCCCCGACCAGCGGCCCCGAGGCGATGCCCACGCCCAGCGCCGCCTCGTAGAGCACGATCGCCGACGCCATGCCGCCGCTGGCGGCCCCGACGATGACGGCCAGCGCGGTCGCCACGAACAGCGCGTTGCCCAGCCCCCAGCCGGCCCGGAAGCCGATGAGCTCGCCGACGCTACCGGAGGTGCCCGAGGCGGCCGCGAACACGACCACCAGCGCCAGCCCGAGCAGCAGGGTCGCCTTGCCGCCGATCCGACTGGAGATGAAGCCGGTGACCAGCATCGCCGCAGCCGTCACCAGGAAGTAGCTGGTGAACAGCAGCGACACCTGGCTGGGGGTGGCGTCCAGGCCTTCGGCGATCGAGGGCAGGATCGGGTCGACGAGTCCGATCCCCATGAACGCCACCACCGCGGCGAACGCGGTGGCGTACACGGAGAGCGGCTGGCGCCAGGGGCTGGGCGGCGGCTCCGCATCGATCCCCGCGGCGCCTGCGCCGGCGCCGGCGCTGCCCTCGGGCGGGGGCCCGGTCTGCGGTTCTGCGGACGTGGACATGGGAAAGCGAAACCTCCGGTGATCGGATCTATGAGTGCGGCGCGAGGGCACCGCGCGGAGAGGAAGGGGCGAACGCGTACGGCGCCCGCCGGCGCGGATGCCGGCTCAGCCCTGCGGCGGGTCCCGGTCGGCCAGCCGCGCCAGCGCGGGCAGCGCGGCGGCGACGGCCGCACGCTCGGCGGGGGCGAGGGAGTCCAGCCGGGCCTGCAGGAACGCGGCGCGTGCGGCACGCCCCCGGGCGAGGATGCGGGCGCCCTCGGCGGTGAGTTCGACGGCGACCGCGCGGGCGTCGCCGTCGTCGGCGCGGCGCACCACGGCGCCGGCCTGCTCCAGTCGCCCGACGATGCCGGTCATGGTGGGCGTGCGCACCGAGTGCTCGCCGGCCAGTGCGCTGACGCGGCGCGGTCCGGCGTCCAGCGACCCGAGGACGCCCAGCTGCTGGCCGGACACCGGCAGGTCCGCGGCGGCCTGCCGGGTCAGCAGCACCAGGTCGCGGATCACCGCGGCCAGCCGGTGCGCCTCCTCCGGCGCCGCTCCCCTGTCGCTCATCACCCGCCCACTCTATATTTAGCTAGCCTAACTAATCAAATAGGGGTGGTGGGGCCGCCGCCGTCCCCGGCCCGGCCGCCGCGGCGCGCCTGCCGCTCCGCCGTCCCGACGCGGCGCCGGGTGCACTGGCGCACGGCCGGCGAGGGAGTCCGGGGCGGGCCCGCTGCCCCTCCTCGCCTCCTCGACTGAGGGGAACGCCGCGAGGGGCGTGCCGGGGCGCCGCGCAGCAGGACAGGTGCCCGCCCGGTACGCCCTAGCTCCGCGGGGGCCGACCGCCCGGAACGGCCGGCCGCTCCCGGCCGCGCGTGCGCCAGAACACGACCGCGGTCGCGATCACCGTCGGCAGGCTCGCGAGCACGATCGACGGCTCGACCGCCCCGTCGAGGAGGTCCAGGTGCAGCGCCTGGGCATAGACCTGGCTGAGCACGTTGTTCAGCGCGTGCACCAGGATGGCGATCTCAAGCCCTCCGGTGCGCCAGGTGATGAGCGCCGCCCCCACGCTGAGCAGCACGAGGTTGAGGCTCAGCCACGGGCTCGTCTGGGGGTGCGCGAGCGCGAACAGGACGGTCGACACCGCCACACCCGCGGCGAGCCCGGCCCGCGGAGTGCGCGCCCAGCTCGCCGCGGCGCGGAAGACAAGCCCGCGGAACCCGAACTCCTCGCCGGCGGCCTGCAGCGGTGTCAGCAGGAGGGTCACCGTCAGCACGCCGGTGAGCTGGGCGATCGGCCACGCCACCTGCTCAGCGGGGGTGATCAGGGAGAGCACGGCCATGGCCAGGACCGCGGCGGGGCCCACGATCAGCAGGTAGCGGCCGAGGAGCTCGAACCGGAACGCCGAGGCGACCGAGACCAGCGTCGCTCCGCGGACCCCGTAGAGCCACCGCTGGACCAGCATCGCCCACGGGATGAGCAGGGCGATACCGAGGGTGTTAGCGGCGTGGAAGACCGCGGTGTAGTCCCTGCCCCCCGCAGCGGGGTTGGTGTTTCCCAGCGCGAGGTCGAGTTGGGCTCCGGCCGCGGCGACCGCTCCGCCGATCCCGAACAGTCCGGCGAAGACCAGCGCGATCGCGAGGACACCGCGCCCGATCCTCCTGTTCTCGCCCGCGAGTGCCCGGTGGTACTCCCGGCCGGGAGGGGCGGCGCCCGGCTCCCGCAGGCCCTCCGGGGGCGCCGGCGGCGCGGGGCGGCCCGGTGCCGCCGTGCAGGGCTGCGGCCCCGCGGGGGGCGGCGTGTGCGAATCCATGTCATCGCCTCGATACGTGGTCGGCGGATACGTGCCGTCTCCGGGGCGGCGTCGCTCAAGCAGCCAGGCGGTTCTCAGGCCCCGCCCAGCTCGACGGCGCGCACGAGCACCGCGACCTGGGCCGGGTTGTAGAACTCCGCGAGCGCCTTGCCCATCGAGCGCGCGGCCCGCTGCTCCGCCGCCCGCCCGCCCTGGACCGCCCGGTCCGGCAGCGGATGGTGCGTCCGCGCCCGCGCGATCACCGGAGCCATCCGCGCGGCGAGGTCGGCGATGGCCGCCGCACCGGCGTCGGCGGGCAGCCGCGCGAACTCCGCATCGACCGGATCCGGTGCCGCGCTGATCGACCGCAGCGCCTCCATGGCCTCGCCGGTGAAGTGCCGGGACATCATCAGCGACAGCACGCGGTCGGCGCGGCCGAGGTGCTCCGACACCCCCGCGAAGCCCTGCGGCACCTTCCAGTGCCCCTCCGAGCCCAGCGAAGCGAGCAGGTCGTCCCGGATGCCCTCCAGGCGGCGGATCGACGCCTCGACCTCGTTGAGGAGCCGGCGCGTGGCCGCCTCGGCGCTGTCAGAGCGGGTGATTTCGAGGATCCGCGAGACCGGGAACCCCATCTCCCGCATCCGCAGGACGTGCAGCAGGCGGGCCAGGTGCTCGGGGCCGTAGGACTTGTAGCCGTTGGCCCTGCGCTCCGGCTCTTCGAGGAGCCCCGCCTGGTGGTAGTAGCGCACCGTCTTGATGGTCGTGCCCGCCATTTCGGCGAGCTCCCGGGTGCTCCAGCCCATGCCGCTCCTCCCCAGAGACATGACCGCATCCCAAACCCTGCCCCGAGGGCAGAGTCAACACGGCTGGCGGGGAGCCGGCCGGCGGTGCTCCCGGCGCCCCGGCAGCGGGCCCCTGAGGCGAGGGGGCGCGGGGCGCTCTTCCCCCGCGGCCGGGCCCGGAACCGCGGCCTAGGCGAGGAGGGCGGCGGCCAGGCGGTCGAGCTCGGCCGCGGGGTCGGCGGCCAGCCCGGAGTGGACCGGGCCGGGCTGGACGATGGTGCTGCGCGGCGCGGTCAGCCAGCGGAAGCGGCGCCCGGCCGGCTCCGTGCGCGCCGGGCCGGCCTCGGCGCCGCCGCGGCAGACCATCTCCACCGCGGCGAGGGCCTTGCGGACCCCTTCGACGTCGGCCCCGGGGTCCAGCGCGCGCAGCCGCCCGGCGTCGAGCACGCACCGGGCGCCGAGGAACCGGGCGGCCTGGCTGTAGACGATGACACCGGCGTTGACCTGCTCGCCGCGCTCCAGCCGGGGCACCACCCGGATCGGCGCGTACTCGTAGGCGACCAGCCCCCCGCTCACCGGCCCACCTCCGGCAGCCAGGAGCGCTCGGCGGCCCGCGCCAGCAGGTGCTCGACGTAGGCGCCGCGCACCTGGGCGGGGCCGTCGAAGCCGGGCTCGTCGACCAGCCAGGAATCCGGCACCAGCGCGGTGATCTCGCGCAGCATCTCGCCGGTGACCCGGGGGGCCAGCGCCGCGTCCGCGCCGGCCAGGTCGGGCGCGAAGCCCGCCAGGACGTGGTCGGAGGCGTCGTAGGGGCGCTGGACGGCCGCCGCGGCGCCCTTCCAGTTGTGGTGGAAGATCAGCGTCGCTCCGTGGTCGATCAGGTAGGGCGCGCCGTGCCACACCAGCATGTTGGGGTTGCGCCAGGTGCGGTCGACGTTGCCGGTGAAGGCGTCGAACCAGAGCACGCGGCCGGCGAAGCCCGCATCGGCCGCGCAGACCAGCGGGTCGAAACCCAGCGACCCGGGCAGGTAGTCCATGCCGAGGTTGGTGCCGCCGCTGCCCTTGAGCAGCTCCTGCACCTCCTCGTCGGGCTCGCCGCGGCCGATCACCGCGTCGAACTCCAGCAGCACCAGCTCGGGCACCGGCAGGCCCAGGCGGCGGCCCAGCTCGCCGGCGATGACCTCGGCGATGAGCGCCTTGCGCCCCTGGCCGGCGCCGCGGAACTTCACGACGTACATGCCGTCGTCGTCGGCTTCCACGAGCCCCGGCAGGGAGCCCCCCTCGCGCAGCGGCAGCACGTACCGCGTCCCCACCACGTCTCTCAGCACCGGCCCAGGATAGGGCCCCGCCCAGGGTCTTTTTCGCTCCAGCCCTTTGCCCGCAGTGATTTATAAATTATTCTCAACGCGATGCTCGTGACCGGCGTCACAGACCCTGGCGCTGGCCGCCGCCGCGAGGTGGAGAGGACCCCCATGCAACCCCCCGGCACCCCCGCACCCGGCCCCACCGCTCTCTTCCGCGCCGCCCTCGACCAGGGCCGGCTGGCCTACCAGCGCTGCACCGCATGCGCCACCCCCTTCCACCGCCCCCGCCTGCTCTGCCCGCAGTGCGGCGCCACCAGCCACACCTGGGAGGACGCCGCCGGGCCCGGCACCGTCTACTCCGCCACCACCGTCCACCGCCCGCCCCGCCCCCACCGCGCACACGCCCCCTACCAGGTCGCCCTCGTCGACCTCGACGAAGGCCCGCGCGTCATGGGCCGCATCCACTCCCGCGCCGGCGCCCCGCCGCCCGAGGCAGCCATCGGAGACCGCGTCCGCTTCACCCCCTGGACCGCACCCGACGGCAGCACCCAGATCGGCTTCACCCCGGGAGTCCGGCGATGAGCCGCGGCGTGCAGATCGTCGGCGCCGGCGAATCCCGGCACGGCCACGTCCCCGGCACCACCGCCGACGAACTCTCCGTCGAAGCCGCACTCGCCGCACTCGACGACGCCGGACTCAGCCCGCGCGACGTCGACGGCCTGTTCTCCAGCAGCGCCTACCACTTCATGCCCACCCTCACCCTCGGCGAGCACCTGGGCATCACCCCCCGCCACACCGACGCCTCCAGCATCGGCGGCGCCTCCTTCGTCTCCCACATGGGCCACGCCAAAGCCGCCCTCGAAGCGGGCCTGTGCGACACCGCCCTCATCGCCTACGGCTCCACCCAGCGCTCCGACGGCGGCGCCCTCGTCTCCGCCAGCGAACCCCCGCCCCTGGAAGCCCCCCTGGGCCTGCGCTACCCCGTCTCCGGCTACGCCCTCGCCGCCGCCCGCCACGCCCACCTCTACGGCACCACCCCCGAACAGCTCGCCCAGGTCGCCGTCAGCGCCCGCGACTGGGCCCGCCGCAACCCCGACGCGTTCGCCCGCGACCCGCTGACCATCGACGACGTCGCCGCCTCGCCGATGGTCTCCACCCCGCTGCGCAAAGCCGACTGCTGCCTGGTCACCGACGGCGGCGCCGCATTCGTGATGGTCCGCGCCGACCGCGCCGCCGACCTCGACGCCCGCGGCATCACCGTCGCCGCCGTCGCCGAAGCCCACGAACACCGCCACATCGGCCAGATGCCCGAACTCACCGAGACCGCCGCCCGCCACTCCGGCCCCGACGCGTTCGCCCGCGCCGGCATCGGCCCCGCCGACATCGACCTGGCCATGCTCTACGACGCCTTCACCATCAACGTGCCGCTCTTCCTCGAAGACCTCGGCTTCTGCAAGAAAGGCGAAGGCGGGCCGTTCGTCGCCGACGGCGCCATCGGCCCCGGCGGCGCCCTACCGGTCAACCCCAACGGCGGCGGCCTCTCCTACACCCACCCCGGCATGCTCGGCGCCTTCCTGGTCACCGAAGCCGTCCGCCAACTGCGCGGAACCGCCCGCGGCGCCCAGGTCGACCGCGCCCGCACCGCGGTGGTGCACGGCAACGGCGGCGTCCTGTCCAGCCAGGTCACCGCCGTACTCACGGCATGACACCGGGCGCACCGGCGCGCCCGGCAAAGACCGACCCCACCACAACCGAGCGGGAGGCTCCGATGAGCGGTGTTGCAGTGGTGACCGGAGGCGAGCGCGGCATCGGCGCCGCCATCGCCGACGCCCTGGCCGGCGACGGATGGACCGTCGTCTCCGCCGACCGCACCGTAGCGGCCCCGGCACCCGAGCAGACAGGGCCGGGCCGCTACCGCGTCGGCCTGGACGTGACCGACGAGGACGCCGTCGAGCAGGTCTTCGACGCCGTCGAGGCGACCGCCGGCCCGGTCATGGCGCTGGTGAACAACGCCGGCATCACCTCCGACAAGACCATCCACAAGATGACTCTGGAGCAGTGGCGCTCGGTGATGGCCGTCAACCTCGACGGCCCCTTCCTCACCACCCGCGCACTGGCGCGGCGGCTGCGCGCCCGCACCGCCGCCGACGGCACCGCCGACGCAAGCGGAGCCGACGGGGGCGGCGGGGGCGCGCGGGTCGTCAACATCTCCAGCATCGCCGGCAAACTCGGCAACTTCGGCCAGGCCAACTACTCCTCCTCCAAATACGGCCTGATCGCCTTCACCAAGGTCGCCGCGCGCGAACTGGCCCGCTACGGCACCGTCAACGCCGTCATGCCCGGCGCCGTGGCCACCGACATGACCGCCGCCATGCCCCAGGACATCCTCGCCGAACGCGTCGCCGCCGTACCGCTGCGCCGGTTCGGCGCCACCGGCGAGATCGCCGAAGCCGTGCGCTGGCTCTGCTCCCCCGGCGCCGCCTACCTCACCGGCACCGTCCTGGAGGTCACCGGCGGCCGCGGCATGTAGACCCCGCCCGCCCCCGCTCCCCCGCCCTTTCGACCCGCCCCACGAAAGGCCCCCGATGAGCGCACTCGACCCCGTCCTCGCCCCCGCCTCCATCGCCCTGATCGGCGCCTCCGACGACCCCGTCAAGATCTCCGGCCGCCCCCTGGCGCACCTGCTCCGCTTCGGCTTCCCCAAAGAGCGCCTCCACCCCGTCAACGCCCGCCGCGGCACCGTTCAGGGCCTGCCCGCCTACCCCCCCCCCGCCGACCTGCCCGAACCCCCCGACCTCGCCATCGTCACCGTGCCCGCCGCCGATACCCCCGGCGCCGTGCGCGCCTGCGCCGCAGCCGGAGCACGCGCCGCCATGGTCTTCGCCGCCGGCTTCGCCGAAACCGGCCCCGACGGCGCCGCCCTCCAGGACCAGCTCGCCGCCACCGCCGCCGAAACCGGCATCCGCCTCCTGGGCCCCAACTGCCTGGGCGCCGTCAACCTCCACTCCGGCACCACCCCCACCTTCACCAGCGCCCTGGAAGGCGTCGACCTGCTCCCCGGCAGCGTCGCCCTGGTCACCCAGTCCGGCGCCTTCGGCAGCTTCCTGCTCAGCGCCGCCCTCGGATCGCAGCTGGGCATCGCCCACTTCGTCAACACCGGCAACGAAGTCGACCTCACCGTCTCCGAAGCCGCCGAAGACCTCCTGGAGCGCGACGAAGTCACCGCCGTCCTCATCTACGCCGAGCAGATCCGCGACGCCGACCGGTTCACCGCCGCCGCCGAGCGCGCCCGCGACCTCGGCAAGGCCATCGCCGCCGTCAAAGTCGGCCGCTCCGCGCAGGGAACGCGCGCCGCGGCCTCGCACACCGCCGCCATCGCCGGCGACGACCTCGTCTACGACGGCGTCCTCGCCCAGCACCGGGTCGTGCGCACCCACGGCATGGAGCCGCTCATCGACACCGGCCGCATCCTCGCGCCCGGCCGCGCCGCAGCCGGCCCCCGGGTCTCCATCGTCACGATCTCCGGCGGCGGCGGGATCCTGATGGCCGACCTCTGCGCCGACCTGGACCTGGAGGTGCCGGTCTGGGAAGGATCCTGGCGCCAGCGGATGGAGGACGCCATCCCCGGCTACGGTTCGGCAGCCAACCCGATCGACGTCACCGCCACCGCCATCGCCGACACCTCGATGCTCGACGGCGTGCTGCGGCTCTGCGCCGACCACCCCGGAACCGACATCGTGCACCTGCTCATGGGCGCCGTCACCAACGGCGAGGACGACGTCATCGCCACCGTCGCCCGGGTCGCCGCCCACACCCCCAAACCCGTCGTGGTGACCTGGGTGGGCGGCAGCGGCCGGCCCGCCCGCGAACTCGCTCGCCGCGGCGTCCCCGTGTTCAGCGACCCCGGCCGGGCCGTACGCGCCACCGCCGCACTCGCCGGCCTGGGCGAATGGACCACCCCGCGCCGCCCCGCCGCCCGCACCCACCGGGCGGTACCGGCCGCCGATCCCGTCCGCCGCCAATCCGCCCGCCTCCTGCTCGACCGCGCCCGCCGCCGCGGGCAGGGCGGCGCCCTGGACGAGCACGAAGCCAAGCAGCTGCTGGCGCTGTACGGCGTCCCGGTCGCCGACGAGCGCCCGGTCGCCACCCCCGACGACGCCGCCGCAGCAGCATCCGCACTGGGCGGCCACGTCGCGGTGAAGCTGCTGTCGCACCGCCTCGCGCACAAAACCGAGCTGGGCGGCGTCCGCCTCGGCCTGGAGGGCGCCGGCGCCGTGCAGGACGCGGCGGCAGAGCTGCTGGGGCGGGCCCGCGGCAGCGGGCACCCCGATGCGCGCCTCCTCGTCCAGCGCATGGCGCCGCCCGGCGCCGAACTCATGGCCGGCATCAAACACGACCCGGTGTTCGGCCCGGTGCTGCTGCTCGCCCACGGCGGCACGCTGGCCGAACTCGTCGGCGAAGGGGTGGTGGCGCGCCCGCCGCTGGACCTGGACGGCGCCCGCGCCCTCATCGGCCGGCTTCCGCTGAACGCCGTACTGGGCCCGGTGCGCGGCCGCCCCGCCGCCGACACCGGGGCGCTCGCCCGCGCACTGGCCGGGATCGCGGCACTCGCCGCCGAGGTCGGCGACGACCTCGCCGAACTCGACGTCAACCCGCTCATCGCCGGCCCGCACGGAACCGCCGCCGTCGACGCCTACGCCGCCCCCTCAACCTGAATCCCGCGGGCCGGCCGCCGGCCGGCCCCCACCGCGGCGGGTGCGGCCCCGCGCACCCTCGGGGCCGCACCCGCCAGCACCCGCCCCGCAGCGCCGCTCACCATCCCTCCACGGCACCACCACACCGCGGGAGCACCCCCCCCGCCCCCCCGCTGGCCCGCCCCGCCCCCGCGGCGCCGCCGGCTCCGGACCGCGCACCCCTCGGCCCCTGGAGAGCCCATGCACCCCGACGAGTTCACCGCAGTCCTGTCCACCGTCCGCGCCTTCCTCGACAGCGAGGTCCGGCCCGCCGAAGACGCCATCGAACGCGACGACGCCGTCCCCGACACCCTGCGCACCAAGGCCGCCGCCATGGGCCTGTTCGGCTTCGCCATCCCCGCCTCCTACGGCGGCCTCGGCCTGACCATGGCCGAAGAGGTCCGCCTCGCCTTCGAACTGGGCCGGGTCAGCCTCGCGTTCCGCTCCCTGTTCGGCACCAACAACGGCATCGCCGGGCAGGCGCTGCTGCACCACGGCACCGAAGAGCAGCGCCGCCACTGGCTGCCCCAGCTCGCCTCCGGCGCAGCCATCGCCTCGTTCTGCCTCACCGAAGAAGGCGCCGGATCCGACCCGGCGGCACTCCAGACCACCGCCACCCCCACCAGCAGCGGCGGCTTCACCCTCGACGGCGCCAAACGCTTCATCACCAACGCCCCCCACGCCGGCCTCTTCGTCGTCTTCGCCCGCGCACCCCGCACCACCGGCCCCGACGGGCTCTCCGTCTACCTCGTCCCCGCAGACACCCCCGGCATCACCGTCGGCCCACCCGACGCCAAAATGGGCCAGGCCGGCGCCCACACCGCCGAAGTGCACTTCACCGGCGCCGCCATCGGCCCCGAAGGGCTGCTGGGCGGCCCCGCCGCCGAAGGCGCCGGCTTCCGCGCCGCCATGGGCGCCCTGCGCCGCGGCCGCCTCCACCTGGCCGCCATCAGCGTCGGCCTCGCCCAGCGCGCCCTGGACGAAAGCACCGCCCACGCCGCCCACCGCATCCAATCCGGCCGCCCCATCGGCGAACACCAGCTCGTCCAGGCCATGCTCGCCGACTCCTACACCGAGATCGCCGCCGGCCGCGCCCTCACCCTGTCCGCCGCCGACCGCTACGACGACGGCACCGACACCAAAGTCGGCCCCTCCGCCGCCAAGTACTACTGCTCAGAGATGGCAGGCCGCGTCGCCGACCGCGCCGTGCAGATCCACGGGGGCTCCGGCTACATGCGCGGCGTGCCCGTGGAGCGCCTCTACCGCGACGCGCGCCTGCTGCGCCTCTACGAGGGCACCAGCGAAATCCAGCAGGGTGTGATCGGGCGCGCCCTCATCGCCCAAGGGCAGGCCCGCCATGCCTGAACGCCGCGCCCCCGGGGCGCACCGCACCACCGCCGCAGCAGCGGCCGCCATCGCCGCGGCCGCCCTGCTCTCGGCCTGCGGCACAGAAGAACCGACCGGAACCCCCCTCCGGTGGGGCGTGGCAACCGCCCTCCTCGGCCCCGCCCAATCGCCCTACGCCGCGGTCCCCGATGCCCTCGGCTACTGGGACGACGAGGGCCTCGACGTCGAAGTGATGGGCTTCGAAGGCAGCTCCGCGGTGGTGCAGGCCCTCGACGCCGGCCAGATCGACCTCGGCATCGCCGCCGGATCCTCGCTGTTCAGCGCCGTCGAACAGGGCTCCCCGCTCGTGTCCTTCTACGACCAGGTCACCCGCAACTACCTCGTGCCCGCCGTCCCCGAGGACAGCCCCATCGACTCCCCCGCCGACTTCGCCGGCACCACCATCGGCGTGCAGAGCCTCGAATCCGGCTCCATCTTCATGGTCAAGGCGATGATGGCGCGCGCCGGCGCCGACCCCGAATCGGCCGACTTCGTCACCATCGGCACCGGCGCCGAAGCCCTGCAGTTCATCAAGCAGGGCGACATCGACGTCGTCGCGCTGTGGGACGCCCCGCACGCCGAGATCGAGGAGTTCGGCGTGCCGCTGCGCGAGATCGCCGACCAGGAGACCGCCGACATGGGCTTCGGCCAGGTCCTCGCCGCCGACGAAACCTACCTGCGCGAAAACCGCAGCACCGTCGTCGCCCTAGCCCGCGGCATCGCCATGGGGTCGCTGTTCGCCGAAGCCAACCCCGAGGCCGCCGTCCGCCTCACCTGGGAGGTCTACCCCGAAACCAAGCCGCTGGGCGTCGACGAGGACGTCGCCGTCGCCCAGGGCATCCGGGTCCTCGAAGCCCGCCAGGCCAACACCCAGCCGGTCGGCGGAGTCTGGGGCGCCACCGCAGACGACTCCATCGAGGCCCAGTCCCAGCTGCTCCAAGAGGCCGGCGTGATCAGCTCCGACGTGACCCGCAGCCAGCTGTGGACCGAGGACCTCCTCCCCGAGATCAACGACTTCGACGCCGACGCCGTCGAGCGCCAGGCGGCGGAATGGAGCCCCCCGCAATGAGCACCGACCCCGCCACCCCCGGACCAGGCGCAGCCGGCGCCACCGCAGACAGCGCCAGCGACAGCGCCGCCGGCACCGGGAGCAGCGACGGCAGCGGCACCGTGCTGACACTGACCGAGGTATCCAAGACCTACACCGCCCCCGGCGCACCCGAATCCATCGCCCTCGAACCGGTCAGCACCGCCGTCGCCCAAGGCGAATTCCTCAGCCTCGTCGGACCCAGCGGATGCGGCAAAACCACCCTGCTCAAACTCTGCGCCGGCCTCATCCCCGCCACCGGCGGCACCGTCTCCTACCGCGGCACCGGCGCACCCGTCGGCCCCGGCACCTACGGCATGGTCTTCCAAAGCCCCGCCCTGCTGCCCTGGCGCACCGTCCGCGACAACGTGCGCCTGCCCGCCGACATCCTCGGCCTCGACCGCACCGCCGCACGCGAACGCGCCGCCGACCTCATCCGGCTGGTGCGCCTCGAAGGCGCCGCCGACAAGCACCCCGGCGAACTCTCCGGCGGCATGCAGCAGCGCGCCGCCATAGCCCGCGCCCTCCTGCACGACCCCGACCTGCTGATGATGGACGAGCCCTTCGGCGCGCTCGACGCCATGACCCGCGAAGAACTCAACATGGAACTCCAGCGCATCCACCTCGATCAGCGCAAAACCGTGCTGTTCGTGACCCACAGCATCACCGAGGCCGTCCTGCTGTCCGACCGCGTCCTGGTGCTCTCCGCCGGCCCCGGCCGCGTCGTCGCCGACCTCCCCATCCCCCTGGACCGGCCGCGCGGCCCCCGCGCCCAGTCCACGCCCGAGTTCCGCGCCGCCGAAGAGCAGATCCGCGCCCACCTCGACCACCGCACCCCCGGCGAGGACGCCGCGGCCGGAACCCCCCGCACCACGGAGGCCGCACCATGACCGCCACCGACAGCGCCGCAGCAGCGCCCGCACCCGCCCCCGCCGGCACCCCGCCCGCCGGCGCGGGCCGCTTCACCCCCCAGCGGCTCCGCGACATCGCCGCCTCCACCGCCGTCGGCGCGGCCGCCCTCAGCCTCCTGGAACTCATCTCCCGCATGGGCTGGGTCTCCGACCTCGTCCTGCCCGCCCCCACCCAGGTCGCCGCCGCACTCGCCGACGGCTTCGCCACCGGCCTCTACTGGACCCACATCGGCTCCACCGTGCTCTCCACCGCCTCCGGCTTCGCCATCGCCGCCCTGGCCGGCGTCCTCGGCGCCGGACTACTGGCGAGCATGCCCCGCGTCGAACGCATCCTCATGCCCTACGTGGTGGCGTTCCAGACCCTGCCCAAGATCGCGATCGCGCCGCTGGTGGTCCTCTGGTTCGGGTTCGGCAACCTCGGCAAGACCACGATCGTGGTGATCGTGTGCGTCTTCCCGATCCTCATCAACGCCCTGCAGGGCCTGCGGATCCGCGACCGCGACCAATACGAGCTGATGCGCTCGCTCGGCGCGTCCCGCTGGCAGCTCTTCCGCTACCTGCGCGTCCCCAACGCCGTGCCCTACATCTTCGCCGGCCTGCACGTCGGCGTCGTCTTCGCCCTGATCGGCGCCGTCGTCGCCGAATTCATCGGCTCCCGCGCCGGACTCGGCTACATCCTGCTGCTGGCCCGCTCCCAGTTCAACGTGCCCGGCGTCTTCGCCATCCTGTTCCTGCTCATGCTGCTCGGACTGGCCTTCTACGGCACCATGCGCTGGCTCGAACGGCGCGTCGCATTCTGGTCCAAAGACCTGACCGAAACCTGAGTGCGGCGGACCGCACCCCCACCCGCCGCACGTCCCGGCCCCAGGCACTCCGGGGCCGGGACATGCGGCCCGATCACCGAGCGCTCAGCGCGAACCGGATCCGGTGCCGGTACACCTCACCCGGCCGCAGCACCACCGGCGGAAACTCCGGCCGGTTCACCGCATCGGGATAGCCCTGCGGCTCCAGACACACCGCCGCCCCCGGCCCGTGCACCCGCCCCGCCTTGCCCACCAGCCCGGCCGGGATCCCCCCGCCCGAATACAGCTGCAGGCACGGCTGATCGGTCGCCACCTCCAGCGTGCGCCCCGAATCCGGATGGTGCAGCACCGCAGCCCGCCGCAGCCCGCTCCCGCGCAGCACGAAATTATGGTCATAGCCGCCCGGCGCGTCACCGATCCGCCGCGGCTCCCGCAGATCCAGCGCCCCCGCCACCGGATCGACCACCCCCGTCGGCAGCAGCGCACCGTCCACCGGCGTATACGCATCCGCCTCCACCTGCACCAGATGGTCGCCCGCAGTACGCCCCCGCGCACCCGGCGCCCCCGGCCCCGCCAGATCGAAATAGGCGTGGTTGGTCATGTTCACCGGCGTCGCCGCATCCGCAACCGCCCGATACTCGATCTCCAGCACGCGGCCAGCCACCCGGAACTCCGCCGTCACCTCCAGCCGCCCCGGATAGCCCTCCTCCCCCGCAGGAGAAACCACCCGCAGCCGCACCGCCGCCGGCCCCGCATCCTCAACCGACCACATGATCCGGTCCAGCCCGCGGCGCCCGCCACCGTGCAGATGGTTCGGCCCCTCATTGGCCGCCAGCGGATAGCGCACCCCGTCCAGCACGAACTCCGCCCCCGAAACACGGTTGGCCACCCGCCCCACCGTGCCCCCGAAATGCGGATTGGCCGACGACGCATACCCCTCCGCCGAATCAAACCCGAGCACGACATCAGCCGCCGCCCCGGACCGGTCCGGCGCGTCCAGCCCCACCAGAGCCGCACCCATGTCAGTAACGCGCGCCACCACCCCCGCCCCGCCATCCAGCGTGTACAGGCGAGCGGGCACACCATCAGCCCCGCGGCCGAACGGGCGTCCGGACACCGCAGCCGGCGCGTCGGTCATCACAATCTCCACTCAAGCACGGCACGCAGCCGCACCGGACGGCACCAGAGCCCGAACGGGCCCCGGACAGCGAACCAGCACATCACACCCGCCGCCGCGGTTCCACCCGCACCACCCGCGCAGCGGCCGCCCTCACCCGGTCAGGCCCTCCCGCACCTCGGCATACCGGGCCCGCACCGCAGGCGCCGGCTCCGCCGTACGCACCTCCGGCTCCGGACGCACCCACTCCGGCGGCGCCGCCTCCCCCGACAGCGCCCACGCCGCCTGCCGCGCAGCACCATCGGCCACATACTCCCCCTCCGCCGGCACCGCCACCGGACGGCCGAACACCTGCGGCGCCAGCGCCCGCACCGCCTCCGACCGCGCACCGCCCCCGATCAGCAGCACCCGCCGCACCTCCACACCGTGCACCACCAGCGCGTCGATGGCATCAGCCAGACCGCACAGCACCCCCTCCACAAACGCCCGCGCCACATGCGCCGGCGTCAGATTCGCACCGGTCAGCCCATCCAGCCGACCCGCCGCATCAGGAAGGTTCGGCGTCCGCTCACCCTCCAGATACGGCAGCAGCACCAGACCCCCGGCCCCCGCCGGCGCCTGCAGCGCCAACCGGTCGAACCCCGCCCGGTCCACCCCCAGCGCCGCAGCCCCCGCATCCAGCACCCGCGCCGCATTCAACGTGCACACCAGCGGAAGATGCCGCCCCGCCGCGTCAGCGAAACCCGCCACCGCCCCCGACGGGTCCGCCGCAGCCGCCGCCGCAGTCGACGCAAACGCCGTCCCCGACGTACCAACCGACACGACCACGTCACCCGCCCGCACATCCAGGCCCAGCGCCGCACCCATGTTGTCCCCGGTCCCCACCCCGACCGCGCGCAGCCCCGGCGCCAACTCCGCACCCGGACCGCCGGCCGGCAGCGCCTCACCCGGCGCACCCACCCGCGGCAGCTCCAGATCGCGGCCGAACGCGGCACGCAGCAGATCAGGCCGGTACCCGCCCTCCGCAGCCGAGTAATACCCCGTCCCCGACGCATCCCCGCGGTCCGTCACATACGCGCCGCCGGTGAAGCGCTGCGTCAGCCAATCGTGCGGCAGCACCACCCGCGCCGCCCGCGCCGCATTCTCCGGCTCATTGCCCGCCAGCCACCGCAGCTTCGACACCGTGAAACTGGCCACCGGAACCGAGCCCACCGCATCCGCCCACACCGCAGGACCGCCAAACTCCGCAACCAGGTCCGCAGCATCCCCCGCCGACCGGGTGTCATTCCACAGCAACGCCGGCCGCACCACCGAACCCCCCTCGTCCAGCGCCACCATGCCGTGCTGCTGCGCCGCCACCGCAACCGCCGACACACCCTCCAGCAGCCCGCCCGACGCCGCCTCCCGCAGCGCCGACCACCACGCCTCTGGATCCACCTCCGTCCCCACCGGATGCGCCGCCTGCGCCTGCCGGATCAGCGACCCGTCCGCCGCATCGCGGACAACGATCTTGGTGGCCTGAGTGGACGAGTCGACGCCCGCGACCAGCGACATCGGTACTCCCGGGGGTAAGAGGGGTGCGATACGGCCCACCGCGGGCCGCTGCCGATCAGTCTGGCCACGCCCCCGCACTCCGGTCAATTCGCCCCTCCCCTCCCGCACAGCCCGCACCCGAAACGGCCCACCCGGTCGGCCCTCTGCGACACTGTCCAGCACACCGGGCCCCGCCGCAGCACAGACACCCGCCCGCTCCACCACCGAGGAACTCCGTGACCGCGCCACCGGCCCCGCGCACCGCAACAGCACCCCTCCTCGCCGCCACCGCCGCCCTCTACACGCCGGCCGCCGCAGCGCTCAGCGCCCCGCTCCTCCTCCGCCACCGCCTCCCCGACCCGGTAGCCCTCCACTGGAGCGCACTCGGCGGCCCACCCGACGGGTCCGGACCCCTCGCCGCCGCCGTCGCAATACCCCTGGCCGCCCTCCTCACCGTGTGCGGCTCGGTACTGCTGATGCTGCGCTCCGGCGCCCCCACCGACCACACCACCCGCTCGCGCTACCTCGCCCTCCAAGCAGGCTGCGCCGCCTTCTTCACCGGCCTCGGCCTCGCCACCCTGACCGCCAACCTCGACGCCGCACACTGGACCGCAGCCCACCTCCCAGCCGCCCACCTCGCCGCAACAGCCGCAGCCGCCCTCGCAGCAGCCGGGCTGGGCTGGACCGCCGGACACCTCAGCACCCACCGCCCAACCAGGCTTTGACGCCCCGCTGAGATGGCCGTAGGCGACCGCTGGGAAAGCCACCGGCAGCGGCGCACAGCGCCGGGACCGACACGGCAGCGACCCAGGAGGACCGGATGCGCGCCATCCAGTACACGGCAGTAGGCCACGACCCCGAAGTCGTCGAGATCCCCGCACCCCAGCCCGGCCCCGGCCAGGTCCTGCTCAAAGTCACCGCCGCCGGCGTCTGCCACTCCGACATCGCCGTCATGAGCTGGCCCGCCGACGACTTCCCCTACGCACTGCCGATGACCCTCGGCCACGAAGCCGCCGGCACCGTCGCCCAGGTCGGCGAAGGCGTCGCCTCCGTCGCCGTCGGCGACGCCGCCATCGTCTACGGCCCCTGGGGCTGCGGCGTCTGCCGCGCCTGCGCACTCGGCGAAGAGAACTACTGCGTCCGCGCCGCCGAACTCGGCATCAACCCGCCAGGACTCGGCCGACCCGGCGCACTCGCCGACTACCTGCTCGTCGACGACGCCCGCCACCTCGTCCCCATCGGCAGCCTCGACCCGGTCCAGACCGTGCCGCTCACCGACGCCGGCCTCACCCCCTACCACGTCATCAAACGCTCAGCCCGCAACCTCTACCCCGGAGCCACCGCCGTCGTCATCGGCGTCGGCGGACTCGGCCACGTCGCCGTCCAACTGCTCCGCGCCACCACCGCAGCCACCGTCGTCGCCCTCGACGTCCGCCAGGAAAGCCTCGACCTCGCCACCCGGATGGGCGCCCACCACACCCTCCAGTCCGACTCCAGCGCCATCGACGCCGTCCGCTACCTCACCTCCGGCCGCGGCGCCAACGCCGTCTTCGACTTCGTCGGCGCCCAACCCACCGTCGACCTCGGCGCCAAGATGCTCGCCAAGGACGCCGACCTCAACATCGTCGGCATCGCCGGCGGCGCCCAGCCCGTCGGCTTCTCCGACGTCCCCTACGGAGTCCGGGCCGGCATCACCTACTGGGGGACCCGCTCCGAACTCATCGAACTCATCGAACTCGCCAAGCGCGGCGCCGTAGGCGTCCACGTCGAGCGCTACACCCTGGAACAGGGACCGGAGGTCTACCGGCGCCTGCACCACGGAGAAATCCAGGGCCGCGCCGTCATCGTGCCCACCGACTGAGCCGGACCGCGGCAGCGGGCGCCAGCACACCCGGTTGGCGCCCGCCCCCGTCACAGCTGCAGCGGCTCCTCCTCGCCACCCGCACGCAGGACCGGGCCCACCGCGCCGGAACCGCCGCCCGACGGCACCAGCTCCCCCGCCAGCCGGGTGATCTCCTCCAGCGCCGCCGCCAGCACCGGATGCCCCCGGCCGCCGTTGCGCAGCGCCGCAGTGATCGGGCGCGCCGGAGCAGGATCACCGTGCAGCGGCACCCGCACCAGCTCCTCCGCATCGATCAGCCGCGCCAGCCGCGGCACCAGGATGATGCCGAACCCGTACGCCACCAGCGCCGTCCCGGTACTCCACTCATCGGCATAATGGTCGATCCGCGGCGTGAACCCCGCAGCCAGGCAGGCCGACAGCACCAGCCCGTGGTATGCACCGCCCGGCTGGCCCACGATCCACGACTCCTCCGCCGCCTCCGCCAGGCCGACACTGGCGGCCCCCGCGAACCGGTGCCCCCGCGGCACCACCAGATCGAGCGGATCGTCGAACAGGTGCCGCCGGTCGAAGCGGTCATCGCCGTAGGCGGGCGTATCCGCGGTATTGACCACCAGCGCCAGATCCGCCTCCTCCGCGGCCAGCAGATCGAAGCAGCGCTCCGGCTCCGCCTCGATCACCCGCAGCCGAACGTGCGGGAAGCGCTCACGCAGCGCCGCGGCCGCCGGCGGCAGCAGCCGCATCGCCGCGGTCGAAAAGCCGCACACGGTGAACCGGCCCCGCGGATCCCCGTCCGCCGCAGCCAGCGCCGCACGGGCGCGCTCCGCCTCGGCGAACAGCCCCTCCGCGTGGTCCAGCAGCGCGAACGCCGCCGCAGTCAGCCGGATCCCCCGCCCCTGCGGCGCCACCAGATCGGCGCCGAGGTCGGCGGAGAGCTGCCGCAGCTGGTAGGAGACAGCCGACGGAGTGTAGTTCAGCGCGGCAGCTGCAGCAGTGACCGTGCCGTGCCGGTCCACCATCTGCAGCACCTTCAACCGGGGATCGATCATGCCCCCATTGTGCAATAAATCTGCACACTCCACGAGTAAAACCATTGATTGTGCTCATGATTAAAGTCGCCGATCCTGGGTTCGTGACCACGAGCGACACCTTCCCGCCCCAGGCCCCGACCGCACCCGCGCCCGCGCCGCAGTCCGGCCGGCGCGCCGTCCGCACCGGCATCTACCTCCTCGTCGTGCTCACCGCCGGCGCCTACCTACCCAGCCCGCTCCTGCCCGCCTACCAGGGCGCCTTCGGCCTCACCGACCTCGGCACCACCCTGCTCTTCGCCACCTTCGCCCTGGTCAGCGCACCCGCACTGCTGGTGTTCGGCCAAGCCTCCGACGCACTGGGCCCCCGGCCTGTGCTGCGGGCGAGCATCGCGGCCGCAGCGGTCGGCTCGCTCTGCTTCCTCCTCGCCGACAGCGCCGCCTGGCTGACCGCCGGCCGCGTCGCCCAGGGCGCGGCAATGGGCGCCGCCACCACCGCCGCGGGCGTCCTCATCGCCCGCAACACGCTCGGCGGCCCCGGCCGCGCCGCCCTGCTGACCGGGGCCGCCTTCCTCACCGGCACCGCCGCCGGCCCCTTCGCCGCCGGCGTCCTCGCGGAGTACGCGCCCGCCCCGACCGCCGTCCCGTTCGCCTCCCACCTGGCCCTGCTGGCCATCGGCTGGCTCCGGCTCCGCCGGCCGCACCGCACCCTGCGCAGTGCGCCGGAAGGCGCCGGGCTGCGGCACTGGCGACCGGTGCGGCCGCGCATCCCGCGCGGCATCCGCGCGGTCTTCGCCACCGCCGCGATGTCGGGGTTCCTCGCCTGGGCCGCGGCCGGGCTCTTCCTCGCCGTACTGCCCTCACTCCTGGCCGGCGAGGGACTGGGCGGGCCCGCCGCGACCGGCACCGTGCTCGCCGCGGTCCTCGCCTGCTCGGTAGCGATGCAGCCGATCGTGCGCCGCGCCGCCGCCCGCGACGCACAGCTCGCCGGCCTCGCCGCCCTCGGCGCGGGCCTGCTCCTCCTCACTGCGGCAGGCGGAGCTTCGCTCACCGCGGTGCTGGCCGCCGCACTGCTGGCCGGTGCGGGCCACGGCCTCGCCTACGGGGGTGCAGCGGCGGCGGTCGACGCGGTCGCGCCCGAACACCAGCGCGGCGCCGTCACCGGCGCGCTGTACGTCTTCTTCTACCTCGGATCCGGCCTCCCGGCGGTCGCGGTGGGCGCGCTGGCCCTGTGGCTGCCGCTGGGGACCGCGCTGGCGTTCGGGGCCGCGGCGGGCGCCGCGTGCACCGTGCCCTGTGCGGCGGCCGTGCTCCGCACCGGCGCGCGGCCCTGACCCGCGGCTCTCCGGAAGGTTTCCGCTCAGAGTGCAGGATCCGCCCTGTTCCCACCGCTCGCACCGCGCTGCCGAGGGAGGCTGGCTCGAACCGCGTACGCCCCGGGCCTCCGCGCCGCGGTACGGCATCCCGGCAGCGACGCCACTCCTCCGGGCGCGGCGGTGCACGTGCCCGGCACCGTGCTCGCGAAGCCGAGCCGCCCAGGCAGGTACGGCCCCGTTCACGTAGCGACGCCGAGAGGAGCCCTCCGTTTTGGTTGGAGAGGGCGGCGAAGCCGCTCCTTTGGGTAGTTGGCTTGTCTTTTTTAAAACCACGACCTTTACGATGTAGATTCATAACGGGGAGTGAGTGACTGCGAAAAAACGGATCGACGCCGTCCGCGCCGCTTGCTAGCTTCGGCCGCACTATGGGTGCCTTCAACGCGATCTTCCGCACCGGCCTCGCGGCCCGGTGCGCGACCCCAGGCTCCGCCTGGCACTACATCCGCGTCCGGACCGCCGGCCCGGACCGCCGCTGACGCCTGACCTGACCGAACCGCCTCCGGTGTGCTGACACCGGTGCCCTGCGGCTGCCCGCCGTCCCGAGTGCCCTGCCCGCCCTCTTCCGGGTCGGCTGGTGCTCGTGCCCGGGCATCCGACCGTTCGGCCGCAGAGCACGCCCCTCCCCTCCCCCGCGCTGCCTGCGCGGCGGGACAGGGCGCCGCCTGCTCTGCGCGCGTCCCCTTCTCACCGGCCAGTCCGGGTCCACCGCGCGTCCCCGATCCCTTCGGACGGACGGCGGGGCGACCGCGCCGCCCGTCCTGGCCGGCCGCCGCAACCGCGGCGGCGAGAAACGGACACCCATGCCCGCCAATCCGCGCCGGCGCGCCCATTCCAGCGCGCCCCGCACCCCTGCCCCGGCCGCGGCCTCCGCCGGAAGGCCCCGGGAGCGGCGCCGCACCCTGTCGCAGAACCTCCTCGCCGACTCCTCGGTTGCCCGCCGCCTGGTGCGCCTGGCCGGCGCCGCTCCCGGCGACCGCGCCGTCGAGCCCGGTTCCGGCGACGGCCGCGTCACCCGCGCGCTGCGCGCCGCCGACCTCCACGTCGACGCCTACGAGATCGACCCGGCCTTCGCCGAGCGCTTGCGCCGCCGATTCGGCCGCGACCCGCAGGTGCGGGTCATCGAGGAGGACGTCACGGCCGCGCGGCTGCCCGGTACCCCGTTCCGGATGGTCGGCAACATCCCCTTCGCGCAGACCGCAGCGATCGTCGACCGGTGCCTGACCGCGCCGGCGCTGCAGTCAGCGGCGCTGCTCGTGCAGAACGACGTCGCGCGCAAGCGGGCCGGCACCGCGGGCCGCTGGACCCGGCGCACCGTGCTGAGCTGGCCGGAGTTCGACTGGCACTACGCCGGCCCGGTGCGCCGCGACCGGTTCCGCCCGCGGCCGAGCGTCGACGGCGGCCTGCTGCTGATCCGGCGCCGCGACCGTCCGCTGCTTCCGCCCTCCGCGCTGCCCGCCTACCGGCAACTCGTCGGTGAGGGCTTCCGCGGCGTGGGCGGCTCCCTCGCCGCGTCGCTGCGCCGCAGCCACCCCCGGGCCCGGGTCGACGCTGCCCTGCGCGCCGCGGAGGTGTCCCCGGGCACGCCCGTCGGCCACGTCTCCCCCGGCGCGTGGACGGTGATCGCCCGGCACCTGCTCGGCACTGACGTCTGAGGTTGCGTGGTGCCGCCGCTTCCCACGTGGCGGCACCACGCCGAGCGGGAAGAACCCGGGCGCTGGAGCGCCTCAGGAATCCGGCTGCTGCGGGCCCGCGTCCTCAATCGCAGAGCTGGTGGCAGCGGCTGCGCCACCGGCCGGGCGCGTTCGCCGGTAGGCGATAGCTGCACCGAGGGCAGGGAACCAGCCGAGGCCCAGGCCCAGCGTGCGGTGCGGGTCGGAGAACGCCGGCGGCAGCACCATGGTGCCCGTGCTGGTCCCCTCACCGGCAAGCCCGGCGCCCTCCGGCGGGCCGGAGGACGCCGGCAGGTCACTGGGTGCGGAGGCGTCCGGCGGCGGCGAGTAGGCGAACCAGCCGAAGTCGGTGGTGGTCTCGAACGGGTTGGGCGTCATGCTCTGGGTCGCCACGAGAGGCTGCGGCCGCAGCGGAGAGGCCGCCGCAGAGCCGAGGATCCCGCCCACCGCGCAAGCGCCCCAGACCAGGAGGACCAGCGCCGTGACGGCACGCTCGGGGCGGATCCCCCCGGTGGCCCACCACACCAGCGCCCCGGTCACCGCCACCAGGACGGCGGCCGCCACCAGCGCCGCCGCCGACAGCGGGTCGAAGAGCAGCCCGACCGCGGCTGCGAGCGCAGCTGCCGCGGTGGCGGTGACGGTGATGGCGCGGCGGCGCCGGCGGTCGAGGGGAGGCATGCCGGGCAGAGTAGCGCCGGGCTCTGGCCCCCTGCATCCGCACAGCGCATAGGGACCCGCGGACGCCGCGCGCCTCTGGCGCTGCGGGGTTCAACCCAGGCGGATGTGCTTGATGCTGGTCCAGGTGGTGCGCAGGAAGCGGCGCGCGGGTCCGTCGGTGGTGGGCCGCAGGCGCACTCCGGCCATAGCCGCGACGCGGTCGGCGACCTGCGGCACCGTCAGGCGGTCGGTGTGCACGTGCTCGGCGAACTGCGGCTGGGACAGCCGCTCCAGGCAGTCGTCGAGGCGGCGCACCGCGAAGCTCTCCTGCTTCAGCGGGTGGCGGCCGCGCAGGGCGTGCACCGCACTGCGCTCGCGGAGCCGCTTCAGCACGGTCTTCCGATCGGCCAGCAGGGCGAAGTGGTGCACGGTGTGGCCCTGGCCGCGCAGGCGGCCGACGATCTCGGTGAAATAGCCCGGGTCCACCAGCGTCATCGGCGCCAGCACAGGGCCGCCGGTGTGGCGGCGCAGCACCTCGTCCAAGACCTCGGCGACACCGGACCGCCACGCCGCGAAGTCCTGGAAGTCCCCCCGCAGTTCGCGCGGCATCATCCGGTGCAGCCCGATCCCCGCGTGCTCGGGGTCGCAGACGACGCTTCCGGGCAGCCTCCGGTGCAGCTCATGCGCCGTCTGCGTCTTGCCGCCGCCGAACGGCCCGTTGATCCACACCAGCATGGGCCGATGCTAATACGCGGCGGCGCCGCACCGGGGAGCGCTGGCACGAGCAGCGGACCGACGCGCTGCCCACTGAGCGCGTGAGCGACCAGGTACCGCTCTTCATCGCGGGAACCGCCCGGAACCAGGCCCGGTTCTTCCACTGATTCGACGCGATCGTCCTGCTCACCACCCTCTCCCGGCCATGCTGGAGCGCGGGTCCGCCCGCAAATCCGGCTGCCCGGCGCGATCCCCGCGGACCGCGCCGCGCTCGCGGCGGACGATCCGCCGCCGAGCCGCTGCTCCGGGCCTCCGCAGCTGCGGAGACGGGCACCCGAGTGCCGATCACCGAGGCCGTCGACCGACTCGCCGCAGGAGCAGACTCGGGCCGCGCAGCGGAAACGGGCCGTCTCCACCCAGGATCCGGGGGCGATCAGACGGAGCGCTCCAGGGTCGTCAGGGCGGCGCGGGTGCGGGCGGTTGCCGGGTGGTCGGCGCCCAGGCGGGCGGTGCGGACACCGGCGACCTCGGAGAGCGCGGCGCAGGCACGGTCCCGCTCTCCGGTGCGCGCCCAGGCCAGGGCCTGGTGGAAGCGGGCGTCGAGGGTGTCGGGGTGCTCGGGGCCCAGGGTGCGGGCGGACGCCGCGGCCACCCGGTCGAACCGCTGCAGGGCGCCCGCCGCATCGCCGGCGGCCAGGGCGAGGAAGGCGCGCTCGCGCACGGCCTCCAGCGCGACGGGGTCTTCGGCACCGCCCTGCGCTTCGGCGCGCTCGGCGACCGTGTCGAGCAGCTCGGCGGCCGCGGCCGTGTAGCCCCGATGCCCGGCCGCGACGCCGGCGTGCAGCAGCGCCGACAGCGTCTCGGGGTGGCCGGGCCCCCAGCGCCGATCGCACGCCGCCGCCACCTTGGCGCACTCCTCGTGGGCGAGTGCGGGGTCGCCGGCCTCGGAGCGCGCCTCGGCGGCGGTGCGCCGAGCGGCGAGCGTCACGGGGTGGTCGGCGCCCAGCTCGCGCTCAGCGATGGTGCGGATCCGGGCGCATTCCCGGGTGCGCTCGGAGGGGGCGCCGACCTGGGCGAGGCGGGCACAGTGCAGGGCGGTGGCGAGCGTGTCGGGGTGGACCGGGCCGAGCGCGTGCTCGCGCAGTTCGCGCAGCGCGCGGTAGCCCGCGGCTTCGAAGTCGGGGTCGAGCCCGCGGGCCGCCTCCAGGATCCGCGCGGCCTGCTCGCCGGTCGCCGCGGCGGTGCCGTCGAGCGCGGAGCGGGCTGCGGCGGCCTCGTCCGGCGGGATGCGGACGCCGTAGCCGCTGCCGCCGTCCTCGGGCTCGAGAGCGATCCGGCCGTCGGCGGCCAGCTCGGCAAGCAGCCGGGCGAGCCCGTCCTCGTCGAGCGGGGTGTCGGCGCTGTCCACCGGACCGCCCTGCAGCAGCGGCGCCGGGACCCGGCGGAGCGGCAGCGCGGCGCCGTCCGGCGCCAACACGCAGAGCAGGGCGTACAGCGCCGCCGCCTGCGGCGCGGTCGCGGTGGCGAGGTGCATCGTCGGACTCCCGTTCTCAGCGCTCACCGGTCCCTCATACCCCTCCCGCACCTGCGTCCTACCGTCGACACGCCGCAATCGCTCCAGCTCACAGCCTTTCCGACCGCGATGGAGGCGAGTGGGCCCCACCGTCATCGCGACGGCGCTCCCCTACGCCGACAGCGCCACGACCCAACTGCTCGCCAGCCACATCCGCGAGGGCTACCCGGCCTACAGCGCTGCACGGATCGACAGCGCAGTCACCGCCTACCAGGTGATCCTGACCGCTGTCGGGGCCGCCGGCGCTGCGGCGTGGGCAATCGCAATCGGGGCGGCCGCGGCAGGGAGACGCTGGGCGGCGCCCCCTGGCGACGGCCCTGCTCGCGGCCGCCGTCCTCGTCGGCCTCACCCTCCTCCTCACCCCCGACACCAACGCGCCAGGCCGGCCTGGCGCCGGCACTCGGAGCCCCATCGATGGCTCCGACCGCCGCCGGACTCGCCGCGGTCGTGCTCCTCTGGAAGCCACGCCCGGCCCGTGTAGCGGTGCAGCCGTGAGTCGCGCCGGGACCGCCGGGGAGGTGCCCGCGGAGCTGCGGACCCGCACCACCTGGTACACAACCGGGAGGCAACAGCAGCCCACCGCGGCCCCCGGCAGCCTCCGCATCCATCTGCGGCCCGGCCGGCCCTGCCCCACTCGGCACAGCGAAAGGAACACCGATGAACAGCACCGGCGACAGCGACTACGACGTGGTGGCGGGCCCGCCCTCGGTCGACGACTACCTCCGGCTGCGCCGCGAAGCGGGGCTGTCGGAACCGACGCGCGAACAGGCCGAGCGGGGCATCGGCGGAGCATGGGCGGCCGTCCGCGCGGTCCACCGCGCCACCGGAGAGACCGTCGGGATGGGGCGGGTGATCGCGGACGGCGGCTGGTACTTCCACATCATCGACATGGCCGTGCTCCCCGGCCACCAGCGTCGCGGGATCGGCGACGCCGTGCTCAGCGCGCTCACCGCCGCGATCGAAGAAGACGCCCCCGGAGCCGACATCAGCCTGCTCGCCGACCCTCCCGGGCGCCGCCTGTACAAGCGGCACGGCTTCACCGAGACGGCACCCGACATCGTGGGAATGCGGCGCCGCTGAACCTGCTGCGCCGCCGCGGCGACCGGGAGTGTCGGCGGGGTGGGACACAATGGGCGGGTGGTGACGGACGGGGGAAGCGCGCGGGTCCTGCACTGGTGCTGGAGCGAGGGCGCTCTGTGGGTGTGGGGCGAGGACGCCGCGGCCGGGAGTCCCGACGGCGGCGGGCACCCGTTCGCGCTCTCGGCGGGCGCACTCGGCCGGATGACGCACGGCGCAGGCACCGCCACCACCGCCGAGGTGCTGCTGCCGGGCACCGCGGAGATGCCGACCGCCTCACCGGCGCTTGCCGCCCCCGAGCCGGCGCCGACACTGGAGTACCGGACCTGGCGGGTGCCCGCGCGGCGCGTCCCCGCCACCGACGCCGGCCCCGTGATCCGCGCCGCCGCCCGGGGAAGCACCGGACCGGAGGCGCGCCACCTGGCCGCGGTCGAGGAATTCGCCCGGTCGCTGGCCCGGCGCGGCTGCTTCCTGCCCGCCCTCAGCCGCGACACCGCCGGCGGCCTGAGCACCGTCTCCTGGCGCCCGGTGCTGCGCGGCGACGACGCCGCCCACCGGACCGCACTCGCTGACGCCCTGCCCGCGGCAGCCCGCGCCCTGAGCCCCGGCACACCGCCCGCGGCTCTGGTCGACGACGTGCTGTCCGCGCTGCTCGACGCCGCCGTCCGTGCCGCCGCGGGACCCCGCGCCGGTGAAGAGGCGCTGCACCGCTCCGGCGTCCGGCCGGATGCACCGGCCGCCGGGCGGCTGGACGCGTGGCACCGCGCTGCCGCCGGCGGCGGCCGCACCCGCCTGGTCCTGCGCCTGGTCGAACCCGAGCGCACGGCCGAAGGCAGCGCCGCCGGCGGCTCGGAGACCTGGCGGGTCGAGTTCTGGGCGGCCGCACCCGACGACCCCAGCCTCCAACTGCCGCTGGAGCACCTCTGGTCCGGCGCGAGCGGCGGCCGGCTGCCCTCCGACGCCGCCGAGACCCTCCTCGCCGATCTGGAGCGCGCCGCCCGCGCGTTCCCGCCGATCCGCGACGCCCTGCGCGACCTGGCCCCCTCGGCCGTGGAACTGGGCACCGGCGGTGCCTACGCGTTCCTGCGCGACGCAGCGCCCCGCCTGGACACCGCCGGATTCGCCGTCGTCCTGCCCCAGGGCATGGACGCCGCACGCCTCGGCCTGCGGCTGGTCCTGCGCGAGCAGGACCCCGCCCCCGCGCCCTCCTCGGGCGGCGGGATCTCCCCGTCGGACCTGGTTGACTTCTCCTTCTCCGCCGTGCTGGGCGGCGCAGAGCTCGACGAGGGCGAACTCGCCGAACTGGCCCGCCTGAAACAGCCCCTGGTGCGGCTGCGCGGCCGCTGGGTGGAGGTGGACCAGGGGCACGTGCGCGCCGCACTGGAGTTCCTGCGCCGCCGCGGCAGCGGAGCGATGCGCCGCGACGAGGCCCTGCGCGCCGCGCTGTCCGGCGCCGGCGCCCCCGCACCGGTGGACGCGGTCGACGCCGACGGGGCGCTGGGCGCCCTCCTCGACGGCGCGCCCGACCTCCGCCTGGCGCCGCTCGCCGACCCGCCCGGCTTCGCCGGCGAGCTGCGCCCCTACCAGCGGCGCGGCGCCGCCTGGCTCCGGCTCCTCGGCCGGCTCGGCCTGGGCGCCGTGCTCGCCGACGACATGGGCCTGGGCAAGACCGTGCAGATGCTGGCGGTGCTGTGCGACGAACGGGCCGGCGGCGGCGCCCCCGGCCCGACGCTCATGGTGTGCCCGGTGTCGCTGGTCGGCACCTGGGTGCGCGAGGCCGAGAAGTTCGCGCCCAAGCTCCGCGTGCACACCCACCACGGCCCCGATCGGGCCCACGGCAACGCGCTGGCCCGCGCGGCCGGCGGCGCCGACCTGGTGGTGACCACCTACGGTGTGCTGCAGCGCGACGCCGAGATGCTCGCCGCGCTGCCCTGGCACCGGGTGGTCTGCGACGAGGCACAGGCGATCAAGAACAGCGGAACGCAGCAGGCACGCGCCGTGCGGTCGCTGCCCGCCCAGGAGCGCATCGCCCTGACCGGCACCCCGGTCGAGAACGACCTGGGCGAGCTCTGGTCGGTTCTGGAGTTCGCCAACCCCGGGCTGCTCGGCCCCAAGGCGCCGTTCCTGCGCGGCGCCGCGCAGATCGAGCGGGCGGTGGCCGAAGGCGACGCGGCGGCGGCCGATCCCCTGAAGCGGGCCACCGGGCCGCTGGTGCTGCGCCGCCTCAAGACCGACCGGCGCATCATCGCCGACCTGCCCGAAAAGCAGGAGATGCTCACCTGGTGCACGCTCACCCCCGAGCAGGCGTCGCTGTACCGGGCCGCGGTGGACGAGTTGTCCGAGCAGCTGGACGAGCAGCAGAAGAACGCCGGCGGCGGGGGCGCCGGCCAGGCCGACCGGATGGCCCGGAAGGGCCTGGTGCTGGCGGCGATGGCGCGGCTCAAGCAGATCTGCAACCACCCGGCCCAGTTCCTCGGCGACGGCTCGCCGCTGCCGGGGCGCTCGGGCAAGCTGGAGCGGCTGGAGCAGCTCCTGCAGGAGGTTGCCGAGCGCGGCGAGCGCGCGCTGTGCTTCACGCAGTACAGCGCCCTGGGCGACCGGCTCGCCCCCTATCTGGCCGAGCGCCTGGGCTGCGAGGTCCTCTGGCTGCACGGCGGCACTCCGCGGGCCCGCCGCGAGGAGATGGTCCGGCACTTCCAAAGCGGTGCCCCGGGCCGCGCGATGGTGTTCCTGCTGTCGCTGAAGGCCGCCGGGACGGGGCTCACGCTGACCGCGGCCAACCACGTCGTGCACATCGACCGGTGGTGGAACCCGGCGGTGGAGGACCAGGCCACCGACCGGGCGTTCCGCATCGGCCAGCGGCGCGACGTGCAGGTGCGCAAGCTGGTGTGCGCGGGCACGCTGGAGGAGCGGATCGACGCGATGATCGAGCGCAAGAAGGCCCTTGCGCAGACGGTGGTGGGCACCGGCGAGGACTGGCTGACCGAGCTGTCCACCGAGGAGCTGCGGACCGCGGTGCAGCTCGGCCCCGAGGCGGTGGTGCAGTGAGCCGCGCAGCCTCCTCCGCTGCCGACCCCCGCTGGACGGCGCGGGTGCGCGCCGCGCTGGAGGCCGAAGGCGCACCGCCGGCGCCGCAGAGCCCGGTGCGCGTGGTGCCGGGTGAGGTGCAGGTGCGGATCGGCGGCCCGGACGGGGTTCCGGTGAGCCTGATCCGCCCGGTGCTCGACGATGCCGACTGGGCGCGCGCCGCCGCAGCACTGGCCAGCCAGCCGCTGTTCGGCAGCCGGATCCTGGCGGGGGTGCTGCCGCCGGAGACCGAGCAGGTCTTCGCGGTGCTCGGCCTTGCGCTGCTGCCGGACGGGATCGGCGGCACGCTCGCCACGTGCGCCTGCCCGGCCTGGGGCGGCGGCTGCGGCCACATCACCGCGGCCGCGGCGGCACTGGCAGACCGGGCCGGCCGGGACCCGTTCCTGCTGACGGCGTGGCTGGGGCGCGACCGCGGCGCGTTGCAGGCGGCTGTGCGAGAGGCGGCGGGCGGCGGGCCCTCCGACCGCGTCCCTGCCGCGGAGGAGGCGCCCGGTGGCGGAGACGGTACCGCGCCTGACTCGGCCGCGCTCCCCTCCCCCGGCGCGTTCTGGGCGGTGCCCGAGATTCCGGCGCTGCCCGAGCTCCCCGCGGCGCCCACTGCGCCGAGCGGGCCGGCGGCCCAGTGGGCGCCGCCGCCGGACGGCCTCTCGGGGCTCCCTGGTGCGCTGGGCGGCGTCTACGCCGCCACCGCACGCCAGCGCTGACCAGCAGGCTGCCGGCGCACCAGCGGGCCGACCGCCTGCTCCGCGCCGGCCACCGGCTCAGGGGTCCAGCGGCGGCCCGCCTGCCGGCAGGCCGCTGGCACCCCGATCCTCTGTCCGCTCCTCTGTCGGCCTGGCAGGCGTTCCACCGCGCCCTCCCCCGGCCCCGGGCCTTCGCCGTAGGCGCCGGCTCTCCTGCGCAGGACGAGCCCCGCCGCTGCTCCAGGCGTCCGCGTGCGCGCGGCCGCACCGGCGCCGCCGCTGGTGGACGGCGGTGGCCCGGCCCAGCCGGCGAGCCTGCTCGGTGGCGGCCCGATCGGGTCCCGGCGCGCGGCCGCACCTTGCGCTGCGATGTCACCCACGGGTGCTAACCAGGATCCATGGACGAACCGACGCACCGCGCCCTCGACCCCAACGCCGTATCCGCGCTCTACGCCCGCTGGCTGCCCGGCCTGTGGGAGGCGCCGACCGCCGACCTCGACGTGCTCGCCCGGGAGGTGTTCACCGACGACGCCGTCGCCCACTGGCCCGGCCGCGACGTGCACGGTCCCTTCGCGATCGCCGACCAGATCCGCACCACCCACGCCATGTTCTCGTCGATCTCCACCACCGTCGAGGTGGGACCGGTCGTGGACGCCGGCGGCCTGGTCGCCGCGCACTGGCTGTTCAGCGCTGACTACGCCGGCGGCCTGGACGCCGCCACCGCCCCACTGGGCACCCGCGTCCAGTACCCGGGTGCGGACTTCTTCCGGTTGCGCGGCGACCGCTTCTGCGAGTACTGGGTGGTCGGCGACACCTTCACGCTGATGGCTCAGCTCGGCGCCGTGAGCGGCTGACCGGGCCGAAAGCAGTCGCAGGCTCTGTGGGACAGGGGCGGCGCAGCCGCTTCTTGGATCTGTATCGGGTGGCGTGAACGCCACTGCCACCTTTACGGCGTAGATCACTAACACCGCTGGGAGGCGGTGGAACCGCAGCCGCGCCGTCCGAAGAGAAGCGCACCTCCTGCGCACCCCGCGGGGCCGCTCCCCTGCTTCGGTCTGCAGCGATCGTGCCGCTGCTGCACCTGCCCCGAAGCCGGCGGCGGAGAGCTGGACACGGCGTCCGCGCGGTTGCTGCCAGCCCCGCCCCGGATTCTGGTCGGCTCGACCGCCATCGCCCTGCCCGGTACCGGGCAGGGCGATGGCGGCGATCAGCGCGGTCGGGCCCGACCGCAATACGACCCGGTCTGGCGGCCGGCCGCGTGGCCGGGCTGGTAGAGCGGGCCTGCACGGAGCGGTCTCCGCCCCGGGCAGGGACCGGTAAGCCACGGCGCGCGCGGCCTGGGCTGCCGAGCCCGTTCCGGCCACCAGGGGGCACATCGGCGCTGAACGCCCCCGGGAACAGGGAAGCAGACGGCTGATGGACACGGTGGGGACGGCTCCGCTCCCCGCAAGGCGGCGGAGCCGCGCCGCAGCACCACTCCCCCGCTCCCCCGCTTTCGCGCGGACCGTCCGGACCGCGCCGCTACACGGTCTCCCCTGCCGGGGACGCCTCCGCGGAGAGGCGCTCCAGCAGCTCCACCGCGCGGCGGCCGTCAGCGCGGGGGACGAACAGGTGGTCGTGGTGGTAGCCGGCGAGGACATTGCTGGACAGGCCCGCGTCGGCGAGCGCGGACGCGACGGCGGCCGTGAGGCCGACCGCGTCCAGCGCCGAGTGGACGCGCAACGTGATCCAGGCGCTGTCCGGGCCGTGGTCGAGGCCCGCAGCCTCGGCCTCCCCGCGGGTGCACACCAGGGTCAGCCCCTCGGCCTCGGCGAAGGTCGCCACCGGCCGCACGCCCGGCGGCACGGCTTCCGCGCTCGCGTGGACGTAGGTGCCCGGATGCAGTTCCGGCTGCAGGCCCGCCAGCAGTGCGCCGAGGTCGCGGACCGGCGCCGGCGCTTCCGCGGGCACCGCGCCGCCGCCCCCGCCGCCGAAGGCGGCGTCCAGTTCGGCGCGGGTCGGCGGCTGGGCTCCGGCGCGGGTGCAGGCGAGCGCCGCGGCCCGGGTCGCCTGGTCCAGCGCGCGGGTGACGTCGCCGGGCGTGAGCGTGTCCAGCGGGGCGGGGCCGTCGAGCAGCCCGTCGCCGTCCAGCGCGGCCAGCACCGCGGCGATGAACGCGTCGCCCGCGCCCACGGTGTCGACCACGTCCACCGGCACCGCGGGCACCCGGATCGGCGGCCGCCCGGGCAGCAGGCCCACCGCGCCGTCGCCGCCGAGGGTGACCACGGCCAGCCGCAGCCGGTGCCGGTCGAGCATCGCCGCGGCGGTCTCCACCGGGTCGGTGCCGGGGTAGAGCCAGGCGAGGTCGTCGGCGCTGGCCTTGAGGATGTGCGCGGTGTCGCACCAGGCCGCCGCCGAGGCGCGGTAGGCGGTGCGGTCGGGCTGGACGTCGGGGCGCACGTTGGCGTCGTAGCACACGGCGGTGGTGCCGGTGCGCTCGGCGAGCCAGTCGCGCAGCACGGCGGCGCCCGGCTCGAGGACCGCGGCGAGCGTGCCGACGTGGACGCAGCTGCCCGCGGTGTCGTCGGGCAGCTCCTCGGGGCGCCACTGGAAGTCGGCGGTGCCGTTCCGGTAGAAGGTGTACTCGGCCGACCCGGCTGCATCGAAGGCGACGAAGGCGAGCGTGGACTGCTCGCCGGCCTGCACCGCGCGGCCCAGGTCCACACCGCTGTCCGCCAGGTGGTCGCGCAGGGTGCGGCCGAAGTGGTCGCCGGAGAGCCGGCACAGCAGCGGCGCGGGCGCGCCCAGCCGGGCCAGTGCGACGGCCGCGTTGGCCGCGCCGCCGCCGGGCAGGGCCCGCCAGTCGCCCGGCTCCGGGCCGGGCACGAAGTCGATCAGGGCCTCGCCGCAGACGGTGATCATGGAGCTCCTGGTGGTCCTGGGTGCGCCCGCAGGGCGCGGTGCTCTTTTCCGCACCGCGACCCTACGGGGCCGCTGCTGCGGCGGCAGCGCGCGGGGCGCTGCGCCGCGTGATCATTTCACCGCGCCCATGGACAGGCCGCGCACCAGCTGGCGCTGGGCGATCCAGCCCACGATGACGATCGGCAGCGACGCCATGACCGCGGCCGCGGCGAGCTGGGCCACGAACAGGCCCTCGCTGGTGATGAAGCCGGTGAGGAACACCGGCACCGTCGCGGCCTGGGACGCGGTGAGGTTGACGGCGAAGAAGAACTCGTTCCAGGCGAAGATCATGCAGATCAGCGCGGTGGCGGCGATGCCGGGCGCCATGATCGGCAGCATCACCGAGACCAGGATGCGCGGCAGGCCGGCCCCCTCGACCCGGGCCGCCTCGATGATGGCGCCGGGCACCTCCAGGAAGAACGAGCGCAGCATCCACACCGCGATCGGCAGGTTCATCGCGGTGTAGAGGACCACGAGGGTCCAGATGTTGTCCAGCATGGACAGCTGGGTGGCGGCCACGTAGATCGGCACGACGACGGCGACGACCGGCAGCATCTTGGTGGAGATGAAGAAGAACAGCACGTCGGAGGTGCGCTTGACCGGCGCGATCGACAGCGCATAGGCCGCCGGAATGCCCAGGAGCAGCACCAGCACCGTGGAGGCCAGCGTCGCGATCAGGGAGTTGCCCAGGTAGGGCGCGAAGTCGGCGCCGATGACCGCCGTGAACCGGTCCAGCGTGGGGGTGAACAGCAGCGTCGGCGGGTCGGTGGCGGCCTGGTTCTCCTGCTTGAACGCGGTGAGCACCAGCCAGAGCGCGGGGAAGACGAAGAACAGCCCGGCGGCCCAGGTCAGGGCGGTGAGTGCGGTTCCGCCGGCGGTGCGCCGAGCGGGGGCGGTGCGGGCGGTCACGAGGCCTCCTGCGCGGTCTGGAAGGTGCGGAAGATGAGGCGCAGCGCCAGGGTCGCGATGATGATGGTGCCGACGACGACGACCACGCCCATCGCCGCAGACTGTCCGATGTCGAAGCCGAGGAAGGTGCGCTGGTAGATGTAGAAGGGCAGGTTGGCGCTGGCGGTCCCCGGACCGCCCTGGGTGAGCATGTAGATCGTGTCGAAGGTGTTGACGACGTAGATCGAGCCCAGCAGTACGCCCAGCTCGATGTAGCGCCGCAGGTGCGGCAGCGTGATGTGGACGAAGGTCTGCCACGGGCCGGCGCCGTCGACGCGGCACGCTTCGAGCACGTCGCCGCCCTGGCTCTGCAGGCCGGCCAGCACCAGCAGCGCCATGAACGGGGTCCACTGCCACACCAGGGCCACCACGACCGAGAGCACCGGATACTGCGACGCCCAGTCGATGTCCGAGCCGAACGGGCTCAGCACGAAGTTGACCAGCCCGAACACCGGCTCGAGCATGATGTGCTTCCACAGCAGCGCGGTGGCCACCGGAAGGATGAGGAACGGCGTGATGATCATCGTGCGCACCACGCCGCGCCCGGGGAAGGGCCGGTCCAGCAGCAGCGCCAGGCCGATCCCCAGCAGCATCGACACCACCACGCACGCCGCGGTGATGAGCACGGTGTTGAGGGCCGCGCCGAGGAACTGGGAGTCGGTGAACACCGCCGCGTAGTTGGCGAGTCCCACCCATCCCTGCGAGTCGGGGCGCAGCAGGTTCCACGAGCGCAGCGAGTAGATGACCGTCGCCAGGAACGGCAGCTGCGTCACGATGAGCATGAACACCAGCGCCGGCATCAGCGGTGCGCGGCGCCGCCAGCCGGCGGCGCGCTCCGCCGCCCGGGAGCGGGTGTGCCGCGGCGGCGCGGGGGCGCCGGCTTCGGGGCGCGGCGGGGCGGTGGCGCTCATCGGTCGCCCTCCTTATAGGTGTCGCCGACGGTCTGGGCGTACTCCTGGCTCTGGGCGAGCGCCTCATCGACGGTGATCTGGCCGGCGATGGCCGCGCTGAGCTGCTGGCTGACGCGGGTGCCGAGGTCCTGGAACTCGGGGATGGCGAGGAAGCCGATCCCCTCGTAGGGCACCGGGCGGGTGCCGGGGTCCTCCGGGTCAGCCTGCTCGATGCCGTCGAGCATGGCGTCGGAGTAGGCGCCGGCCACGTCCTGGTACTCGGGCTCCTCGAAGGTGGACATGCGGTTGCCCGGGGGCACGCGCTGCCAGCCGTAGGTGTCGGCGACCAGGCGGATGTAGTCCTTGTCGGTCATCCACTCCAGGAACGCCCACGCCTCGTCCTTGTGCTCGGAGGTGGCGGGGATGCCCAGCGACCAGGTGTAGAGCCAGCCGCCGTAGTCGGTGGAGTCGACCGGAGCCGGCGCGTAGCCGTTCTTGCCGGCGACGGTGGAGGCTTCGGTGTCCTCGATGGTGCTGACCATGGCGGTGGCGTCGTAGAACATCGCCGCCTGACCCTGGCCGTAGCGGTTGAGGCAGTCGCCGAAGCCCGCGTTGGCAGCGCCCGGCTGGCCGTGGCTGCGGGCGAGGTCGACGTAGAACTCGGCGGCGCGGCGGAACTCCGGCGAGTCGAGTTCGGCGTTCCAGTCCTCGTCGTACCAGCGGCCGCCGAAGGTGTTGAGCAGCGAGTTGAAGGGGCTGAGGACCTCGCCCCAGCCGGCCAGGCCGCGCATGCAGATGCCGGAGACGCCGGGCTCGATGCCGTCGAGCTCCTCGGCGAGGCCGGCGACCTCCTCCCAGGTGGGGTCCTCCGGCATCTCCACGCCGGCCTGTTCGAACAGGTCTTCGCGGTAGGCGACGAAGGAGGACTCGCCGTAGAACGGCACCGAGTACATGTCGCCGCCGGACGACAGGTTCTCCCGGATGGAGGGGATGAAGTCCTCGTCGTCGTAGTCGTCCGAGGCGTCGATGTAGGGCTGGAGGTTCTCCAGCCAGCCGTAGGAGGCCCACTGGCGGGTCTCGTAGTTGCTGACCATGACGGCGTCGAACTCGCCGCCGCCGGTGGCGACCGAGGTGGTGATCTTGGCGCGGGCCTCGTTCTCCGGCAGCGACACGAAGTCGACGTCGATGCCGGGGTTCTCGGCGCGGAACTCCGATTCGAGGGCGATGGCGTCCTGCATCTGCGGGTTGGACACGATCGCGATGACGAGCCGGGTCGCGCCGTCGCCTCCGGCGGCGGCGCCCGCTCCGGCGCATCCGGTGAGCAGGACGCCCGACACGGCCAGGGCGGCGGCCGGCCGGGCGATGCGGGGAAGGGGGCGCACGGGGGGCCTTTCTTCGGGCTTTCGGGGGTGGGGGGGTGCCGCCGGCGGACGGTGCCGGCGGCGCGGCAGCCACTGGCGGTCGGCGCAGGGGCTGCACGCGCAGCCGCCCCTCCTGCGGGGCGGCTGCGCTTCGGTCAGGTCTGCGCCGACTCCGGAACGACCTGCACCTTCACGCCGGTCCCGGCGCGCATCAGGTCCAGGGCGGCGGGAAACTCCTCCAGACCGGGGGTATGGGTCAGCAGGGGTGCGGTCTCCACGGCGCCGGCCGCCATCAGGTCGAGGGCGGCGCCGTAGCTGTGCAGCACGGCCATGGACCCGACCACGGTGATCTCGTCGTTGTAGATGCGGAACGGCGACAGGCTGATCCGGGCGTCGTCGGGGGCGACGCCGAAGACGAGCAGCCGCCCGCCGCGGCGCAGCGCGTCGAAGGCCGCTTCGATCGCCGGCGGTGCACCGGTGACGTCGACGGCGGCGTGGAACCCGGCGCCGGACAGCGCCGCGGTGTCGTCGGTGGTCGCTTCGGCGCCGAGCGATGCGGCGATGGCGAGCCGGTCGCGGTTGCGGTCGGCGACGGTGACGCGCGCGCCGGCGCGCTGCAGCAGCTGCTGCAGGAGCAGGCCCATGGTGCCGGCACCGACGACGAGGAAATGCTCGCCGGCTTCCACGCCGATGCGGCGGACGCCGTGCACGGCGCAGGAGAGCGGCTCGACGAGCGCGCCCTGCTGGAAGGTCATGTCCTCGGGCATGCGGTAGCAGTTGGCCGCGGGGACGGCGGCGAACTCGGCGAAGGCGCCGTCGACGGTGTCGCCGATGGCGCCCCAGTTGGCGCAGAGGTTGCCGCGGCCGGCCCGGCAGTAGTCGCAGTAGCCGCAGAACAGCGAGGGGTCGACGGCGACGCGCTCGCCCACCTGCAGGCCGCCCGGCGCGGAATCGCCGACGGCGACGATCTCGCCGGCGAACTCGTGTCCCGGCACCAGCGGATAGGGGCTGGGCGGGAACTCGCCGTCGGCGATGTGCAGGTCAGTGCCGCAGATACCGCAGGCGCCGACGCGGACGACGACCCCGCCGGGGGCCGGCGCCGGATCGGGGCGCTCCCCCACGGTGACGGTCCCGGGTTCGGTGATGATGGCGGCTCGCACGTGGTCGACTCCTCGCACTGGGGGTGCCGGCGGCACCGGCCGGCACCGGGGGACGGTCCCGGGCCGGCCGGCGCGGGGACATGGGAACGACCCCGCAACCGGTGCCGCTCAGATGAGCGGCGTGTGTCACAGATGTTTCCCACATTGAAGCCATGGACCGCAGCCCCTGTCAATGCGGGAAACACAGGAGAGTATGATGCCGCTCATATGAGCAAACAGTCGAGCAGTGCGCCCGCGGAGCGGCGCACCGAGGCGGAGGGCCCGGCCGCACTGGTCCGGCTGGCAGAGATCGCGCGCCGCTTCTACCTGGACGGCCGCTCCAAGGTGGAGATCGCCGAGGAGTTCGGGCTGAGCAGGTTCAAGGTGGCCCGCGCCCTGGAGGCGGCGCGCGACCGCGGCATCGTCCGCATCGACGTGCGCCTGCCGGCCCGGCTGGACGCCGAGCTGTCGGACCGCCTGCGCACCGCCTACGGCCTGCGCCGCGCCATCGTCGTCGCCGCCTCCCCCGACTCGGCCGAGACGCGCGCCGACCTCGGTGCGGCGGCGGCCGACCTGCTCGGCGAGATCGTGCAGCCCGGTGAAGTCCTCGGGCTGGCCTGGAGCAGGGCGCTGCAGATCATGGGCGCGCGGCTGTCCCGGCTGCCGCACTGCACGGCCGTCCAGCTCAACGGGGTGCTCAGCGAACTGGCGGACGACGGAGGCTCGGTGGAGACGGTGCGCCGCGCCGCGGCGCTGTCCGGCGGCCCGGCCTACCCGGTCTATGCGCCGCTGATCCTGCCCGACGCCGCGACGGCCCACACGCTGCGGGCCGACCCGGGGATCGCGGCGGCGTTCGCCCTCTATGACCGGCTCACGACGGCGGTGGTGGCGATCGGCGGCTGGGACCAGCACAACTCCACGGTCTTCCAGGCGCTGGACCCCGATGCGCGGACCCGCTACGCGGCGCAGGGGGTGGTCGCCGAGATCTCGGCGCAGCTGTTCGACGCCGAGGGCCGCCAGGTCCTCTGCGACCTGGACGAGCGGGTGGTCAGCATCCGCGCTGAGCAGCTGCGCAGCGTCCCGGAGGTGGTGGGCGTCGCCGGCGCCGGCGACGCGGCCAAGGCCGGTGCGATCGGCGCCGCCCTGCGCAGCGGGATCATCGACACCCTGGTCACCGACACCGACGTGGCCCGGGCCCTCCTCGACGGAGCGGTGGACGCCGTCCCGGAGTCCGACGCGCTCTAGGCGGTGCCCCGCGCCGTCCGCCCGGCACCTCGGCGTCCAGGGCGGCGGACCTCCCCTGCACGGCCGCTGCAGCCCGGCGCGGCCGGCGTGCAGGAGCCGGCCGCGGTGAAGCTGTACTGCTGGGACTGCGACTCCTGGACTCTGGTGTTCGGACGCGCCGGGCGGGAGCCCGGATCGGCCTCTGGGCGGGCGGACAGGGAGCCCGCGGGGATCCCGGTACCTCTGCAGCGGCCCCCTCGCCGACCGCTGCCGGCTGCCCCGCCGGGCCGCGCGGGCCCGGGAGGGGGCGCGGGGAGGGTCAGAGGCCGGCGGCGCCGGCGTCCCCGAGGGAGCGCTGCATCAGGACGGTGTCGACCCACATGCCGTGCTTGCGGCCGACGCGCGGCATGCGGCCGATCTCGGTGAAGCCGGCGCGGGCGTGCAGGGCGCGGGAGGCTGCACCCTGGCCGTGCTCGGGGGTGTCGGCGATGACGGCGACGACCTCGCGCAGCCCGGCCTCCTCGGCCGCCGACAGCAGCCCCTCCAGCAGGGCCCGGCCGGCGCCGCGGCCGGTAGCCGAGGGCGCAAGGTAGATGGAGTCCTCGGCGGTCTGCCGATAGGCCGGCTTGGGCTTCCACGGCCCCACCATGGCGTAGCCGGCAACCGCTCCGTCCAGCTCGGCGACGAGGAAGGGGCGTCCGGCGTCGCGGCTGTCCTTCCAGAGGGCGCGCCAGGTGTCGGCGGAGCGCGGCTCCGTGTCGAAGGTGGCGACGCTGTGCGCCACGTAGTGGGCGTAGACCTCTGCCACAGCCTCCATATCGCCGATCTGCGCGGCGCGGACGGCGGGCGCGGAGCGCTCCGGTCCGGCGGTTTCCTCCACGGTTCCCCCCTGCACGTGCCCTGCCGCGGCCGCCCGCTGGCCGCTCCTGCCCGATCAGGCGGCCCATCGTCCCACGTGCGTGTTACGGGAGCTTTTCCGCGGCGTTCCGGCGGGTCCGCAACCGGGGCCGGGGCGCTGTGGTGTCCGCCACCTCCGCCCGGCGCAGCAGCCCTCCGGAGCGCGCAAGCGCCTGCCGGGGCCGCCGCGGCTGCGGCGGCCCCGGCAGGCGGGTCCGGCTGCGGGTTGCGCTGCCGCTGCGCGGAGTGCGGTCAGCTGCCTCCCCCCAGGTCCGGCGGGCGCATGCGGAACACGCTGAGCTCGGTGTCGTAGTACTTGTCGGTGAGGCCGACCCACTCCATCCCGAGCCGCCGCGCCGTGGCGGCGGCCCGCTCGTTCTCGGGGCGGGCGACCGCGAACAGCTCCTCCAGGCCCTGCTCGAAGGCCCAGGCGGCGAGGCGCCGCGAGGCTTCGGTGGCATATCCGCTGCCCCAGGCGTCGGGGCGCAGCTGCCAGACGAGCTCGTAGTCCTCGTCGAACGGCGGGAGCTGGCGCAGCACCAGGCCGCCGATCACGGCGCTGTCCTCGTTGCGGACGACCGCCCAGCGGCCCGCGGGCGGGGTGAGGCTCGGCTGCGCTTCGCTCCAGGCGTGCAGAACGGTGCGCATCATGTCCGCATCCACGACGGCCGAGGTACGCGGGGTGAGCCACCGCGCGACCTCTTCCTCGCCGTAGATGCGCAGTGCGGACTCGGCGTCGGCGGGCTTCCAGTCACGGACTGTGAGGCGTTCGGTGCGCAACTCTGGCGTCATGGAGAAATGCTAGACGAACGCGTCCCACCAGGACACAGGCGCGGGTCAAGGACCGACCCTCGTCGGCGTTTCCGCAGGTGAAGCGGGGTTCGGGACCGGAGGCGCGGGGCGGGTGGAGTTCGCCGCGCGAGGGGTGCGCCGGAACCCTGCCGCGGGGCAGTCCCCTAGGACTCCCTGGTGATCTGGTCGAGCAGCAGCGCCATGTCCGGGGCCACCCACTCCTCGGCGATCCGGTCGCCCTCGACGCGGTACATCTCCAGGCTCGTGAAGCGGACCCGGCGGCCGGTGGCGGGCACGCCCTGGAACGTGCCGGTGTGGGTGCCGGAGAAGGAGAGCCGGACTGCGACCCGGCCGTGCGAAGCGAACAGGTCGTGCAGTTCGACGGAGAGGTCGGCGAAGCCCTCCTGCATCGCCGCCACCCCCGCCTTCCAGGCGTCACGGCCGCGCAGCGGCTCTTCCAGGCCTGGCAGGTTGGCGACGAAATCCTCGGTGAGCAGCCGCTCCAGGCCGTCGAGGTCGCCGCCGTCCAGGGCGGCGTAGGCGCGGCGGACGAGCGCTTCGGCGCGGGCGTCGGCCGCGGTCGGGCTGGATTCAGGGGTGTCGGCCATGGCGTTCCCTTCACAGCACGGGGCTAGAATAGTGAACATGGTACATGATGAACCTGGTTCACTGTCTACGGTGCAGACTCTGGACCGGCTGCTCGCCGCGGCAGTGTGCGTCGCCGACGACATGGACGCCGATCTCCGGCGGCGCGGCCTCACCCGGGCGCGGGCCACGGCGCTCTGGCAGATCGCCCGGCACGGCCCGCTCACCCAGCGGAAGCTGGCCGACCTGCTCGCGGTGACACCGCGCAACGTCACCAAGCTGGTGGACGCGCTGGAGGCCGCGGGCCTGGTGCGCCGCACACCCAGTCCGCGGGACCGCCGGGCGCTGCTGGTGGACCTGACCGAGCAGGGGCGCTCCGACTCCGCAGCGCTGCGCGCGGAGGCCGGCGAGCTGGCCGACGCGCTGTTCGGCGGCCTCTCCCCCACTGAGCGGGCGGCCTTCGGCCGGGTGCTCGACCAGGTCGTCGTCCACTTCGGCGGTCCGCCCAGCGGGCAGGAGCGGCAGGACTGAAGACGCGGCCGGCGGCGCGCTGTACAGCGGGGGCGGGAGGGGGGAAGCACCGCGGGGCGGGGCAGCAGATCTGCTGCCCCGCCCCGCGGGCGGTACGCGGCCGGCGGAGCCGGCCGGACGCGCGGACCTAGATGCCGCGGACGTCCTGGGCCTGCGGGCCCTTGGGGCCCTGCGCGACCTCGAACTCGACGCGCTGGTTCTCCTCGAGGTTGCGGAAGCCCGAACCCGCGATGTTGGAGTAGTGGACGAAGACGTCCTGGTCAGCGTCGTCCTGGCTGATGAAGCCGAAGCCCTTTTCGCTGTTGAACCACTTGACGGTACCGGTGGCCATGGGGGCCTCCTCGATGTTTCCTAACTTGCGGACCGGAGTCGCGGGCCGCGTCTCCGGGGGCCGCCGCGAACCTTCCGAACCGAAAAGCGCCGCGCGCCGAAACTCCGCGGGCGATCAAGCGATCAAGCGAATTCCAGACTGCAACCCGCCCGTGACGTTAGCACACGGGTTAGCGCCCGGACCGCTGCTCGAAAGGGAGTGCGACGCGCCCGCGCGAATACCCGATCGCCCGGTGCGCCCGGGTTTTCCGCACCCGCCCGCCTTCACTTCTGCGCGGCCTTCCGCGCCCGCAGCGGCGGCCGGGCGCGGAAGGCCGGCCGGCGTGACGAGGGCGGGCCGGCCCCGCGTCAGGTGCCGCTGCGGGACGCGTCCGGACCGCCTGCGGCGGGGGTGCCCGCGGCGCTCGCCGCCGCACCGCCGGCGGGACCGCCTCCTTCGGACCGCGCGCCGCCGGCGCCGGGCAGCGGGGTGTAGGTGGCCAGCAGCGGACCGAGGACCGCCAGCACCAGCACATAGAGGCCGGCGAACGGGGCGATCCGGTCGTCGAGCCCGGCTGCGGCGGCGATGGTGGCGAGGATGAGCGCGAATTCGCCGCGGCTGACCAGGGTGAGGCCGATGGTCACGCCGGCCCGCGCGGGCGCGCCGCAGATGCGGGCGGCGGCGGCCCCGGCGGCCAGATTGGCGGCGACGGTCATCAGCACGGCGATCAGCACCGGCAGCGCGACGTCGCCGAAACGGCCCGGGTCGAGGGTGAGGCCGAACCCGATGAAGAAGACGCCGGCCAGCACGTCGCGGAGGGGCGCGGTCGCCTCCTCGGCGCGGTGCCGGGCATCGGTACCGGCCACGATGAGGCCGACCATGAAAGCGCCGATGGCGTCGGAGACTCCGACCTCCTCGGCGGCGCCGGCGACGAACAGGGCCAGGCCGACCAGGCCGACGACGAAGAGCTCCGCCGACTTCTCGCCGACGATGCGGGACACGATGCGGCTACCGCGCCGGGCCAGCGTGAACAGCAGGACCAGGAAGGCGACCGAGACCCCCAGCCGCAGTGCGGTCTGCAGCGCCCCCTCCCCCGGGTTCAGCACCGCGCCCAGGACGGCGAGGTAGAGGGCGAGGAAGACGTCCTCGATCACCACGATGCCGAGGATCACGGGCGTCTCGCCCCGACCCATCCGGCCGAGCTCGATCAGGATCTTGGTGACGATCGCCGAGGAGGAGATGCCGGTGACGCCGGCGATGACGAGCGCTTCGGCGAAGCCCCAGCCGAGCGCGAAGCCGAGGACGAGGCCGGCGCCGATGTTGATCGCGATGTAGGCGGCACCGGCACCGATGATGGCCCTGGCGTTGTGCGCGAACGCCTTCGCGTCGAACTCCAGGCCCAGCTGGAACAGCAGCAGGACGAGGCCGACGGTGGCCAGGACCTGGACCTCCTCGTAGGGCAGGTCGATCGGGACCAGGTCCACGGCCGGGCTGGCGGCCAGGCCGACCAGCATGTACACGGGGATACTGGGCAGGCCGACCAGCCGTGCGGCCCGGCCGATCGTCGCGGCCAAGACCAGCAGCAGCCCCAGCACGAGGAGGGTGTGTCCCACCGACGCCTCCAATGGTTCGATTGAATCTAACCATTAGATGGTACCTAAGGATTACGGCTGGCCTACCATGGTCCGTGTGACGACGCAGACCACGGAGGCGGACGGCGAGATCGCCCGCGTCCAGCACGACTGGGCGCAGATGGCGCGCCTGCTCCTGGACCGGCGGATGGGCACGGTCCTGCACGTGGACCTCACCATCCAGCAGGTGAAGACACTCGTGCTGGTGGCGCGGGGCACCGCGGGCACCGGCGCCGAGCTGGCCCGGCACCTGCACGTCAGCGCGCCGACCGTGTCGGCCGGCGTCGAGCGGCTGGTCGAGCTGGGCCTGCTGGAGCGCGCCGTCCCCGGCGCGGAGCAGGGCGACCGCCGCGTCCGCCGCCTCCGCACCACCGACCAGGGCCGCGCCACCGTGGAGCGCCTCCTCGGCCTCTCCCCGCTCAGCGCCGAGATCCTCGCCGCCCTCGCCCCGGACGACCTCGCCGCCCTGCGCCGCGGCACGGCGGCCCTGCGCGCCGCCCTGGAAGACGCTGCGGAGCAGGGCACCCAGAGCTGACGGCCCGCGCGGCCGATGACTTCCGCCCCCTCCGGCGGTCCTCCCTGCAACCGCCTGCGCAGGCAGGCCGAGAGAGGGGATCAGGACGTGGCGATCCAGCGGATGGACAACGTGCTCATCGTCGTCGAGGACCTCGACGCGATGATCGGGTTCTTCACCGGTATCGGGATGGAGCTGGAGGGGCGGACCCACATCGAGGGCGACTGGGTGGACGGCGTCATCGGGATCGAGGGGGCGCGCGAGGAGATCGCCCTGCTGCGCACCCCGGACGGGCACGGCGCCGTGGAGCTCGCCAAGTTCCTGGCGCCCGCGGCGATCACACCCGAGCCGGCGGCGGCTCCGGTCAACACGCTGGGCCTGCGCCGCATCATGTTCGCCGTCGACGACGTGGATGCCGCGGTCGAGCGGCTGCTGGCGGACGGCGCTGAGCTCGTCGGCACCGTCGTCCGCTACCTGGATGCCTACCGGCTCTGCTTTGTCCGCGGACCGGAGGGCGTGCTCGTCGGCCTGGCCGAGCCGCTCAACAGCGCAGAGCCCGGCGGCACAGACCGCTGAACCGGCGTGCGGGCCGGCGATGATTCCGGGCGGACGGACCGGTCTAAGATCCATTGCCATTAAAGGCCGAACAGGGAGTACGACATGGAGCAGCTGCTGCGAGTCCAGAACTTCGGCGTTTCCAGCGACGGGGTGGCCGCCGGGGAGGACCAGAGCCTGGAGAGGCCGTTCGGCACTGCCGTGGATCCGGAGCGGCTGTTCGCCTGGGCCGGGGCGACGGCGCACTGGCCCGGTCGTGCCGACCCGGGCGGCAGCCGGGGGCTGGACGACTACTTCACGAGGGACTTCACCAACAACATCGGCGCCGAGATCATGGGGCGCAACAAGTTCACCGCGCAGCGCGGCCCCTGGCCGGACTACGAATGGCAGGGCTGGTGGGGCGACGAGCCGCCGTTCCACACGCCGGTGTTCGTCCTGACCCACCACGAGCGCCCCTCGTTCACGCTGGGCGAGACCACCTTCCACTTCACCGGCGGGGAACCGGCCGAGGTCCTGGAGAAGGCGCGGGCCGCCGCCGGCGGCAAGGACGTCCGGCTGGGCGGCGGGGTCACTACGGTCCGCGAGTTCCTGGACGCCGGCCTCGTGGACACGCTGCACGTTGCGGTGGCGCCGTTCCAGGCCGGGCCGGGCCTGCGGCTGTGGGACTCGCCCGAGGAGCTGTGCGACCGCTACCACCTGGAGGTGGTGCCCAGCCCGAGCGGCGTCACCCACCACCTGTTCTGGCGGAAGTAGCCGCACCGCGGAGCCGGCGCTCCGGCCGAAGCGCGCGTGACGGCGCCGCTCTCGCCCGGGGCACGGGGGCCGGTGCACGGTGCGCCGCCCAGGAATGGCGACGGCTACCGCCGCGTTCGCGCACCGCCTTGTGGTCGGCCTCCCCCACTCCGGATACCGCGCCGACCACGATGGCGGATCTCCGCGGAACCGAGCCATTCTGGTCCCCTTCGGCGCGGAGGGCGAGAGCGCAGCTGCATCCCTTTCCTGCCAACCGTTCAACCCGGGCGAATCGGACGGGGGCTTTGCGGCTCTCAGGAATCGCTGGCAGCGAACGGGCCGCCCGGCGCGAAGGCGTGGTCGGCGAAGCGGGCGCCGATGCGGCGGTGGGCGGCAGCACCGGGGTGGAGGCCGTCGGGCAGCGGGAGCTCGGCGTGGTCGGCGGGGCCGTACAGCACCTTGCCGTCCAGGTAGGAGAGGTGCGGGTCGGAGGCCGCGCGCTCCGCGGCGATGCGCTCCAGCTCCGCGCGGATCGCGGTCAGGGTGAGGCGGCCGGCGGCGGCATCGGCGGGGTCGCCGGTGGCGCGGAACCCGACCCGGCCCTCGGCGAGCGCGGCCGGGTCGAATGCACCGGGACCGGGCGTGTCCTCGTGGATGGGGCAGTACAGCGGGCCGATGAGGAGCAGCGGCGCGTCCGGGTGGCCCTCGCGCAGGGTGTCCAGGAAGCCGTGCACGGCCGGGCCGAAGGCGCGCATCCGCATCAGGTCGGCGTTGGCGATGTTGATGCCGATCTTGACGCTGACCAGATCGGCCGGCAGGCCGCGCATCGTCCGGGCGGTGAAGGGGTCCAGCAGGGCACTGCCGCCGATGCCGAGGTTCACCAGTTCGGCGCCGCCGGCCGCGGCGGCCAGCACGGGCCAGGTGGCGGTGGGGTCGGTGGCGTTGGAGCCGTGGCTGATCGAACTGCCGTGGTGCAGCCAGACCGGCCTGCGGTCGGGAAGCGGCTCCAGCGGCGCATCGCTGCGCACCGCCGCCAGCAGCACGGACTCGTTGTGCGGAAGCCAGATCTCGATGTCCTTGCCCCGGTCGGGCAGGCCGTCGAAGCGCAGCGTGACCGGCTGCCCGGTGGCGGTCTCGGCGGAGCCGGTGCGCAGGTCGACGCTGATGGTGTCGCCGCCGCGGGCGGTCGCCTCGGCGGCGCGCTCGCCGTCGACGTGCAGCACATAGAGCCCGTCGGGCCGGGCCGGCAGTCCGGTGAAGGCGCGCTTGGTGGGCAGGACGTCGATCTCGACGGCGGTGGCGCGGGTGCGCGCCGCGAGCCGCACCCCGGCGGGCTGGGCCTCGGCCATGGCCAGCTGGGGGTCGGGACACTGGGCGCGTGCCCAGGCGGGCAGCCGGTGGATGGCGGTGCCGCGCGGGGTGGGCTCGAGTTCCAGCGCTCCGCGCACGAGGGCAGCGCTGATGGGCACGGTGTCCAGGGTGTCGGTCATGTCCGCCTGCGTTCTGGTGGGCCGGGTCGGGTCGGGTGCGGGGCGCCGCCCGGTTGGCAGCGCTGCGGCGCGCGGCGCGTCATCCGGTGATCCGCGCGGCGAGCGCCTCCCAGGTTGCGGCGAGCTGGTCGGTGCCCTCGGGGAGCTGGGCGCCGTCGGGCGCGCCGTCGATGAACAGCAGCAGCGGCGTCTCGACGGCCGCGGCGAGCAGGACGGCGCCGGCCCCCGGGTCGACACCGGGCAGGTCCATCCGGGTGAGCAGCATCCGCAGGTGCAGCACGCTGAACGAGCCGAGCGGTCCGGGGCGCGGCGCTGCGCCGGCGCTCTCGCGGGCGACCTCGATGTGGGCGCGCAGGAAGCCGAACCGCGCCCGGCCGTAGGCGGCGAGCCGCTCGCCGGGCTCCGCGCCGGGGCCGAGCGGCGGCGGGCCGGCGAGGACGCTCTCCTGGAAGGCGCTCTCACTGTCTTCCAGCAGCGCGCGGAAGATCCCGGCGCGCGTGCCGAACCGGCGGAAGACGGTGCCCTTGCCCAGCCCGGCGCGTTCGGCCAGGGCGTCCATGGTGAGGTGCCCGGCGCCCTCCTCCTCGATCATTGCGCGCGCGGTGCCGAGGAGGTGGGCGCGGTTGCGGGCGGCGTCGGCGCGTTCAGCACGGGCGCGGCCCAGCTGCACCACGGGGATGTTCACGCTCCGATCGTACAACCGGAACAACAAACGGGGTATAGTCCGTTTGCAGCATTCGGACCACGGTCCGTTTCACCGAGCACCGCCACCGGGCGGCGCACCGTTCCCACCGGGAGAATCCGCATGAACCTGTTCCGTCTGGACGCCAGCATCTTTCCGGGCGCCTCGGCCAGCGGCGAGCTGGCCGACATCGCCGAGGCCGAGTGGGCTTCGGCCCACCCGGAGGGCGCGGTGGTCCGCCGGCACCTCGGCACCGACCCGCTGCCCGGCGACGCGTGGGCCGCCGCCACCGTCGGCGCGACCGTCGCCGGCGACCAGCGCACCCCGCGCCAGCAGCAGGCGCAGGACCTGGCTGAACGGCTCACCGCCGAACTGGACGCCGCCGACGCCGTCCTGCTGGCCGTGCCGCTGTACAACTACGGCGTCTCGCAGCACTTTAAGATCTGGTCCGACCTGGTCATCCACGGTGCCGGCGCCGGCACCCCGGTACTGGAGGCGACGCCGACCGTTCTGGTGACCGCACGCGGCGGCGGCTACGGCCCCGGCACCCCGATGGAGGGCTGGGACCACTCCACCCCCTACCTCCGCCGCATCCTGGCCGACGTCTGGAAGGCCGACCTGACCGTCGTCGAGCGCGAACTCACCCTCGCCGAAGCCAACCCGGCCATGGAGTCCCTGCGCCCCCTCGCCGCCGACCTCCACTCGGCCGCCCGCGACGCCGCCGCCCACGCCGGAAAGGCCCTCGCCGGGGCCTGAACGGCGGAACGGCCCGCGGCCATGCGGCCGGGCACTGGCACCGCCCCCGCCGCGTGGCCGGAAGCGGCCCGGGGAAGTGGAAGCCGCCTGGAATGCGGGCCGGGCGCTCGGGCATGATCGGCGGATGCGGAATTGCGCTCCCCCGCAACCTCCCGCCACTGACCCCGGGGGCAGGTGACCGTGGACGACGTCATCGCCCTGGCGATCCTGACCGGCCTGCTCATCTCCGCGTGCTATGCGGCCAGCGCAGCCTGGGTCCACCGGCAGCGGCAGCGGGCGCCGGCGGCTCCCGCGCCGGGCATGGGCGAGCTCGGCCCTTCCGCGCTGGCGCTGCTCGCCGGCGGGCGGTGGCGGCTGGGACAGGTCGCCTTGGCCGAGGCCTTTCTGGACGGATGGATCCGCGTCGAACGCACGCGGGGATTCCGGCGCGCCGCCCTGATCCGCGCTGACACCGGTGCGCTCTACCGGGACTGGAACCGCAACCCGGTCCTGGCAGCTGCCCTGGACAGCGCCCTGCGCGGCATCCCGGAGCCGGTCCTGCGCCCGGAGCGGCTCGTTTCCACAGCCGCTTCGGCCGCGGGGGTCCACGACATCCTGGCGCGCCTTCGTCGGGACGGACTGCTGCTCACGCCCGAGCGGGTCGGTCTCGCGCAGTCGCTGCGCCGAGGGGTGGCCGTCCTGCACCTGAATGCGGTCCTGGTGCTTGCGCTGCTGACCCTGCCCGCCATGGCATTCGGCACGCCGGCGCTCCTGTCCGCGCTGCCAGGGGTCCCGGCGCTGCTGGGGCCGGGCTTCCTGCTGGGGGCTTTCGCCCCGGCCGTGCTCATGTTCGTGCTGTACCAGCGGTTCGGCACAGTGCCCGTGGCGCTGGTGGCCACCGGGTGCACGGCGGCGCTCGTGCTCGTGTCCCCCGTCTTCTGGGGCGCGGTTGCCGTATGCGGAGCGTGGTTGGGGGCCTATGTGGTCTTCATCGCGACGAGGCGGATCAGCGGCTCGCGCACGCGCGCGGGGGAGGCGGTGCTCGCCGCCGCCCGGAGGGGCCTGGCCGCCGAGGGCCTCTCTGCACGCGACCGGGCCCTGCGCATCGTCGCGCTGGAGGGCGTTCCGGGACTGCGCAGGCGCCCGGAGCTGCGCGTCTCGGTCTCCGCCGCCGAATCCACCGAGCTGGCATGGGAGCCGATCGAAGAGTTCGCCGAACAGGTCGGCGGCCTCGGGGGCTCCTCCCCCGGTCTGGCAGCGGACCGCGACTCCGGCGGCTCCTTCAGCGCGGATGGGGGCTCCAGCGGCTTCGGCGGCGGAAGCGGCGGTGGCGACGGTGGAGGCGGGGGTTCGGGAGGAACCGGAGGAGGCGACGGGTGAGCCCGCGCGGCCCGCTTTCCTGCCGGGGCCGCTGATCCCTGCGGCGGCGCGCCCCGCATCGCCGGCGCCTGCCGCGGAACGCCTCTGGAGGCTGCTCCGCGCTACGCCCCGGCGGCCGGGGGCGCCCACGGAGGCTCCTCCCCGGTAGTGGACCGGGGCTCCGGCACGTCCTCGGCCGCGGCCCCTGGACGCGGATGCGCGCCTGCCGCCGATGCCCCCGCACGCGCGGAGCGGTGGCTGACACCAGCGGCCTACCTCAGCGGATCGAAGGACCGCATCAGGGCGGACGTGGTTCCGGTGGCGATCGAGGCGGCCAGCAGCTTGCCGGTGAGCGGGCCGTAGATGATGCCCCACATACCGTGCCCGCCGGCGACGTGGACGCGGGGCGAGGCCGTGGGTCCGACGAGCGGGAGGCCGTCGGCGGTGAGCGGGCGCGAACCGGCCCATTCCTCGGACCGGGCGCTCCAGTCCACACCGCGCAGCATCGGACGGGCGGCCTCGACCATGCGGCGGACGCGGTCCGGGTTGAACGGCGCGTCAGCGCGCTGGAGCTCCATGCCGCCAGTGACGCGGAACCGGTCCCCCAGCGGGTTGCAGGCCAGGTGCTGCTCCGGCAGATAGACAGGGTGGGTCGGCATGGCGTCCGGCACCACGCTGAAGCTGTAGCCCCGTCCGGGCCGCATCGGGACCCGGATGCCGAACTTGCGGCCCAGGGCAGGGAGCCAGGTCCCGGTTGCGAGCACCACCGCGTCGCAGTGCAGCTCCCGCCCGTCAGCTGCGATCACGTCGACGCCGTCTCCGCGGTCGCGCACATCGCGCACCGCGAAGCCGCCGGTGACGGCTCCGCCGCGGGCGCGCACCGCGCCGGCGAGGGCGCGGGCGAGCTCGGGCGGGTTCACGAAGCGCTGGCCGTGGACCAGCGCCCCCGCTCTGGCGCTGCCGCTGAGTACCGGTTCCAGGCTCCTCAGTTCGCTGCCGCTGGCCAGGTCGTAGTCCATCGCGCCGCCGGCGCGGCGGACCGCCTCCAGTTCCTCGACGAGGTGCCGCAGTCCGGCGCGGCCGGCGCACGCCGCCACCAGCGGGGCCCCCTGGCGCATGGGCAGTTCCACGCCGCCGTCGGCGAGCTCGTCGTAGGCAGCGAGGCTGCTCCGGTTGGCCTGCTGGAAGACCTGCATGGCACGGCGCCACTGCCCGGGCGTGCAGTGCCGGGCGAACTTCAGCAGGAAGGCCCACAGTGCCCGGTCGGCGCTGAAGGGCACCGAGATCGGCGCGCCCGGGTCGAGCAGGGCCCGCGGCCCCTCGCGCAGCTTCGCGGGCGCGGGCATGGGCGCGGTGAACGCGGTGGTGAGCAGCCCCGCGTTGCCCCAGGACGCCCCTGCGGCCACCCCGGTGGAGTCGACGACGGCCACGTCCACCCCGTGTTCCTGCAGGAACCACGCGGCCGACAGGCCGACGGTTCCCGCTCCGACCACGGCGACGGACAGCGGGCGCGGGCTGTTTTCCACCACGGATCCTCCTGGGGGTCGGTTCAGTCCAGCGGGCGGCGCGCGGTCTCCGGCATAGCCAGCACCGGGATGAGCGCAACCGCCGCCGCGGCGATCAGGTAGAGCGCGGGCACCTGCAGGTTCCCGGTCGTGCCGACGAGGAAGGTCACCACCAGCGGCGCAGTGCCGCCGAAGACCGCGAAGGAGATGTTGTAGCCGACCGCGACGCCGGTGCCGCGCACCCGGGCGGGGAAGAGCGCGGGCAGGGTGGCCGTGGTGGTGCCGAGGATGGGGATCTGGCAGGCGGTGAGGATGACGAGCCCCGCCAGTGCCGACTGCCAGGACCCCTGGTTGATCAGCGCGAACGCGGGATAGGCGAGCACGATGTAGGCGACGGCGGCGGCAAGGAGCAGGGGCCGCCGCCCGATCCGGTCGGAGAGCCGCCCGGCCACGGGGATCCCCAGCGTGAGCAGGCCGCCGGCGGCGAACACCAGCAGCTGGGCGGTCCCCTCCGGCAGGGCCAGGTCCTCGGAGAGGAAACTCGGCATGTAGGTCAGCAGCATGTAGGTGCCGATGCTTGAGTAGATCAGGATTCCGCCGCAGATCAGCAGGCGCCGCCACTGCGCGGTGAGCACCTCCCGGACGGGCGCGCCGGCCTTCTCCTCGGTGGCGTCGATGGAGCGGAAGCTCGGCGTGTCCATCAGCCGGAACCGCAGGTAGAGGCCGATGGTGCCGAGGGGCAGCGCCACCAGGAAGGGGATCCGCCACCCCCAGGAGTGCATGTCGGCGCTGCTCAGCGTGTAGGTCAGCAGCGTGGTGATCCCGGAGGCGAGCAGGAATCCGGCGATCGCGCCGAACTCCAGCCAGCTCGCCCAGAACCCGCGGCGCTCGTCGTCGGCGTATTCGACGGCGAAGGTGGAGGCCCCGCCGTACTCGCCGCCCACCGCGAAGCCCTGGACGAGGCGGGCCAGCACCAGCGCGATCGGCGCCAGCACCCCGATGCTGGCGTAGCCGGGGAGCAGTCCGATGGAGAAGGTCGCTCCGGCCATCACGAAGATGGTGATGGTCAGCGTGCGCTTGCGGCCGATCTTGTCGTTGAGCGGGCCGAGGACCAGGGCGCCCAGCGGCCGCACCACGAATGCGACGGCGAAGGTCGCAAACGACGCGAGCAGGGACACGGCGGGGTCGGCCTGGGGGAAGAAGACCGCGCCCAGGACCACCGCCATGTAGCCGTAGATGGCGTAGTCGTACCACTCGGTCGCGTTGCCGATCATCGCTGCGGTGACGGCGCGGCGGCGCATCCCCGGGTCGGTCTGCTGCGCGGAGGGGCCGCCGCCGGGCGCCTCCCCGGCGGGCATCAGGCGACCCCGATCAGGTCGGCCGCGCCGTGCGTGACGACCCGGGCTCCGCCGTCCTCGACGACGAACGTCTGGCTGAGCCCGACACCCGCCCGGCCGAAGGACCGGAAGGAGCCGGGGATGTGGAAGGCCATGCCGGCCTGGAGCGGCGCGTGGTTGCTGCCGGACAGGTAGAAGGGGGCCCCGTCCATCCAGTGCGGCTTGTGCGCGAGCCCGACCGGGTAGCCGAAGAGGTGGTGGAACATGACGTCCTCCGGGAGCGGGGCGATCGCCTCGGATGCGCGGGCCGCCACCTCCGAGCACAGGACTCCGGGCCGGACCGATTCCAGTACCGCCTGCACCGCGGTCCGGGCGAGCTCGGCCAGGACGGCGTCGGCCGGATCCAGCGGCCCTTTCAGTAGCGTGCGCATGAGGGGTGCGTGGTAGCGCTTGTGGGTGCCGGCGTACTCGACGAAGGTGGTCCCTTCGGCGATCGGGCGGTTCACCCAGGTGGCGTGCGGGATCCCGCCGCGCCGCCCCGTCGCGGCGACCGGCCCCCACACCGAAGGCGAGTCCGCGTCGCGGTACAGCGCCTCGGCGATGGCGGCGGCGACGGAGGAGTCGGTTGCGCCGGCGCGGCCGGCCTCGGCTGCCGCGGCCCTGGTGCCGGCATCGGCGACGCGGCCCGCCTCGTCGAGGCAGCCGATCTCCTCGGCGGAGAGCACCAGCCGCGCGCGCTCCACCAGGTAGTCGGAGTCGGCCGCGGTGAAGCCGCGGGAGCGCAGGATCTCCACGGCCTGCGGCGGGGTGGAGGCGTGGCCGAACTCCACTCCCACCCGGGCCCCCGCCGGGAGCAGGCCGGCCGCGCTGCCGAGGTAGGCGTCCAGTCCGCTGAGGCCGTCGGCGTAGCCGCAGAACCGGATGTGGTCGACCCGCGACGTCGCCAGCGCCCGGCCGACTTCCAGGTCGGGAATGTAGAGGTGGCTGGACGACTCGGTCAGCAGCAGCGGCTGGGGCGCCGTTTCCATCGTGTGGTAGCCGCAGAGGTATTCGACGCTGGAGGGGCGGAAGACGAGCAGTGCGTCCAGGCGCAGGTCGGCCATGCGGTACCGGGCCGCGCGCTGGCGCGCCCGGTATTCGCCGTTGCTGAACGACGGGCCCTCGGTCGCCGCCACCTTCGCGGAATTGGCGGCACTGAGCCAGCTGGGTGATCCGGACGCCCCCAGCCCCTCGACGCTCGTCGGGAAGCCATCGCGCGAATCCTGACCCATGGTGCTCTCTTTCCGAGCGGGAACGGCCAGCGGTGAACGCGGTGGTGCGGGCCGCGCAGCCACCGTTGAGCGGCAGTTTAGGGAGCGGAATTGCTTCAGGTCCATTGAATGCTTCTTGCGTCAATGTTTTAGGGTTCCTTCATGGAACTGTCGCTCCACCGGCTCCGGATGCTGTACGAGTTCTCCCGGTGCGGCACCGTCACCGAGACGGCGGCGCTCCTGCATTACACGCCGTCGGCGGTGTCGCAGCAGCTGAGCGTGCTGGAGCGCGAGGTCGGACTGCAGCTTTTCGAACAGGTGGGCCGCCGGCTGCACCTGACCGAGGTCGGCGGGGTGCTCGCGGCGCACGCCGGCGACGTCCTGGACGCCGAGCGGCGCGCGCGGATCGCGGTCGAGCAGGCCCAGGAGACGCTGCAGGCCGAACTGGCGGTCGGTGTGCTGGCGACGCTGGCCGGCTCGCTGGTGCCGCCGGTCCTGGAGCGGCTCGCGGAGCGCCACCCCGGCATCCGGGTGAAGACGCGGGAGGTTCCCCCCGAGCGGATGCAGGACGCGGTCCGGGAGCGCGAAGTCGACCTGGCGTTCGTCCTGGACTACCCGGACGCCCCGACGGTGTGGGACGCCAGCGTCGAGTCCGCGCTGGTCGGCGTGGAGAAGCTGCGGCTCGTAGCGCCGCCCGGCACGCTCCGCACCGCGGAACCGGTCGCGCTGGCCGGCTTCGCGGAGCACCCCTGGGTGGCTTCGGAGGCCAACACGCAGTTCGGGCATGCGCTGCGGATGGTGTGCCAGCGCGCGGGGTTCGTCCCGCGCATCGCCCACCAGGTGGACGAGCAGGCCACCGCGATGGCCATGGTGGCCGCCGGGCTCGGCGTTACGCTCGTCCCCGACCTCGGGCGGCTGTCGCTGCGCCCCGCACCGCTGGACGTCGCCGACCTCAGCGAACCGATGACCCGGCGGGTCCTGCTGGTGCGCCGGTCAACGGCCGGTGACCGCCCCTCCGAGCGGGCCTTCGTCCGCGCAGCACTCGACGCGGCCACGGATTTCGGCCTCGGCCAGCACACCGGAGGCGCGGACCCGGACGCCCCTCGTGCGTGACGCGGTGCCGGCCCGCGCCGCCTGGTGCTGCTGGGCGCCGGCAGCCGCCGCATGGCTCCAGACCCCGGCCGGTGGCGGACCACCCTGGAGCACACGGAGCGGCGTCTCGGCGTTCGCCGCCACTGCCGGCGCGCTGCCAGCCACGCGTGCGCACGCGCGCACCCGGCATTCCGGCTGGTCCCGTTCAGCAACAGGCGCGGGCCTACCGATCGCCCTGGGGGCCGGGGCCGCGTCACCGCGGTCGTCACCGAACCGGGCCGCGGCCGAGCACGGATATCAGCGCAGGACCAGCTCGCCCGTTGGTCCGCGCAGCATCGCTTCGAGCAGCGGGGCCGGCCCCTGCGCCACCGCGAGGTCCGCGCCGAGGGCCGCGAGGGCCGGAGCGATCGAGGCGGGGTCGGGGTGCTCGGCGCGCAGCGCCACCAGGTCCATGGCGGGCAGGTCGCCCAGGCCCGGCTGCGGCGTGTCGCCCCAGTCGATGAGTAAGGGCACCAGCGCCGGGTAGCCCGCCGGTTCGCGCTTGGCCAGCTGCCAGTGCAGGACCCGGCCGTCCGGAGTGGTGCGGGACCAGGGTTCGGCGTCGCCGGGATCGTGGCCCGCGGCGCGGGCGCGCTGGACGGCGGCGTCGAGGCCGCCGTCCACGCGGACCGCGAAGGTCGCCAGGTGCGGCCGCTCAAGGCGGGCCAGGCCGAACACTCCGACCGGTCCGGGGTCGGCGCGTTCGGGGTCGGGACCGACGATCTCCAGGTAGTGCGGAGAGCGCTCGCCGTTCACCGTGAGTGCGACCAGTGCGTTGGCCGAACCCACCGGGTGCCGCCCGCCCGGCGCCGGGACGACACCGGTGCGCTCGGCGAACGACGCCGCGCCCGCCTCCAGGTCGGGGACGGCATAGACCAGGTGGTCGAGGGTGCGCGGAACGTCCAACGGGCTCTCCCCTTCTCCTTCGGTGGCGGCGGCACGCATACGGCCGGGGCAGGGCGGCACCGGCTCCCGGCCGGCCCTGCACCGGGCCGGCGCACCGGCGTCCGGCAGCGCCATCATGCCGCACCCCGGGCACTGCCCGGGGCCCGCCGCTGCACCGCCGCTGTCCCTGCCGGGCCGGAGGCCAGTGCGGACTTCCGTCCGGGACACTTCTCCGGAGCGGCGCGGCCGCCCATCGTGAATACCGGCGGTGGCAGGGGACGGAGGGCTGCTGATGGGCCACGGGGCCGGCGGGCGGCGTCCGGCGGGGAGGGGCCGGCGCTTCGACGGGCTCCTCCTGGACTTCGGCGGGGTGCTGACCGAAGGCGTCGGCGCATCGATCCGCTCGTGGTGCCTCGGCCACGGGCTCGACTCCGCCGCGTGGGGCCGCGTCCTCGGCGAACACCCCCGGGGCAGGCGCCTCTACAAGCAGCTGGAGGTCGGCGCCCTGCCGCAGGCGGAGTGGAACGCGGCCACCGCTCCCCTGCTCGGCGTGGAGGACAGCGAGAACCTGATGGGCCGCGTCTGGGCCCGGGTCACGCTGGCTTCGCCGATGGCCGAGCTCGCGGCGGCAGCCCGCTCCGCCGGCCACCGGGTCGGCCTCCTGTCGAACAGCTTCGGCCTCGATCCCTACGACCCCTACCGGTCCATCGGCGTGTGGGACCTGTTCGACGCGCACACCATCAGCGAGGCGGAAGGGGTCGCCAAGCCGGATCCGCGCATCTACCGCGCCGCCGTGGACCGGCTGGGTGTCCCTGCGGGCCGATGCGTCTTCGTGGACGATGTCGCGGCGAACCTGAAGCCGGCCGCCGACCTGGGGATGGCCGTGGTCCTCGCCGGGGATGCGGCGGCCACCGCCCGGCGCGTCGCCGATCTTCTGGGCGTCGCTCCCGCCGGGTGGGGCGCCCCGGGGCATCGCATCCCGCCCGGCTAGCGCGTGGGGAGGGTGAGGATCTCGGCGCCGTCGGAGGTGATGGCGATGGTGTGCTCGGAGTGGGCGGTGCGGGCACCGGTGGCGCTGCGCAGGGTCCAGCCGTCCTCGTCGGTCACGAGGTCGGCGGTGTCGGCCATGACCCACGGCTCCAGGGCGAGCAGGAGGCCGGGGCGCAGTGTGTAGCCGCGGCCCGGGCGGCCGGTGTTGGGGACGTGCGGGTCCTGGTGCATGGTGGAGCCGATTCCGTGGCCGCCGAATTCGGTGTTGACCTGGTAGCCCGCACCGGACAGGACCGCGCCGATGGCGGCGGAGAGGTCGCCGATGCGGGCGCCGGGACGGGCGGCTTCGATCCCGGCGGCGAGCGCGCGCTCGGTGGTCTCGATCATCGCGGTGCTCTCCGCGGGCCGCTGCTCTCCGACGAGGAAGCTGATGGCGGAGTCGGCGGCGATGCCGTCTTTGGCGACGGCGAGGTCGAGGGTGAGCAGGTCGCCGTCGGCGAGGGCGTAGTCGCGGGGTTTGGCGTGCAGCACGGCGTCGTTGACGGCCGTGCAGATGTAGTGGCCGAACGGTCCGCTGCCGAAGGACGGCGCGTAGTCGACGTAGCAGGACTCGGCTCCGGCCTCGGTGATCATCTCCGCCACCCACCGGTCGATCTCCAGCAGGTTCGTGCCGACGCCGGCGCGGTCCCGGACGCTGTGCAGGATGTCGGCGACCAGGGAGCCGGACACGCGGGCCCGTTCGACGTCGCTGGGGGTGAAGATCTCGATCATCCGGCGGACTCCAGCCAGTAGAAGATAATTATACCGGCCATATTATCTCTCCCCCTGCGGTGCGTCCACTTCGTTGGACCGCAGAGCCGGTAGGCCGGGGCGGCGAACCAGCCCAGGCCGATGGCGAGGTTGATCCGCTGCCACAGCCCGTGGAAGGCCCCCGCGCCCCCTTCCGCGCCGGCGAGGGCGGCCGCCGCAAACGTCACCCGGACGGCGACCGCCGTGGCCGCCGGATACCAGGCCCACGGGCGCCCGCAGGGCTCGGCCGCGAAACGGCGGGCCAGCACGCAGACCAGGGCGATGAGGGACAGGTAGAACGGCACCGGATCGGCGTCGTGCAGCGCGCCGTGCAGTGTCGGCTCAGCCGGCACCGCAGCTCCGGGCGGATAGCCGGGCTCGGCTGCCCGGCGGGCAGAGCGGCGCTCTGTGCAGCGGCTCTCGCCTCAGCTGCGGGCCGACTCCCCGGTTCCGGGGCGGACGCGCACCAGTTGGGCCAGCAGCGCCAGGACCGGCAGCTCCAGCAGCGGTCCCACCACCAGCGCGACCGCGATCAGCGGCCGGTCGGGGAAGGCCGCGACCGCGATCGCCAGGGCGATGGGCGAGTTGCGCGCCGTAGTGGCCATGGCCAGGGTCACCCGGCGGTCGGCCGGCAGGCGCAGGAGGCGCGCGGCGCCCGCCGCGGCCAGCGGCAGGACGGTGAAGAAGACCGCCAGCGGCAGCAGCAGCGCGAGCAGGTCGGCGGCGTGGGTGAGCACGGTGCGCGCCTGCCAGGCGAACATCGCGAACACCGCCGCATACAGCAGCGGCAGCACCAGCCGGCCCGCGGGAGCGGTGAGGCACCGCTCCCGCCACAGGGCGCCCTTCCAGCGCCCTGCCGCCCACCGCAGCACGAGCGCGGCGGCCAGCGGCACCACCAGCACCAGCAGCACTGATTCCGCCAGCACGGCACCGCTGACCATGGCGGCCTCCCCGCCGAGCAGCAGCACATAGACCGGCAGCAGCACCAGCTGCAGGACGAGGTTGACCGGAAGCAGCGCCGCGGCGATGCCGGTGTGTCCGCGCGCCATGGCGGTGAACACCAGATACCAGTCGGTGCAGGGCGTGACCAGCAACAGCAGCAGTCCGATGCGCAGGTCCGGTTCGCCGCCGAGCAGCCCTGCGCCCAGCGCCCACGCCAGCGCCGGCGTGAACACGAAGTTCAGCACCAGGCTCGCCGCAACGAGGCGCCCGGCGCCGCGCACCTCGCCCACCTGCGCGGCGTCCATCTGCACGAACACGCACGCCAGCATCACCAGCAGCGCCGGCAGGACGACATGCTCGGCCGCCCCGCCGATCGGCAGCAGGATGCCGGCCACCAGACCGGCGACGGCGGCAGCAGCCACGAACAGGCTCTGCAGCCGGTCCAGCAGGGACATCAGGTCGCCTTCTGTCGGTGGGCCGGATCGCCGGTGCCGTTCCCCGCGAACGGCTCTTCCCAGCCTAGGAAGCGCGGCCCACTGCTCTCGCCGCCAGCCGCGCGCGCCCCCATCCTCAGCCGGACCTGCGGCGTGCCGTTCCAGCGCCCGCAGGCGTGCGCGGCCGCACCGGGTGCTGGCGCAGAGGCTGCCGGTCGCCTGCGCTCGCCGCCGTGGCCGGTGGCAGGGCCGGGGGATCGGAGCGTCGGCCCGCGCACTTCAGGGGCGGACGGCTGGCCGGCGCGCTGCGCGGGTGGACACGCTGGCGCTCCGGGTCGGCGAAGACTGCGTGTCGGCGCACCGGACGTCATGGCCGACCGGCTCCGCTGCGGAGCACACCACCGGCAGGGCCTGCTCGCGAGCGTGATGCGCGCTCGAACTGCCGCTGCGCCCGCGGCAGGCGCAGCAGTCCCCGGCGGCCGGCGAACCGCTCGGCCCGCGGGCCGAGCAGCGCCTGCACCGATGCGCTCGGTGTGTACCGGCCGCGGGCGCCGGCTCCTCGCGGGTGCACCGACGCCGGGTGCGCCCCTCCGAGGCAAGGCCGGCCCCGGCCCCGCTGCCAGTGCGGCGCCCCGACCCGGGTGCCCCCGCGGACCCGCCCTCCTGATCAGCGCGGACACCGGCGAACCGCAGGAGCCCCGCTACCGTGCAGCAGCAGCGGCGCGCCGGGGGCAGACGCGAGCACCGCACCACCGCGGACGGGCCCCGGCACCACCCCCTCCCGCAGCCGACCCCCTGCTCCTTGCCCGCGCGGACAGGCGGCCGTCCGGGGATCTCTCTCTCCCCCCCCCCGGGCGACCGCGGTGGGCCGGGCGCCCGTCCTGCGCCCGGCCCGGTTCGGTCAGCCGAACTGGCCCGGCGTGTAGGAGCCGGCGGGCGTCCGGTTGATGGCGTTGATCCGGTTGAAGGCGTTGATCAGCGCGATCTCGCCGATCAGCGCGGTCAGCTGCTCCTCGTCGTAGTGCTCGGCGGCCTCGACCCACGCCTCGTCGGTGACGCCTTCGGCGGCATCGGCGACCCGGGTGCCCTGCTCGGCGAGGTCCAGGGCGGCACGCTCGGCGGGCGTGAACACCGTTGCCTCGCGCCAGGCGGCCACCATGTTCATCCGCTCCGGGCTCTCGCCCGCCGCGACGGCCTCCTTGAAGTGCATGTCAGTGCAGAACCCGCACCCGTTGATCTGGCTGGCGCGCAGCCGCACCATCTCCCGCGTCGCCTTCGGCAGATCCGCCTGCGCGAGTACTCCTTCGGCCGCCAGGATGTGCTGGTAAAAGCTGCCGGCCAGCTTGCTCGCGAACAGGTCCAATCGCGCGTTCATGTCGGCTCCTTCGCCGTGATCGGTCGGGACACCATGAAGACACCGCGTCCCCCCGCCGACGTGACAGCCCGCCGAGTGACCTGCGCCACACGATCCGCCGGGGCCGCCGTCACCCGCGCCCGAGCCGCGCTTCGGCGAACGCTGCGACGGCCTCCGCCAGCCAGGACGGCAGCCGCGGGTCGGCGGCCGCGGCGATCGAGCGCTGCAGCGGATCGGTCTCGTAGAGGCGGCCCATGGCGCGGTACTGCTCCAGCGTCGCCGGCCAGTACCGCCGCGTCTGCGCGTAGTGCTCGGCCATCAGCTCCGCCGCCGCAGCCCCGCCGGGCGGCTGCCCGCGGCGCAGCAGCGCAGCGCAGGCGCCGAACAGCCGCGCAGAGTCGGCCACCAGGTGCTCGCGGTCGGCCGCCGACAGCGGCCCCGACCCGGCATCCGGCAGCGCCGCGGCCGCACCCGGCCCGAATCCGGCATCGAGCCGCTCCGCGAACGCCGCGCCGTCCGCCTCCCGGTCCGCGATGCGCTCCGCGGTGCCTTCCGCGGGCGTATCGAGGCGGTCGACGTGCTCGGCGATACCGCTGATCAGCGCATCCAGCCGCGCCCGCTCGGCGCTCAGCTCGGCGAGGTGCCCGCGCAGCGCGTCCGCCTCGCCGACGCCGTCGGACACCACGTCGGCGATGGCCTCCAGCCCCAGGCCCGATCTGCGCAGCGCCAGGATGCGGAACAGCCGCGGCAGGCGCTCTTCGGCGTAGTACCGGTAGCCGTTGGCGCCCACCCGGCACGGCGGGAACAGCCCGATGGCGCCGTAGTGGCGCAGCACCCGGGTCGAGACGCCGGCGCGCCGCGCCACTTCGCCCACCGTCAGATCCGCACCCATCCCACTCCCGCCGTTGACCTTGACACCGTGTCAATCTCTAGCGTCGCGCACATGGCGACAGCAATCGAGAACGTGCGCGTCTTCGACGGCACCCAGACCACGGCTGCCACGGCGGTGCGCATCGACGGCGCGCACATCAGTGCGGTCGGCAGCGGGCCCCTGGCACACCCCGGCGACACCGTTATCGACGGCCGAGGCGGCACCCTGCTGCCGGGGCTCATCGACGCCCACGTGCACCTGCTGCCCGGTGCACCCCGCCAGGCGATGTCGTTCGGCGTGACCACGCTGCTCGACATGTTCTCCCAACCGCCCCTCGTGGACACCTGCGCCGACCAGGGGCGCGGAGGCGCGGGCGCGGACGTGTACAGCTCCACCATCGGCGCCACCGCACCCGGCGGCCACCCGTCGATGATGTACGCCCCGTTCCCCACCCTGGAGAGCCCCAGCGGAGCGGCGGCGTTCGTCGCCGAGCGCGCCGCGGAGGGCGCCCGCTTCCTCAAGCTGTTCTACGAGGGCGGCCACAGCATCGACTGGCCGATGCCATCGCTGGACCTGGCCACCGTCGAGGCGCTCGCCGCGGCGGCGCACGGCGCCGGCATGCTCGCCGTCGCCCACGCGCACAGCGCCGCCGACGCCGTCGCGGTGGTCGAGCACGGCGCCGACGTCCTGGCCCACGCGCCGTCCGACCCGCTCTCCGCGGAGCAGCTCGCCGTGCTGGCTGAGCGCGCGACCCCGGTGATCTCCACGCTGGCAGTGGCCGACGGCTTCCCCGCTACCGGCGCTCCGATGCCGCTGCTCGCCGACCCCGCGCTCAGCGGCCTGCTCGGCCCGGCCTGGGCCGAGGTGCTGCGCGGCCAAGCCGACCGGTGGATGCCGCCGGCACCGCCCGACTTCGCCGGCGCCGCCCACAACGTGCGGCGGCTCCACGAGGCCGGCTGCCCGGTCCTCGCCGGCACCGACGCGCCCAACCCGGGAACCGTGCACGGCGCGAGCCTGCACCGCGAACTCGGCCATCTCGTGCAGGCGGGGCTGTCCCCGGAAGCAGCCCTGGCGGCCGCCACCGGGGCACCCGCGCAGGTGTTCGGCCTCACCGGCCGCGGGGTGATCCGCCCCGGAGCGCGGGCCGATCTGCTGCTGACCGGAGGACGGCCCGACGCCGGGATCGCCGCGTCCGCGCAGATCGCCGGCGTGTGGAAGGACGGCCACCGCTGGACCGGCAGCTATCCGGGCTCGGCCGCCGAGGCCGACGGCATCGCCCACCTGCGCGAGCAGACCGATGCCGTCATTGCCGCCGTGACCCGCATGCTCCCCGACGGCGTATTCGCACCCGAGAAGGAGCCAGGGGAAGCGCCGTAGCGGGCGGGGCTGCACCGCCTCACCCCTCGCTGATGAGGAGGGCGGTGCGGCGGTCGACCTGGCTGCCCGGGACGACCAGGTCGGCCTTCTCCTTCTGCCAGGTCGCGAAGTGCGGTGTGCGGCGGTGCGCTTCCAGTGCCGCCTCGTCGGCGAAGACCTCGTAGACCCAGAACTCGTCGGGGTCGCCGGGAGCTGCGGAGACGTCGAAGCGCAGGCAGCCGGGCTCGTCGCCCGGTGCACTGGCGGCGGTGCAGGCGATTCCGGCGAGGAATGCGTCCCGGCAACCGGGGCGCACGCGCAGTGAGATGACCAGGGCAAGGGCGCGGGAGCCGATGGGCGGGCCTTCCGTGCGTGCTGCTCAGGTGTCCGTGGCGCGCCCGCGCGCGTGCGGCGCGTGCCAGTGGAAGCGCAGCGCGAACAGCCGGAACGCGATCGCACCGAGCGCGGCCAGCGCTCCGGTCCACCAGTTGTACACGCCCGCCGCATACAGGGCTGAGGCCGCTGACGCCCCCAGCAGCGCCGGCAGCAGGTAGACCTCGGAGTCGCGGCGCAGCACCGACGGCGGCATGCCGGCGAGCAGGTCCCGCAGCATCCCGCCGCCCACGGCGGTGGTGACGCCCATCAGGGCCGCCGGTACCGGCCCCAGACCGAACGTCGCCGCCTTGACGGCGCCGGTGACGCAATACAGGCCCAGCCCCACGGCGTCGGCGAGCGCCAGTGGCGCGCCCCGCAGCCGCTCCCCCGGCTGCCACAGCGCGATGATGCCGGCGGCGACCAGCGCCGTCGCCAGGTAGCGCAGATCGACGAAGGCGGCCGGCGGCGTGTCCCCGATGAGCAGGTCGCGCACGACGCCGCCGCCGAACGCGGTGCAGCAGGCCAGCACCGCGATGCCGACGATGTCGAAGCCGCGCTGCACCGCCACCAGCGCCCCCGAAACCGCGAAGGCGAACGCCCCGAGCAGGTCCAGCACGTCGAAGGCGATCACCGGCGCCGAACCGAAATCCACCGCTCCCCCTCTCGCCCAGCGCCGGGACCGGCGCGGCCTTCCTCAGTCCAGCGCGCTACGCGCGGCGTCCCGCAGCATCTGCACCATCTCCGGAACCGGCGCCCGCGGGCGCCGGCGGTGCACCACGAAGACCTCCCGGGCGAACCCGGCGTCCCCGAACTCGGGGCCGGCCGGGACCGCCGGCACCCAGCCGCCGGGAGCCGCCGCCCCCAGGATCGTCTGCGGGATCAGCCCGACGCCGAGCCCGGAGCGCACCAGCGCCAGCGTCACCTCGTAGTCGCGGGTCTCGTAGGCCACCCGCAGGTGCACCCCCGCGTCGCGCGCCGCCGCATCCAGCGAGGTGCGGTTGGAGATGCCCGGAGCGCCGCAGATCCAGTCGTCATCGGCCAGGTCGGCCAGGCCGAGCCCGCCGTGCCCGGCCCGGGGATGCCCGGCGGGCAGCACCAGGAGCAGCGGGTCGATGAGGATCTTCTCCCGCCGCAGCCCCGCCGCAGCCGGCAGCGGCGCCCCGGGATAGCGGTGGGTGATCAGCAGGTCGAGGTCGCCGGAGGAGACCAGGCCGTAGCCGTCCGGGGGCTCCACGCCCGACAGCGCGAGGCGCACATCCGGATGGGCGCGCACGAACGCCGAGAGCGCGCTGGGCACCAGGACCTTGCCGGCGCTGGCGAACGCGCCCAGCGTGAGCAGGCGCGGCGACTCCCCGCCGGCCGCGCGCACCGCGGCCTCGGCGTCGCGCAGGTCGCCCAGGACCCGCTCACCGTAGTCGAGCAGCACCCGGCCGGCCTCGGTGAGCCGGACCCCGCTGCGGTGCCGCTCCAGCAGCACGCAGCCGAGCTCGCGCTCGAGTTTGGTGAGCTGCTGGGACAGCGCCGGCGCGGTGAACGACATGCGCTCGGCGGCCGCCGCGATGGAGCCGGAGTGGGCGACCTCGACGAGCACCCGGACCCGGTTCGCGTCCAGCACGCCGCCCCCTCCCCCAGCCGCCCGGGGTTCCCCGGACGGGCGCGACCACCCGTCAGCGCTGCTTAATCATCGTAAGCAGACGTAACTTCACCTTATCCGCACTGGGAGTCACAGTGGTGGCATGACACCGAGCACCGCCGCGCCGCCCCGCACGCCCACGGCGGACGACGTCCGCGCCGCAGCCGACCGCATCGCGCCCTACGCCCGCCGCACCCCGGTCCTGGCAGCCCGGGTCGACGGCCGCCCGCTCCTGCTCAAGCTGGAAACCCTCCAGCTCACCGGCGCCTTCAAGCTCCGCGGTGCCCTCAACGCCCTGCTGGCCGGAGCGCTGCCCGACCGGGTCGTGACGGCCTCGGGCGGCAACCACGGGCTCGGCGTCGCGACCGCTGCGCGCCTGCTCGGCATCCAGGCGTTCGTCTACGTCCCGCAGACCGCCCCGGAGGCGAAGGTCCGGCGGCTGGAAGCCTCCGGCGCCCGCCTCGTGCGGACCGGCGAGCACTATGCCGAAGCCGCCGCCAAGGCAGCGGAGTTCGCACGCACTGAAGGGCTGCGCTACCTGCACGCCTATGACGACGCCGACGTTGTCGCCGGCCAGGGCACGATCGGCCGCGAGATCGCCCAGGACGCCCCGGACTGCGACACCATCGCCGCGGCCGTCGGCGGCGGCGGGCTCGCCGCCGGCATCACCCTCGGTGCCCCGCGCACCCGGGTGATGGCGGTCGAGCCGGTGGGGTGCCCGAGCCTGCACGCCGCCCTCGCCGCCGGCGGGCCGGTCGACACCGACGTGGACTCGGTCGCCTCGTCGGCGCTGGGCGCCTCCCGGATCGGCCGTGTTCCGTTCGAGGTGCTGCGCGCCGCCCCGGACAGCACCGCCCAGGTCACCGATGCCGAGATCACCGCCGCCCGGGACCGCCTCTGGGAGGAGTTCCGGCTCGCCGTCGAACCCGCCGCAGCCGTCCCGTTCGCCGCCTGGCTCGCCGGCCGCGTCCCGGGCGAGCTGCCCTGCCTCGTCATCTGCGGCGCCAACGCCGACTGGGCGCCGAACGACTAAAAGGGCCTCCAGCGCGCAGCGCCGCCGCGGGAACCCGCCGTGGTCCCGCGGCGTCAAGCGCGCCGGCCATCCTCTTCAGGCGGTTTCCCCGGCCCCTCCGCGAGGACCGCATCGACAGCCGTGTAGAGGGTGGCCGTCTCCGCCTGCAGGAGCGAATCCGCGGCGGGCAGCGCCCGCTCCAGTGCCAGGCCGTTGAGGACGGTGTTCAGGAACCGCGCGCGGCGCGCATTGTCTCCGGGGGCCAGAGCGCTCTCGTCGACCAGGACGGCCAGCCAGTACTCGACGCGGCGCTGCCCCTCGCGCTCCATCGCCAGATAGGTCGCACGCAGCTGCTCGGTCGCCTCCGGCGCAATGAACTTCTCGTACAGGATGCGCTGTGCCGCGCGCGCCTCCTCCCCCACTCCGGCCGGGGCCAGGACGCTGCGCAGGCAGCCGGCCAGCCGGTCGCGCGCAGGAATCCCCTGCTCGTGGATGCGGTCATCGGGCACCACCACGTCGTACAGGCGGGTGAGCACTTCGTCCTGCAGCGCCCGCTGCGTCGGGAAGTGGTAGCGCAGCGACCCCGTGCTCACCCCTGCGCGGCCGGCCACCGCCCGCACGCTGAGCTTCGCCCCGGGGGACTCCGCAATCATCTGGATCGCCGCCAGCAGGACTTTGTCGCGGCTGCTGAGCGCGTCGGCGCTATCCGTCACCGTTGGACCTCCTTGTCGCCCCCACCCTACTAGCACACTGTGATAGTTTGCCGATCAGGCGACTAATACAGCGTGTTAGTAACTCAGTGCGACTCGGCCTGCGCGGGCCGGAGACGGAGGAGACATGTTCACCAGGGCACGCCGCCGCCGGGCCATCCGGCGGATCCAGCCCGGCGACGGGCGGCCCCTCCGGCGCTTCCGCTGGTGGCAGCTGATCACCGGCCGGTCGCTCTTCTCCCTCGCTCCCGAACCCGCCGCGGGGCGGCTCGGCACCTACACCGTCGACGTGCGCCACCTGGGCGACGCGAAGCACGGCGAGCCCGCCGCCGACCTCTACCTGGACGGCCGGCGGCACGCCAGCGCCCTGCTGCCCGCCGTGTTCCCGGTCGAGGGCGGCGAGATCGAGGTGGCGATGGGCGGCTTCGGCGTCCGGCGCTGCCACTTCGCCACCGGCGGCGGCGACTACCCGCTCACCCCGGACCCGCGGTCCGGCGAGGGGCGCCGGGCCCGCTTCGACCGCAGCCATCCGGCCGCGAGCCGCCTCATCGGCGCCGCCTCCTGGGTGCTGCTGGCCATCGGCGTCGTGGCCAACCTGCTGGAGGCTGCCGTCCCGCTGTCCCAGATCCCGCCCGTCGCCGAGCGCTTCGGCACCTTCACACCGCCCTTCGACCTGCCTCTCTGGCTGACCATCGCGCTCGGTGCGGGTGCCGCACTGGGCGGTGCCGAGCGGGCGCTGCGACTGCGCTACCACTGGCTGCTCGACGGGGCCGGGGCCTGAACCGCCACCGTGTGCGCGACCGCGCCCGCGCACACCCACGACTGGAATCGGATCTGAACCCATGGACCTCATCCGCCGGCCGCTGGCGCTCATCCGCGCCGACCTGCGCCCCTACCTCTGGATCAGCGCCCTCACCTACGGCGCCGTGCTGTTCGGCATGGCGCTCGGCGTCGCCTTCCCCGACCTGCACGCCGCACGGACCTCGTCGTTCACCGACACCAACGGCGGACTGCTCGAAACGGTGATCGGGAACCCGTGGCTGTTCGGCGCCACCATCCTCGGCGTCAACACGGTCGCGACCGCTCTGCCGCTCATCGTGCTGCCGTCGCTGGCGGTGCCCTTCGCAGGCCTGGCCGTGTTCACCGTCAAGACCATCGATATCGGGATCAACCTGGCACCGGTGGACCGGACCTCGGCGCTGACCCTAATCCCCCACTCGCTCACGATCCTCATCGAATTCCAGGCCTACATCCTGGTGCTGTTCGGCGCCTACCTGCTGGGCCGCGCCTGGCTCCGGCCCGCTGCCGCCGGCGCCCCAACTCGCGGCCGCGGCTACCTCCGCGGCCTGGCCCACCTCGGCCGCCTCGCGGTGCCGGCGTTCGCGCTGTTCGTCATCGGCGCCGTCTACGAGGTGCTCGAGATCTACTTCCTCATCCCGCCGATCCTGGGCCTGTAGACGCAGCCTCCGCCGCATACGCGCTGGACAGCGGGATGCTCCCAGCTCCGGCGCCGGCTCGGAGGCCGGAGCCCGGTGGCGGCCGGAAGGCGCGCCGCCGGGCCCGGGTAGTCTTCCGTGGGCTTGTTCGGCGGGGTGTTCAGGGAGGCCAGGTGGAGGTCGCGCGGCGGGTGGCAGCGGGGGCGGGCCGGGCGGTGTACCGGCCCGCGATCGAGGGGCTGCACCACATCCCGGCGGAGGGGCCGGTACTGCTGGCCAGCAACCACCTGTCGTTCTGCGACAGCGTCGTCATCCCGCTCGCCGTACCCCGGCGGACGCGCTTCCTGGCCAAGGCCGAATACTTCGACGGCCCCGGGGTGAAAGGGCGGCTGTCGAAGGCCGTGTTCTCCACGCTCGGCGCGGTCCCGGTGCGCCGCGACGGCGGCCGGGCCGCGGTGGACGCGCTCGACATCGGGCTGTCCGTCCTCAAAGACGGCGGCGTGTTCGCGATCTATCCGGAGGGCGGCCGCTCCCCCGACGGGCGCCTCTACCGCGGCCGCACCGGGGTCGCCCACCTCGCGCTGACCTCCGGCGCCCCCGTCGTGCCGGTCGGTCTGACCGGCACGGAGGCGGTGCAGCCGATCGGGGCGCGCCTGCCGCGTATCGCCCCGATCACCGTGCGCTTCGGCGCGCCCCTCGACTTCTCCACCGGTTACGGCGGCGGCCGCACCGGACGCGAGCGGCGCCGGGCCACCGACTCCATCATGGCCGCCATCCGCGTCCTCACTGGCCAGGAGGAGGCCGGCGTCTACGTCTCGCAGGCGGTCGAGGGCTGACCGAACCGGCAGAGCCGGTATCCGCCACCCACCAACCGGCCTTTACGACGTAGATTCACAAGGTGGCACGCACCGGCCACCCGTGCGCCTTGCCCGCTGGGGAGCAGCCCAGGGAGACTCCGGCGGTGGACCTCCGGCCCGCCCCCGCCCGCCACCCTCCAGGAGACGCGATGTCCGGCCCTTCCCCCGAGTGGGAGCAGCGCGCAGACGCCCTCTGGGCCTCCGCCGGCGACCTCCCCGGCGCCGAGTTCCGTGCCCGCATGGCGGCGCTGACGGCCGAGATCGCCGACGACCACCCCGGCGTCGCGCACTTCGAGCGCGGCGGCGCCGAGGACTCCACCGGGCGTCCCGAGCAGGCCGCCCGCGAGTACATCGCCGCCCTCGACGCCGGCCTGGACACGCCGCGCCGCCGCAGGATCACCGTGCAGCTGGCCTCGACGCTGCGCAACCTCGGCCGCCCCGACGAGGGCCGCGACCTCATCGAAGCCGAACTCAACCGCGCCGACGCGCCCGACGACGGCTTCGATGACGCGCTGAAGGCCTGCCTCGTCCTCATGCTTGTCGACCTGGGGCGGCCCGCGGAGGCCGCGGGGCTCGCGTTGGAGACGCTCGCACCGCACCTGCCCCGCTACAACCGCTCGATGGCCGCCTACGCCCGCGCCATCGCCGACGGGGCCCGGACTTCCGGCACCTGAAGCGGCCCCCGGGCCGCGGAAAAACGGCGGGCGCACCGGCGGGGACCGGAGTACCGTTGGGCCCATGCAGCTCCTCATGTACCTCTGATGCGCAGCTCCCAGCGCCGCTGCGGCGGCGCGGCCGATCCTGCCCGAATCCAGTCCGTACATCAGGAGTTTCCGCTATGCCCCGCGCCCATATCGCCATGGTCGGCGTGCCCGCCGTCAGCCACGTCCTGCCCAGCCTCGAAGTGATCCGCGAACTGGTCCGCCGCGGCCACCGCGTCACCTACGCCAACGACCCGGTCGGCCGCGTCGGCGAGCTGATCGCCTCCGCCGGCGCCGAGCTCGTCCCGTTCCGCACCACGCTGCCCGTCCGCGAGGGCGACGCGTGGACCGGCGACCCGGTCGAGGGCATGGACATCTTCCTCGACGACGCGATCAGCGTGCTGCCCGTGCTGCGCGAGGCCTACGGCGACGACCGGCCCGACGCGTTCCTCTACGACATCGGCGGTTTCGCGGCCCGCGTCCTCGGCATCGATTGGGACATCCCCGCGATCCAGCTCTCGCCCACTTACGTCGCCTGGAAGGACTACGGCGACCAGGTCATGGCGGCGCTGCGCACGCTGCCGGGGGCGGCCGAGCACTTCGCCAAGTTCGACGCCTGGCTCGCGGCCAACGGCATCACGCACCTCGACCACGCCTCGTTCGCCGGGATGCCCGACCGATCGCTCGCCCTGATCCCCCGCGAACTGCAGCCGTTCGCCGACACCGTCGACACCGGCGTGTTCACCTTCGTCGGCCCCTGCCTCGGCGACCGCGCCGACCAGGGCACCTGGGAGCGGCCGGCCGATGCGGAGCGGGTGGTGCTGGTATCGCTCGGGTCCGCCTACACCGACCGGCCCGAGTTCTACCGCGCCTGCCTGGGGGCGGCGGCCGGCCTGCCGGGCTGGCGCATGGTGCTGCAGGTCGGCGCCGACACCGACACCGGCGCGCTGGGCGAGGTGCCGGACAACGTCGAAATCCACCGCTGGCTGCCGCAGCTCGACGTGCTGCGGAAGGCCGACGTGTTCGTCACCCACGCCGGCATGGGCGGCTCCAGCGAGGGACTGTTCACGGCGACACCGATGATCGCGGTGCCGCAGGCCGTGGACCAGTTCGACAACGCCGACCGGCTCGTCGAGCACGGCGTGGCCCGCCGCATCGACACCGGCGCGGCAACGCCCGAGGTGCTCCGCGACGCGATCCGCGCCATGGCGGAGGACCCGGTCGCCGCCGAGCGCCTCGCCGCCGTCTCCGCCCGCCTCCAGTCCGCCGGCACCGGCTACGCGGCCGACCTGATCGAGGCGGAGCTGCCCAGAACGCGCTGACCTCAGTGCAGAGCGAGGCGGGCCGCCCGTGGGACGGCCCGCCTCATCCTGTTTCCGGTCCGATACGAGCGGGAGGAGGTTGCGCGTCAGCCGGTGGCGGGGATGCGGGCCACGGTGAACCAGAGGCCGGAGGCGGGTCGGGGCAGAGGTCCCCTCCTGGCTCCGGCTCGGTCAGCAAATCCGACTGCGACGCCAGAGCCTGGGCTTTTCGCTGGCTCAGACCGCAGAAGACTTGCCCATCGACGGCAGCATGTTGGGGGCAATTGAACGCGGGCAGCGGCGCTGCAAACCGGACTACGCGCCAGCAATCGACAGGGTCCTTGCATCAGGAACCCTGGTCACTGACTGGACCGCCAGGATGTCTGCGACAACCGGTCTGCCGTCCCAATACGAGACCGTCGGGGAGCTAGAGGAAGCAGCCTCGACCATCCGCGAGTACCAGCTCGGATTTGTGCCCGGCCGGTTGCAGACGTCCGCGTATGCGAGGGCAGTGTTGCGCATCGGCAGCCCCCGTGCCGCAGAGGATGAACTCGATGCGTTCGTGGCCACACACCTTGCGCGACAGGAACTTCTGGCCGGCGCGCGGCGCCCCTTGTACCAGGTGGTGGTCGACGAGACGGTTCTCCGCCGCCCGATCGGCGGCCGTGGGACGATGGGCCCCCAGTTGGCACACCTTGCGGCGATGTCGGCACTTCCGAACATTTCCGTCCAGGTGGTGCCCATGACCACCGAGCGGCACCCAGGATTGAGCGGCTCGTTTGAGCTGTATACGACCTCGGAAGGGCCAGTGGTCTACCTGGAGAGCAGGATTTCCGGAGAGAGCTTCCGGGACACGGCCTCGATCGATGAGTATGAGCAGGCGTTCGGAGATCTCCGGGGTGTCGCCCTCCCCCCAGAAGCCTCGCGGGAGCTGATAGAGACAGTGCAAGGAGAAGCCCAGTGACAGTCCTCCAGAACACCTGGCGCAAGTCCACCTACAGCAATGAAAAGGGTGGAAGCTGCGTCGAAGTCGCCGATACGTCGCGCGGCGCAGCTGTCCGGGATACCCAGAACAGGGACCACGGCCACCTGGCGTTCACCTTCTCCGAGTGGACCGCATTCCTCACCAGCCTCAAGGCCGCGCGCCGCTAGAAGTGTCCGGGAACACGGGGAGGGAGCGCACCTGCGCCCCTTCCCCGTGCCGCCGAAGCGGCCCTTGACACGCGGGGGGCACCGAAGGACCCTTGCCCCTCCCGGAGACGATGCGCGGAGGTGTCCGTACGGTGCACGGCGACACAGCGGGACACGAGGCTTCGGTGGTGCTCGACGGCTACTCGTTCCTGGAGGGGCCGCGCTGGCACGGCGGGCGGCTGTGGCTCTCCGACTTCTACACCGGGCAGGTGGTGGCGGCCGGCGAACAGGGCCCGGTCGAGGTCATGGCCGCCGTGCCGGAGCAGCCCTCCGGGCTAGGGTTCCTGCCGGACGGCCGCGTGCTGATCGTCTCCATGCGCGACCGCCGCATCCTAGTGCGCGCCGAATCGGGGGAGCTCAGCGAGTACGCCGACCTGTCTGCGCAGGCCCCGGGCCTGCTCAACGACCTGATCGTCGACGGCGCCGGGCGCGCCTACGTCGGCAACTTCGGCTTCGACCTCATGGGCGGCGCCCCGATGCGCAGCGCCTCCCTGCTGCGGGTGGATCCGGACGGCACCGTCGCCACGGCAGCCGAGGACCTGGTGTTTCCCAACGGCATGGCGATCCTTCCCGGCGGCGTCCTCCTCGTCGCCGAGACCTTCGGCGGCCGGATCACCGCCTTTGACACCGTCGGCGACGGCACCCTGCACGGCCGGCGCGAGTGGGCCCGGTTCGGCCCGCTGCCCCAGACCGACGACGCCGGCGCCGCCGGTGCGCAGCTCCCGGTCGGGCCGGACGGCATCTGCGCCGACGCCGAGGGCGCGGTGTGGGTGGCCGACGCCCTGCACAACCGCGCCGTCCGGGTCCGCGAGGGCGGTGAGATCACCGACGAGATCCGGCCCGGCACCGGGGTCTTCGCGTGCATGCTCGGGGGCAGCGACGGCCGCACCCTGTACCTGTGCACGGCGCCCTCGTTCGCCGAGCACGAGCGCAGGGCCACCCGCGAAGCCCGGCTGCTCGCCGTCCGGGTCGACGTGCCGCGCGGCGGCCTGCCCTAGAGCCCGTCGTCGAAAGATCTTGCCCGGCGGCGCGGGCGCCAGGCAGGATGTGCCGGTGGGACACCTTCCTGTCGACGTGCGTGCTTCGCTTCGGTTCTTCGCCTTCTACTTGGCCAATGGCACCATCGACGTCGACTTGCTCGACGGGTTTGACTACCGGCCGTCCCTCGTCGAGTCCGGTTCATCGTTGGAGCAGGTATTCGCGATCTATAGCAATGTGCTGGAAGTCGGCGAAGACGGCGAAGTGCTGAACGACGGGAACGCGCAGTACCGCGCCGCACAGTGGATTCGCCACACGTGCGATCCGACTTACCGGGTCGAGCCGCCGTTCCAGGATTGGGAGATCGAACTTCACGGTCCGTGAATCAGGCGACAACCCTCGCGGGACATCATTGGTAGTCAACCCGCCCTTGGGCCGGCGGTCGGAGACGTGGTCGACCAGCGCGACCGGGCCGCCGGGGCCGCACCAGGCGCTTGAGATGCTCCCGGCCCGCGCGGGGTCCTCTCGGCACCGCCCCCGTGGCCGACGCACATGTTGGGTGGCCCGCGGAGGCCGGAGAACGGCAATGAGGGGAGCGCCGAAAAACGCTCCCCTCCATTCTCAACGTATAGCACACCCGGGGGCTTGTGGCAAGACCCCCCTCGTGGTTCACAATCTCCTGCGTGACCAGCACAGATGACGTGAACGCCCGCGCGGAGCCGACCGCTTCGAGCGCCTTCGCCCTGCCCGACCGCCTGTCCGCGAAGCGCACCCCCGCGCTCATCGCCGCCGACGAGCGCCACTTCGCCGCGCTCGCCCAGACCCTCCGGGACACCACCGCCGACCTGTCCGAGCGCCTCGACGCCGCGCGCCGCTCGCGCGGCAACATCCGCGAGGTGGTGGAGCGCGACCAGGAGGTGCGCCGCCTTTCCGGCCGGCTGCGCCTGCTCCGCCGGTTCGGCCTGGACCTGTGCCTGGGCCGGATCGTCTACGCCGACCGGCCCGGCGAACCGGTCTACATCGGCCGCCTCGGCCTCACCGACGGCGCCGGCGGGCGGCTTCTGGTGGACTGGCGCTCCCCCGCCGCCGAGCCGTTCTTCGCCGCCACCCTCGCCGCCCCGCAGGGCCTGGCCAGCCGCCGCCGGTACCGCTGGCGGAGCGGCCAGATCACCGACTACTGGGACGAGTCCTTCACCGGAACCGAGGCCGGCGAGGACGCCGGCTCCAGCGCCGCTCTGGACGACCAGTCGGCCTTCATCGCCTCGCTCGGCGCCGCCCGCTCGCCGCGGATGCGCGACGTGCTCGGCACCATCCAGGCCGACCAGGACGCGGTGATCCGGGCCGGCGCCGAGGGCGCGCTGGTCGTCGACGGCGGTCCGGGCACCGGCAAGACCGTGGTCGCGCTGCACCGCACCGCCCACCTGCTCTACGCCGACCCGCGGCTGCGGCGCAACCGCGGCGGCGTGCTCTTCGTCGGGCCGCACCAGCCCTACCTCGCCTACATCTCCGATGTGCTGCCGAGCCTGGGCGAGGAGGGCGTGCAGACGTGTACGCTGCGCGACCTGGTCCCGGGCGGCGCGGAGGCGCCTGCCGAGACCGACCGGGAGGCGGCGCGGCTGAAGTCGGACGGGCGCATGGCGGATGCGATCGAGCCGGCCGCCCGGTTCTACGAGCGCCCGCCCGAGCAGGCCACCGACGTGTCGACGCCATGGTTCGACCTGCGGATTCGGCCGCGCGACTGGGCCGAGGCGTTCGGCTCCGTCGACGCGACCACCCCGCACAACGAGGCGCGCGAGGAGATCTTCGCCGCGCTGACCGCCATCCTGGCCGACCAGCACGGCAGCGAGGACGTCACCGAGGAGATGCTCGGCGCGGCGCTGCGGCGCGACCGGGAGCTCGTCACCGCGCTGTACCGGGCGTGGCCGCTGCTGGACCCGGCCGACCTGGTCGGCGACCTGTGGACGGTGCCCGCCTACCTGCGGCTGTGCGCGCCCTGGCTCGGTGCCGACGACGTGTCCCGGCTGCAGCGGCCGGATGCGCAGGCGTGGACGGCCGAGGACCTGCCGCTGCTGGACGCGGCGCGCCGCCGGCTGGGCGACCCGGAGTCCGGGCGGCTCCGGCAGCGCCACGCGGCGGCGCTGGCCGCCCAGCGCGAGCGGATGTCGGCCGTGGTGGACGACCTGGTCGCCGCCGACGACGACGGCGAGGGCCTGGTGACGATGCTGCGCGTGGAGGACCTGCGCACCAGTCTGGTCGACGAGGCCGAGCTGCCGGCGGCCGACCCCGACGCGCTCGCCGGGCCGTTCGCGCACATCGTGGTGGACGAGGCCCAGGAGCTGACCGACGCCCAGTGGCGGATGCTGCTGGCGCGGTGCCCGTCGCGCAGCTTCACCGTCGTCGGCGACCGGGCGCAGGCGCGGCACGGTTTCGGCGAACCGTGGCGGGAGCGGTTGGAGCGGGTGGGCTTCGACCGGATCGGACAGGCGTCGCTCACCGTCAATTACCGGACGCCCACCGAGGTGATGGCCGAGGCCGAGCCGGTGATCCGCGCGGCGCTGCCCGATGCCAACGTTCCGCTGTCGGTGCGCTCCACCGGCGTCCCCGTCGAGCACGGAACCGCCGACGGCTTGGTCGCGGTGCTGGACCGCTGGCGCGCCGAGAACGCCGAAGGCACGGCCTGCGTCATCGGTACACCGGAGGCGGTCGCCGGCCTCGACGCCGGGCCCCGCGTGCGGGTGCTGACGCCGTCGCTGGCCAAGGGCCTGGAGTTCGACCTCGTCGTGCTGCTGGCGCCGGCGTCCTTCGGCGGCGGGATCGAAGGCGCTGTGGACCGCTATGTCGCCATGACCCGCTCGACCGGCCACCTGGTGGTCCTCGACGGCTGACCCGGCCGCTGCGCCCGCGCGGCCGCGGCACGCCCGCCACCCCATTCCGGGACCTCCTTCGGAGGTTCTCGGGATGGGGGTTCTTCTGCCTCGGACCGCGGCGCCGCGACCCCCGGAGAATGTCACTGCCGGCGGCTAGAATTTCTCCCATACCAGCCCGCAGAGCAGTCGTTCTGCCCCTTCGGACCGTGCGCACCATCGGGGCGTTCGACAGATTCTGCGCGCTCCGAGGAATCCAGCGAACGGGAAGCGCGATCACCACACCGCAGTTGGCACTCTCCCCCATGCACGTGCCGTATCAGCGCAGCACACGGCGGCCTGGCGGCCCGCCGACCCCGCCGCGAGAGAAGGGGTGGCTGAACCGATCGAAACGCCGCGACCACCATTCCGATCCTGACATGCAGCGGAATCCTGAGCGCCCAGGGCGCCCCAACCCGATGCGCGCAGAAAACACCGCTGAATTCATCGCCCTGCTCAATCATTACCGGGAGTGGTCTGGCCTTTCCCTCGGGGACATAGAGCTCTATTCCGGTGGAATGCTGAACCGCGCGGGGATCCAGGAAACGCTGCACGACCGCGATAGCCTGCCGCGCAGGATCTTCGTCCTCGCGTTCGTCAGCGCCTGCGGCGCCGACTCCGCCGAGGTCGCGCGCTGGTCGGCCGTCCACCGCCGGCTCCGCAGTACCGAGCAGGGAGCCGATCCGGAGACCCCTGAACAGGCCGTCGCCCGCCTGACCGGCCAGCGTCCGCCACCCGGCTGACACCACGCGGGCCGGCCGCCCTTCGGCCGCGGCAACGCCGCCGCGCGCCCGCACGGCCGTGCGGGCGCGCGGCGCTGGTGCTGGATCACCGGCCGGTTCGAGGCGTGGTTCAGCGGACCCCAGCGCGCAGGCAGGGGGCCGCACGCCGATGGACGACCGCAGGGCGCTCGGACCACTGGGCCCGTTCCCGGTGCACGAACGGTCCCCAGCCGCCACTGTCCGTATGCGGCCACCCCCGCCCCGGGCCCCGGTGCTCTCCGTGCACCGCACACCCGTGCCGCTCGGCCGCTGCGGAAGGCCTGCCGCGCTTCGGTGCAGGGCGGACCGGGCCGTATGGATCCCGGAGACGGGGGTAGGGCGCCCTGGAGTCGAGCGCCTCGCGCACCGAGCCCGCGCCATCCGGCCCGCACCCCCAGGAGTCCAGACGATGTCCCCGACCCCCGCCCCCCTCTGGGCGACCGATCCGCCCGCAATCGGCGCCTACCGCCTCATCGGCCGCCTCGGAGCGGGCGGCCAGGGAACGGTCTTTCTCGCGGAGCCGGAGTACGGCGGCCCGCGGGTCGCCATCAAGCGGTTGAGCGCTGAAGCGCTGGACGACCCCCGCGTCCGGCCGCGCTTCGCCCGGGAAGCCGAAGCTGCCCGGCAGGTCGCCTCCTTCTGCACGGCAGCCGTGCTCACGGCCGACTTCGAGTCGCAACCCCCCTACATCGTCAGCGAGTACGTCGAGGGCCCCTCCCTGCAGCAGCGCATCCGCCAGGACGGCCCGATGGCCGGGGACGACCTCACCCGGCTGGCCGTAGCCACGGTGACCGCGCTGGTGGCGATCCACGAGGCCGGCATCGTCCACCGCGACTTCAAACCCGGCAACGTCCTGCTCGGCACCGGGGGCGCGCGGGTCATCGACTTCGGTATCGCCCAGATCACCGACGGCACCGGGACCCGGACCGATTCCATCAGCGGAACCCCCGCCTTCATGGCGCCCGAGCAGATCGCGGGCAGCCCGGCAGCGACGGCCGCAGACGTCTTCGCCTGGGGTGCGGTGATCGCCTACGCCGCGACCGGCGCCTCGCCTTTCGCCGCCGGGAGTGTTCCCGCCGTGCTGCACCGGGTCCTGCACGCCGAGCCCGACACGGGCCCGCTCCCCGAGCCCCTCAGGACCCTGGTCCCCGCGGCCCTGGCGAAGGACGCCGAAGTGCGTCCCGCTGCGGTCGACCTGCTCATGGCCCTGCTTGGCCGCTCCGGCGCCTCCAGCGACGCGGCCAGCCTCGACCAGGCCCTGCACGATGCCGAGACCGTCCTGCTCGACGGCGCGGCAACAACGCTGCCCGCACCTCCGGCTGCGGAGTCCCGCCCCGGCCCCACCGGTGCCCCCGCTCGGCGGTCCCGGTGGCTTCTCGGACTCGGAGCCGCCGCAGTCGCTGCCCTGCTCGTGGCGGCCGGAGCGTTCTTCGCGGATGCGTGGCCCCCGGGCGGCGGAGCGGACCAGCCGGGAGGCAGCGCGGGAGCCGGAGCCGGGGTCGCCCGGTTCACCGAGGAGGAGGCCGGGGACTGGGAGGGCGTGGCTGAAACCGGCACCCTCATCGAGATCAGCATCGCCGCCGGCGAGCGGACCGCCGATATCGAAGCCGACGGAGACGGGTGCTCGACCGAGGCCAAGCTGGTCAGCAGTACCGACAGCGGCTACCGCGCGAACATCGCCTTGGGAGGGCTGGAACCCGCCTCGTGTGTGAGCAGCACCTTCTACGAGATCAGCGACCAGGCGGAGATGGCGTTCGACGGGGACACGCTGACCATCGGCTTCTTCGAAGCCGATACCGGGTCCGAGCCCCGAACCACGGTCGCCCTGGCCCGGGTGGACGGCTGACGGCCCACTGCGATGGCGGGCTCACCCTGCCGGCCCCGGCACCGCAAGGCGCCTCGGCGAACCGCCCTCAGCGCCGGACCGGACACGTGAGGACAGCGGCCCGCCCCGGAAACGCCGGCGGCGCCGCTCCCGCGAGCAGGAGCGGCGCCGCTGCAGAGCCGAGCGCCGGCGGCAGGGCTCTCTCCTTCCCCGCCTCCGGCAGGCACTCGGCACAGGGCCCGGATCGAGGGTCCCTCTGCGGTCTGTCCGTAACCCCCATTCGAGGAATCTCCTTAGGAGGTTCCTCGATGAAGTTCATGCGGCGGACCGACCCGGGACGTTCCTAACCGAAAAGCCGCTTCTCTAACATGCCGAGACTGCACCGAACCGATTCCGGTCGGCGATGGACGCCTCGGGACGGCCCTGGACGGTTCCGGACGGTCGCGGACGCGCACGGACCAGCCCAGCCCTCCGTGAAATCCCGCTGCAGCAAAAAGTGCCCATCGGACATTCGAGTCTCCAGACCCGCATCGGTCGAACTCGACACGAATTCCCCTCCGGGAATCTGTGTGAACGGGTAGCGTTCCCGAACACACGCCCCGCCCTTCGGCGTCCTCGGGAACCTCTCTCCCTCACGTTTCGGAGCGACCTGAACGGCGGCGTATTTCCGGATCGAGAAACGAGACTTCAAATTATGGAACCACTGGCATTGACCCTCAGATTCACTCCGTCTCCCCTCCGTACGCGCCTGATCGCCCTGGTCCTCATCGCCCTCGCCGGCTGGGCCCTGATCGGGGCCGGCTACGACCCGGCCGTCACGGCGCTGGCTGTGCCCCTCGTGCTGGCCGCTGTGGCCGATCCGCTGCGCCGCCTGCTCCCCCTGAGCCCCGAGGAGGGGTCCCGATGAGCGCGACCGACCTGCTCGAACCCACCGGTCCCCGAACGTCGCTGCGTCCCGCCGCGCCCACCGTGTACCGGGCCGCGCCCGGTGCCGCGCCGCATGAAGTCCAGCGCGGCATCGACGGGCAGCTCTACGGCTGGGTGCGCGTGGCGCCCGTCTCCCGCGAAGTGCACGCCGCCGAATCCCCCGCGGGGGGCGGGGACGAGCCGCCAAGACCGAGGCGGGGCAAGAGCTCCCCGGAGACGGGAAAGCAGGGCCGGCGGAGCCGGGCGGGGCGCAAGGCGCGGTACTCGGTGCCCGACCTGGACGGGTACGACGAGCGTCCGGACCCGATGAACGCGAAGAACACCGCCGAATTCATCGGGATGCTCGACCAGTACCGGACGTGGGCCGACCTCTCCTTTCGCGACGTGGAGTTCTATTCCGATGGGAAGTTGAGCCGGTCCACGGTCCAGGCCGCCCTGAAGAGGAACGACCGCCTCCCGCACCACCGTTTCGTCATGGATTTCGTCCATACCTGCAGCGCCGACGACAGTGAACTCCAGCGCTGGTCGACGGCCTACCGGCGGCTGCGCACGGCCGAGAAGCGGGCGGCCGGCGCGGAGAGCACCGAGGACGCCGTCGAGCGCCTGACCGGCGAGCGGCCGCCAGCGGACGGCTGAGGACCGGCACTGCCGCACCACTGCCACGGCGGCGGTGCCACGACGGCGGCCGCCCGTCCCTCCCCTCGTCCGGGGTGGGGCGGACGGCCGCTGCGCTGATCGGGTTCCGGTCAGCCGCGGGGGCAGCGCCTCGGCCCAGTGGAGAAGAGCTTCCTGCGATAAGCACCGCAGGCGTACCCCCGCCTCGGCGCAGGCGCTCCCGGTCAGAGCAGAGCCAGCAGGCTCGGGGTGTAGAGCGCCCTGGCGGACTTGATTCCGGCAACGATGTCGAAGTAGGTGGCGGTGAGCTCGGGATCCGCCTCCACCGCACGCAGCAGCGACAGCCGCTGCTCGTGGACTTCCAGTCGTGCTACGCCCAGGGTGGCGCGGTAGCCCTCGGCCAGCGACCTGTCCCGCTCCTCGGCGTAGCCGCGCAGCGCCGCGTCGAGCCGCTGCGGATCGCCGAGGCCGCCGCCCACGTGCCGCACCAGGGACTCCGCCTGGAGGAAGGCATCGCTGATGCCGCGCGCCGTGATGGAGTCCTTGTGATGCCCGGCATCACCCACCAGCGCCCAGCCGGGGCCGCTCGCCTGCCGGAAGAAGTTCTGCTGGTTGCCGGTGCCGCGCAGGCGCTCGGGGCGGCTCTTGCCGTTGAGCCGGTCGAACAGCGAGGGGACGGTGCTGCGGATCCGATCCAGGTACGCACGCTCGGCATCGGTGCGCACATCGGCGAAGCGGGACTGCGGGAAGTAGGCCAGCACGAGGGTCGCACCGTCGTTGGTCGGTACCGCAGCCACCCAGCTCCTCGGCCCCTCGTACAGCTCGAACCGCGCCGGGACGTCCTGCCAGTACGTGTAGTAGGCGCAGGTCAACCGCTCATCCCAGGCGGTGTAGCGCGCTCCGCAGAGTCTGGCGACCGTGGAGCGCATCCCGTCGGCTCCGATCACGAGACCGGCCCGCTCGGTGAGGCGCCGGCCGCCGTGCGTCCCCTCGACGCCGACGACCCGTCCGGAGCGGTCCCGCACCAGGCCGCGCACCGAGCAGTTGCCGCGGAACTCGGCGCCGGCCCCGACCGCGCCCTCCACCAGGATGGTGTCGAGGACGTGGCGGCGGGGTGCGTAACCGGCGCGCTGGCCTCCCGTGCCGCGGCTGCAGCCTTCGAGGCGGACGTCGGCGACCTGGTAGACCGCCTGGTCCAGCGGCGGGCAACCGGAGGCGTGGACCCGGTCGAGCAGGCCCCACCGGTCGAGCGCCGCGACTCCGGGTTGGTGGATGACGTGGGTGGACAGGGTGTCGGAGGGGAACTCCGCCCGGTCGAGCAGGAGGACCCGGTACCCGGCTCGGGCGAGCAGCAGAGCCGTGGGGGATCCCGCGCACCGCGCCCCGACAACGATTGCGTCATACATGGGAAGAACCTCACAGACGGTCAGTGCGCGGTGCCGAGCGCGGCGGCCAGGGCGCGGCGGTCGATCTTGCCGTTCGCGTTGAGGGGCAGCTCGGCGAGGCGGGTGATCCGGCGGGGGACCATGTAGGGCGGCAGGTGTTCGGAGAGAGCGGTGTACATCGCCCCGGTGTCGGCACCGGGTGCGGTGGTGACCGCGGCCTCCAGCTCGGTCTCTCCGTCGGGGCCTCCGACCGCCACGACGGTCGCGTCGCGCACGCCGGACTGCTGCCTGAGCCGCGCTTCGATCTCCCCGAGCTCGATCCTGTAGCCCCGCACCTTGACCTGGTCGTCCAACCGTCCGAGATGCACGAGCCCGCCATGGTGCACCGCAGCACGGTCCCCGGTGCGGTACCAGTGCTCGTCGGTCAGCGGCGCCGGTGCGGTGTAGGTGTGCACCGCACCGTTCTCGCCGAGCCGCACGAAGCGGCCGTCGTTGTCCGCCGGATCCAGGTAGCCGGGAAACCGCTGCGGGCCCCGGATGCAGAGCTCGCCGCTGGTTCCCGGCACACCGTGCTCGTCCACCAGGAGAAACTCCAAGGACGGATAGACCGGGCCGATCGGCACCGTTCCGTTAGCCGTCTCCGGCCAGTCCTCAACCGCGCGCGGAAGCCGGTAGCCGGCGCACGAGACGGTGACCTCGGTCGGGCCGTAGAGGTTCTCCAGCGAGCTGGACGGGGCGGCTGCCTGCCACGCCCGGGCCAGGGTCTGCGGCAGCGGTTCGCCCCCGAATGCGCTCCAGCGCAGCGTCGGCATGCTGCCGGGCGCCAGTGTGCCCAGGCGCTGCGCGAACGACGCCAGCGACGGCACCGAGAACCAGTGGGTGAGCCGGGCGGCGTTGATGAACTTCACCGGCGCCAGGAGCTGGCTGCGCCGCGGCACCACCAGCGTTCCTCCGCCGCCCCAGGCGACGAACATGTCGTGCACCGAGACGTCGAAGGTCAGGTCGAAGGTCTGCGACATCCGGCAGCTCGGGTCGATCCCGTAGCGGGACAGCAGGGTGGACAGGTAGGAGCCGATGTTGCGGTGCAGGACCGGCACCCCCTTGGGAGCTCCGGTGGACCCGGAGGTGAAGAGGATGTAGGCGGTGTCCTCAGGCGTGGCCGGGCACGGCGGCAGCTCCGCGGGAGGCCCGGCCCCCGGAGCCGCCAGGTCCTCAGGCCCGACCACGTGCAGCGACTCCCCCAGTTCGGAGCCGGCGGCCCCGGGGATGTCGGTGGCGACCAGGTCCACCTGTGCGGCAGCGGCCACCGCGGCGTTGCGCGCGACCGGGAATTTGGGGTTGAGCGGCACGACCGCTGCGCCGGTGCGCAGCACGGCGAGGTAGCCGGCGTAGGCGAACACGGAGCGCTCGGCCAGCAGCCCGACCCGGCTGGGTGGGACCGCGCCGTTGGCGGCCACCAGCTGGGCCGCGATCCGCTCCGCCCGGTGCTGCAGTTGGCGGTAGGTCAGCTTCTCGTCGCCGAGCTCCAGTGCTGAGCAGTCGCCGTACCGGCCGGCCGAGCGGGCGAACCATCCGTACAGGGTGCGGGGGGTGCCGTTCATGCCGCCGCCACCTCCATCCCGTCGAACCATTGCCGGAATGCGCTCACCGTGCGCAGTTCCGCCAGGTCTTCGAGGTCCACCTCGTATCCGTGGTCGCGGGAGAGCGCCACGATGATCCGCAGCAGCGCAAGCGAGTCGATCCCGATGTCGGAGAGTGCGGAGTCCTCCGCGTAGGCGGCGCGTGCGTGCTGGCGCAGCACCGCGTCGACGGGGCTGTCGGCCTGCTCCTCCCCGGTCTGCTCGCCCATCCAGTAGCGCTTCAACCGCCAGGGGTGGCCGGGCAGCGGGACGTAGGCGGCGTGCGGCCCGAACTCCGCGTCCCAGTCCACCTCGAGCCCGTCGCGGTACCGCTGGGCGGCGATCGGCAGCACCGGAGGCCCCGCCTGCGCCCGCGCTGTCCCGCGGGCGCCGCGCCCGAAGGCGCGCAGCGCGGCGGCCATCTGCTCGTGCGAGGCCGCTACCACGGCCGACCGGTGCCCATGGTGGTGCCGGCGGGTCGCCGCGCTGTAGCAGATGTCCCGGAGGGAGAACCCGGATCCCGCTCCCCCGGGCTCGAGGTAGGCGGCGTAGGCATGCGCCAGGTCCTGGAGCGCCTGCGGTGTCCGCGCCGACAGGGGCAGCACGTAGGCCGCGTCCTGCCCGCCCGGCCGCTCCGGCCGGCGGCCGGCGGTGTGGGCCTGGCCCTGGCCGACCACGACGTGGGCGTTCAGGCAGGACATGCCCTGGGCGGTGACCCCCGCGATGAGCGGTCGGCCGCGGCGCGGCAGATCCTGCAGACCGGTCGGCACCGACAGGGGCGCGCGGTCCCAGTCGAGGGCCGGGTTCGGGGTGTCGAAGTGCAGGCTGGCCGGCACCTGGCCGCGCTCCAGGCACAGCACTGCCTTGATCAGTCCGGTGATCCCGGCGGCGGCCTGCGAGTGGCCGATGTTCGCCTTGACCGATCCGACGAAGCACGGCCGGTCCGCCGGCCGGCCTTCACCGAGGACCTCGCTGAGCGCGGTGAGCTCGACGGCGTCCTCGCCCGCGGAGGCCGCTCCGTGCGCCTCCACGAAGTCCACCTCGGCCGGGTCGACGCCCGCGTCGTCATAGGCGGCCCGGAGCACCCCGGTCTGTCCCGCCACCGAGGGCGCCATCAGGGATTCGCTGCTGCAGCCGTCATTGCCGACGGCGCTGCCCAGGATCACCGCGCGGACCCGGTCGCCGTCGGCGACGGCGTCGGCCAGCGGCTTGAGGACGACGACCCCCACGCCGTCGCTCGGTGCGTAGCCGTCCGCGGCTGCGTCGGCGAACCTGCTCCGCCCGTCGCTGCTGAGCGTTCCCGCCTTCGCCATCAGGACCGACTCGTCCGGTACGAGCTTGAGGTTGACTCCCGCCGCGACCGCCAGCGGCACCTCGCCCGCACGCAGGCTCTGAACCGCCAGATGGACGGCCACCAGCGAGGACGAGCAGGCGGAGTCCACCAGCACGCTCGGCCCGCGGAAATCGAAGATGTGCGACAGCCGTCCGGGGAGCAGCGACCGGTAGTTGTTCATGACCGTCGGGGACAGTCCCTGCCGGCGCTGCAGGTCCAGGTAGTCGCTCTGGGCGTTGCCGACGAAGGTCCCGGTCCTGCTGCCCGCCAGCGCGCCGGCGGGCTGGCCCGCGTTCTCCAGGGCCTCCCACACCGACATCATGAGCAGCCGCTGTTGCGGATCCAGCTCGGCGGCCTCGGTGGGCGAGAAGTTGAAGAACTCCGCGTCGAACTCCGCAACGCCGTCCAGATATCCGGCCCGGTGGGCGCCGGCCGCCCCGGCAGCGGAGTCCGCGCAGGACGGCTCGCCCGCGTAGCGCTCGCGGGGCGTCTCACTCGTGGCGTCGACTCCGTCGCGCAGCAGCTCCCAGAGTCCGTCGGAACCGGTTCGCCCCGGGAACCGTCCGGCCACGCCGATAATGGCAATCGCCCGCTCTTCCGACCTCGATGACCTCGGCATCGCAACCCCTCCCAGAAAGATGTGCCAAGCGTTCATTCACCGGGTCGGATATGAGGCTTCGGCTTCTGGTTCGTGGCCCGATCCGGACGCAAACAGAGCCCTGTCGGAGGACGTCAGAGCCGCACTGTCCGGCGGGGCGCCGCCAAAGGGGAAAGTATCCGAAATGCGCCGGGCCGACGTCCCGGATTCGAGGCGGGCAGCCGGAATCGGCCATCCGCAGAGGTCGGAGAAATGGCAGGAAAATGCCATCGGATTCGGAGAACCGAAGGGCGCCGGCGGGCGTCGCCTTCGGAAGCCGGCCAGGGAATGCCCCGGAGGCCGCGGCGGGAGCGGCGGCAGGCGCGCCGCTGACCGGGTGGGCCGCTGCGGATCGGCGCCCGGCACGGCGCGGCGGGTGTGAACCCGGGCAGGGCGCAGGCGCGGCCGCCCGGGGCTCCTCCAGCTCCGGGCGGCCGTGCGGCATGCGTGCGGGTCAGGCGCTGGGCAGGGCCTCTGCCAGCCAGGCTTCGACTCCGGCGGAGCTGCGGGGCAGGCCTGCCGAGAGGATCCGGTTGCCGTCCTCGGTGACGAGGATGTCGTCCTCGATGCGGACGCCGATGCCGCGGAGCTCCTCGGGCACGGTCAGGTCGTCGGGCTGGAAGTACAGGCCCGGCTCGACGGTGAGGACCATGCCCGGCTGCAGGTCGCCGTAGAGGTGGGCCTCGGTGCGGGCGGCGGCGCAGTCGTGCACCTCCATGCCGAGCATGTGGCCGGTGCCGTGCAGCGTGTAGCGGCGCTGCAGGCCCTGCTCGACGACCGTGTCCACCGGGCCCTGCAGGATCCCCCACTCCACGAGGCCCTCGGCCAGGACGCGCTGGGCCACCGCGTGGTACTCGCGGAACGGCCGCCCCGGCGCCACCGCGGCGATGGAGGCCTCCTGCGCGGCGTAGACCAGGTCGTAGACGCGCCGCTGCAGCTCGGTGAAGGTGCCCGAGACGGGCAGCGTGCGGGTGACGTCGGCGGTGTAGAGCTCGGTGGTCTCCACGCCGGCGTCGAGCAGCAGCAGCTCGCCGTCGCGCACCGTGCCGTCATTGCGCATCCAGTGCAGCTTGGTCGCGTTCTCGCCGGCCGCGGCGATGGTGCCGTAGCCGACGTCGTTGCCCTCCACGCGGGCGCGCAGGAAGAACGTGCCCTCGATGTAGCGCTCGGAGGTGTCCTTGGCCTTCGGCAGCGCCGCCACCACGTCGCCGAACCCGCGCACCGTGGAGTCGACGGCCTTCTGCAGCTCGGCGATCTCCCAGTCGTCCTTGACCAGGCGCAGGTCGTGCAGTGCGGTGGTGAGTTCTGCGTCGCGCTCGGCCGCGTCCGCCCCGCCGCGCACCGTGTCCACCAGCGCGTCGAGCGCGGCGTCGTGGCCGCGGACGATGCGGGTGCCGGCGGCCGCGCCGGCCTTGTCCAGGATGGCGGGCAGTTCGCGCACGTCGTGGGTGTCCGTGCCCAGGCGGGCGGCGGACTCGGCGAGGCTGGCGCGGCGGCCCGACCACAGCTCGCCGTGGCCGTCCAGCCAGAACTCGCCGTTCTCGCGGTTAGAGCGCGGCCGCAGGTAGGTGGTGGCGTCGTGCCCGCCGCCGGCCCGCGGCTCCAGCACCAGGCAGCCGTCGTCGGACTGGTCGCCGGTCAGGTAGACGTAGTCGGTGGCGGCGCGGAACGGGTAGTCGGTGTCGTTGGAGCGCACCTTCAGCCCGCCGGCCGGCACGACGAGGCGCTCGCCCGGGAAGAGGGCGCTGAGCGCGGCGCGGCGGCGCGCAGTGTGCTCGGCCTGCGGCAGGGCCTCGACTCCGCGGAGCTCGGTGTCGGCCCATCCGGTCCGCATGAACGCGGCCAGTTCGTCGGAGACCGACTGCGCCTGGCCGTTCTTGCGCGGGTGGAAGGCCGGGGCGTCGGCGGCGCCGGAGGGGTCGGTGTGCTGCTCGGTCACTGGAATGCCTCCATGGGGTTCGATGGCGGACGGCGGGCCCGGACAGCGCCGCGCAGTATCCGGGGCCGCCTCCAATCGTAGGACGACCCGCCGGGGTCACAGCTCCTTGGTGAAGGCGAAGTAGTGGCGGTTGCCTTCTGCGTCGGTGCCCTCGCCCGGCGCGAGCGCGTAGCCGAGGCGGCGGTAGAGCGCGACGGCCTCCGGCTGGGCGGGGCCGGTGGTCAGGCGCACCCGCGCATAGCCGCGGCGCGCGGCGGCGCGCTCCAGTTCGGCCAGTGCGCGCCGGCCCAGGCCGCGGCGGCGGTGGCCGGCGTCGGTCCAGATCCGCTTGAACTCGGCGGTGGCGCCGTCCGGGTCGCCGTCGCGCTTGAAGGCGCCGCCGGCGACGGCGCGCCCGCCGGCCAGCAGCAGCACGACGCCGCCTCCGGGGGCCGCGAACTCCGCGTCCGGGTGGCCGGTGAGCTCGGTGCGGGCGGTGTCGGCGCCGTAGCGGCGGGTGTACTCGTCGGCGAGCCCGTCCAAGAGCGGGCGCGCAGCAGGGTCGGACATGTCGGCGACGCGGACTGCGATGCCGTCGGCCCCTGCGCCGCGCGGACCGCACTGCTCCCGATCTTCCGTCCCGACCTGCACCATCGCCCGTCCTCCCGGTGTCTCGTGGGTGGGGCCGCACTCCTCCGGCGGCCCGCAGAGCGCAACGCGTTGCACCCTGCCCGCCATTCCCGCTGGTCGCAGCGGCAGATCGTCGCCCCCGCGGCGATTCCGGCCCCCGGGCGACCCTAGAGTTGCCCCTATGGCACTGATCGAGCGCACCCTCCTCGGCCCCGGACCCAGCAACCCCTATCCCGAAGCCGTCCACGGACTCTCGGCGCCGCTGCTCGGCCATCTCGACCCCGAGTTCATCGCGGTCCTGGAGCGCACCTGCGACCGGCTGCGCACCGTGTGGGGCACGCAGAACCCGGTCACGCTGCCGCTGTCGGGCACCGGGTCGCTGGGGATGGAGGCCGCGTTCGCCAACGCGGTGCGGCCCGGCGCGACCGCGGTGATCGCGGTCAACGGCCTGTTCGGGCGGCGCATGTGCGAGGTGGCGCGGCGCTACGGCGCCGAGGTCGTCGCGGTCGAGCACGCGTTCGGCACCCCGGTGGACGTGGAGCGGGTGCTGGCCGCCCACCCCGACCCCGACATCGTCGCCGCCGTGCACGCCGAGACCTCCACCGGCGTGCTCAGCGACATCGGCGCGCTGGGCGCGGCGCTGCGCGCACGCTCCGACCGGGCGCTGCTGATCGCCGACTGCGTCACCTCGCTCGGCGGCACCACGGTGGCCGTGGACGACTGGGGCGTCGACATCGCCTACTCCGGCACCCAGAAATGCCTGGGCGTGCCGCCGGGGCTGGCGCCGTTCACGTTCTCCGAGCGGGCCTGGGAGCGGCGGGTCGAGACGCCGCCTGTCTGGTACATCGACTTGGGCCTGCTCGGCGCCTACGTGCGCGGCGGGCCCGGCGGGCGCGCCTACCACCACACGGCGCCGGTCGGCATGATCGCCGCCCTGGATGGCGCCCTGGGCCGGATCCTGGAGGAGGGCCTCGACGCCGTCAGCGAGCGGCACCGCGCCGCGGGCCGCCGCCTGCAGGAGGGCCTGCAGGAGATGGGCATGGAGCTGTTCGCTGAGGAGGGCCACCGGCTGCCGCAGCTGACTTCGGTCAAGGTGCCGGAGGGCGTCGACTCGGCGAAGGTGCGCGCCCGGCTGCTGGACGAGTACGGCATCGAGATCGGCGCCGGCGTGGCCGAATTCGCCTCGACCGTGTGGCGGATCGGCCTGATGGGCCCGAACGCCCGCCCGGACCGCGCCGAGCTGGTGCTGGCCTCGCTGCGGGCGGTCCTGGAGCGCTGAGCCGGCGCGCGCCGCGCGGCTCTGCTGCGAACTGCGCGGCGCGGGTAGCCCCGCGCCGCGCGCGGCTCCGCTGCCGTCCGCAGTGGAGCGCGGTCGGTCCCGCCCTGCGAGCGCGGCGAGCTCGGGGCCGGCCAGTGCGGAGCTCGGACCGTGCGCGCCGGGTGGCGGCGGTCAGCCGCGCGGCCACGACCGCGGAGAGCACGGCGAGGCAGGCGCCGCCCGAGGGGGAGGTGGAGCCCGACTGCATCCGGCTGATATCGGCCCTGGCAGAGCGCGGGTTTCCGCCTGAAGGCCGCGAGCCCGGCGCGCGCCCGGTCGAGGGCATCGCGGTGGCGGCCGCGGCCGAAGCGCTGTTCGCTCCGAGCGTGTCCCGCCGGCTCATCGACGGGTCCACCGGCGCCCGCTCCGGCTCCCGGCCCGACGGGGTCGCCCCGCGCGGGGTGCGAAGTCCTCGTCCTGATCGGGGTCTCTCCAGCGGCGAGAGCGAGCAGCACCCCCACCTGAGCAGGGCCGACCCGTAGCGGCCGCCTGATGGCCAGGCTGCACTCCCGCGGACCGGGTCCAGCTCAGCTCGTCACCGCCGGCTACGCGTCGGGGACCGGGCGCTGAGCAGCGGTCCACCTGGTGGTGCAGCCGAGCCGGCCTTCCCTGCCCGGCCGCGGAGGGCCGACTGGCCATCCGCGCGGTGCAGGGCCGCGGTCAGTCCTCGCTGTTGGGGCCGTAGATGCTGGTGTGGTCCTGGGGGTCGGCGGGGTCGGAGATGTTGCCGATGATGGCGGCGATGGGCGGCAGCACCATGGCCACCGCGCACATGCCGACCGCCCACCAGACGCCCAGCAGGTAGTAGGCCGGCAGCGATCCGCCGAACAGGACCAGGCAAGTCCCCATCAGCCAGGCGTAGGTGCGTACCCGCCGCTTCATCCCTCCAGCCTACTCCGGACACTGGCGACAGCCCAGCTCACAGCGCCTGTGGGCACCTCGCACCGCGTGGGCGCCCCGGCCGGGGCAGGGCTTGGCGGGTCAGCGCGGGACGTTGTCCGGCGCCTCGCGCTCAGCCCGGCTGCCGGGGGATCGGGGAGCCCGGCCGGTGCGGCGGGCCGGCCAGCTGCGGGGGTCGCGCAGGCCGGCGATGCCGCGGGAGGCGTCGTAGCCGGCCGCGGCGAGGCGGCGCTGCGCCGCGGCGGCGCGGGCGACCGTGGCCGGGTCGAAGAGGCGGTTGTACAGCGGGTCGGGGGTGCGGGTGAGCGCGCCGCGCACCGCGCCCAGCGCCGTCGTGGTGAGGACGCCGGCGCCGGGCGGTTCCGGCAGGACGCCGTACCTGCGCCGCGCCCACGCTGGGAGCGCATAGTAGGCGAGCATGCCCAGCGGCACCCACAGCGGCCGCGCCGCGGCGAATGCGCGCAGGTGCTCGGGGACGGTCGGCCAGAGCAGGTAGCGCACCACGGCGCGGGCTTCGGGGCCGGCGTGCAACTGCGGGCGGACGCGGCCGAGGTAGCTGCGCATCGCGGCGGCCGAGGCGGGCACCTCCGCGGGGTCGAGGCCCACGTAGCGGGCGGTGCGGGCCTGCTCGGCGAAGTAGCGGTCCGCGTCGCCGGGGGCGAGGCGGGTGCCGGCGCGCACCACCACCTCCAGGTAGGACACCACCTCGGCGCAGTGCACCCAGAGCAGAAGTTCGGGCTCGTCGACGCGGTGCCGGGTGCCGGTGGCGGGGTCGGTGAAGCGCAGCCGGCGGTGCACGCCGCGCACCCGCGCACCGAGCTCCTCGGCCTCCTGCGGGCTGCCGTAGGTGGTGGTGGCGACGTAGTCGGCGGTGCGCAGCAGCCGGCCGGTGGGGTCGTCCATGAAGTCCGAGCGCTGCCACACGCCCTGCATGGCCACCGGATGCAGCGCCTGCAGCATCAGCGACCGCACGCCGGCCACCCACATCACGCGGTCCGTCTGCACCCGCCACGTGACGCTCTCCGGCGCCGCGACGGTGGGTGCCGCGCCGCTGGCTGCGACGCCCGGCGCCGCTGCCTCCGCCTCCGCCATCGCCCCCGCCTTCCTCTGCTGCCGGCCGCTCTACTCGGCCGCCCAGTAGCGCTTGACGACGCGCAGCATCACCGACATCTCCGCCGCCGAGATCCCCGGCAGGGAACCGACGCCGGCGTCCAGGAACCGGGCGAGGTCGCGCTCGTGCGCGAACAGGCCGTGGAACAGCACCGAGGCCCGTCCGCCCACGGTGGCAACATAGCGCGCGCTCCCCTGGCGGGCCAGGGTCGCCGCCAGGTCCGCCGAGCGCCCGGGCTGGGCCCGCAGCGACACCGAGACCTCCAGCGGATAGCCGAGCAGCGCGGGGGCGATGCCCACGCGGGGGACGGCGATGCGCCGCTCCAGCAGCGACTGGACGGTGCGGTAGGCGGTGGAGGCGCTGGTGCCGGTCTCGCGGGCGACGTCGGCGGCCGAGGCGCGCCCGTCCCGCGCGAGGACGGCGAGCGCGGCCTGCTCCTCCGCGCTGAGGCCGGCCTCGCCGCCGTCCCCGCCGTCCTCGGGCCGCGGTGGAGCGGCGGCCCCGGCCAGCAGCGCGGCGCTGTCCGCGGGGAGGCGGTCCAGCCTCCAGTCGGCACCCATGAGGTAGCTGTGCAGGCCGATCTCGGCCCGCGTGGAGGCGATCCCCTCGACCGCAGGGAGGCGGACCCGCAGCAGTTCGCTGAGGGTGTCGCGCCGGTCGGCGTGCAGGAGGCAGAACACGTCGGCCTCCCCCGCGGTGACCGCGACGAAGCGCGCTTCGGGCAGGGCGGCGATCGCCTCGGCGGCCCGGTCGGCGGCCCCGGGCCGGGTGGTGATCCACACGTGCTGCGGGTGCGGCTCGGCACGGGCCGTCCACGGCACCTGGATGCCGATGCGCAGCCCGGCGCGGCTGCTCAGCCACTGCAGCCGCCGCGCCACCGTGCTGGTCGAGACGGACAGGCTCTGGGCGATCAGGCGCAGGCTGGCGCGCGGCGCGATCTGCAGCGCCGCGACGAGGTCGAGGTCGGCTGCCGCCAGCGACTCCGGGGGCGCCACCGGCGCTGTTTCACCATCAGGTGTCTTCATGAACGAATCATTTCATTGGATCAGGGATCTTGACCGAATTACTTCACACAAACACACTGTCCTGAACGATCAGCGGAACATCGTCGAGCAGTGGGGTGATCCCGTGCCGAAGTCCGCAGTACCCGCCTCCCCTCCCCCTCCGCCGCCCGGTGCGGCGACCGTGTTCACCGGAGCCCGCGTCCTCGACCCCGCAGCCGGGGTCTACCGCAGCACCGATCTGGCCGTGCAGGACGGCATCGTCGTCGAGGAGCCCTCCGGCGCCGGGCCCGTCGACACGGTGGACCTGCGCGGCGCCTACGTCCTGCCGGGCCTGGTCGACTGCCATGTGCACGTCAACGCCGTCACCGCCGACCTGGGGATCATCGGCACCTGGTCGCCCTCCTACGTCACCGCGGGCGCGATCCGCCGGATGGGGGCCATGCTCGACCGGGGCTTCACCACGGTGCGCGACACCGGCGGCGGCGACCGCGGCCTGTCCGCCGCCCAGGCCGAAGGCACCGTGCGCGGGCCGCGCCTGGTCTACGGCGGCCGCGCGCTGAGCCAGACCGGCGGCCACGGCGACAAGCTGCCGCGCGGGGTCCGCACCTTCGAGGAGGACGCCTGCTGCGCGGGCACCGCGCGCGTCGCCGACGGGGTCGACGCGGTGCGCAAGGCCGCCCGCGAAGAGCTGCGGACGGGCGCCCGGCACATCAAGATCCACGTCTCCGGCGGTGTCTCCTCCCCCGACGACCCGGTGGACTCCACCCAGTACTCGCTGGAGGAGATCCGCGCCGCGGTGGCCGAGGCCGAAGCCCTCGGACGCTACGTGACCGCGCACGCCTACCCGGCCCGGGCCGTCAACCGCGCCCTGGAGAGCGGGGTGCGCTGCATCGAGCACGGCAACCTGATCGACGAGCGCAGCATCGCGCTGTTCCAGGAGCACGGCGCCTTCCTGGTGCCCACCCTGGTGACCTACCGCGAGCTGTGGGAGCGCGGCGCAGAGCACGGACTGCCGGAGAACAACCGCGCCAAGGTGGGCGCCCTCTTCGAGCAGGGCATCGAGGCCCTCGACCGCGCCCACCGCGGCGGCGTCCGGCTCGCCTACGGCACCGACCTGCTGGGCGGCATGAACGCCCGCCAGTGCGACGAGTTCGCCATCCGCGGCGCGGTGCAGCCGCCGCTGGAGGTGGTCCGCGCGGCCACGACTGCGGCCGCCGAGCTGATCGGCATGGCCGGCCGGGTGGGCACCCTCGCCCCCGGTGCGCACGGCGACCTGATCGCCCTGGACGCCGACCCGCTGGAGGACCTCGGCGTGCTCGCCGCGCCAGAGCGCCACCTGCGCCGCGTCGTGCAGGGCGGCACCACCGTCCTCGACCGCTAGGCCGACGGAAGGAACCCCCCAATGGACCGCCCCGTGCTCCTCACCGCCGTGCTGGCCTACCTGGCGATCATGGTCGCCATCGGGTTCTTCTTCAGCCGCCGCATCAAGACCAAGGACGACTTCCTCGTGGCCGGGCGCAGCCTGCCCCAGTGGATCCTCACCGGCACGCTGCTGGCGACGTGGACCGGGGCGGGCACCATCATCGGCCGCGCCAACTTCACCTACACCTACGGCCCGCTGGCCAGCATCTTCTACAGCCTCGGGCCGCCGCTGGGCATCCTGGTGATGTACCTGTTCCTGGCGCGCCGGATCCGCGCGCTGGGCAAGTACACCGTTCCCGAGATCATCGAGATGCGCTACGGGCGCACCGTGCGCCTGATCGCCGCCGGCGCGATCGTGCTGGCCTACATGTCCATCATCTCCGAGCAGATCACCGCCCTGGGCTACATCCTCAACCTCACCGTGGGCGTGCCCGAGGCGGTCGGCGAGGTGCTCGGGCTCAGCCTGATCCTGTTCACCGCCTTCATCGGCGGCCTGCTCGCCATGGCCTACATGGACGCGCTGAGCGCCATCCTGATCAGCGGCGCCTTCGTCGGCGGCGTCGTCTTCGTCGTCGTCGCGCTCAGCGGCTTCACCGCGGCGCCGGCGGACCTGCCGGCCACCCACCTGTCCTGGACCGGCGGGCTCACCCCGTTCCAGCTGCTGGGCTACATCCTGCCGGGCCTGTTCCTGTTCCTGGGCGACCAGAACATGTACCAGCGCTTCGGCGCCGCGCGTTCGCCGGAGGTGGCCCGGCGCTCGGCCCTGGGCTTTTTGGCCGGCGACATCCTCTTCTACGGGTCGGTGATCGTGCTGGCCACCGGCGCCGTCCTGCTGCTGCCCGGAATCGCCCCCGACACCGCGATCCTGCGCCTGGCCACCGACGCCATGCCGCTGGCCCTGGGGACCGCCCTGCTGATGGCGGGCACGGCGTTCGTCATCACCACCGGCAACTCCTTCGTGCTGTCCACGGCCACCAACCTGGTGCAGGACCTCTACTCCGGCCTGTCCCGCAAGTCCCTGACCTCTTCGCAGACCCTGTGGGCCACCCGCGCCACCATCGTCGCCGTGGGCCTGGCCGCCTACGGCACCTCCAAGCTCTTCCCCGACGTCCTCGCGATCCAGGTGTTCGCCTACACGATGTACGGCGCGGTCATCACCCCCTGCCTGCTCGCGGTCTTCTTCACCCGCCGGGTCACCCCCGCCGGCGCCGCGGCCTCCATGGTCACCGGTATCGCGGCGACGCTCACCTGGGAGTTCCTCCTGGAGAAGCCCTTCGACTGGAACAGCATCCTGGTGGCGCTGCCGCTCTCCGTCGCCGCGCTGGCGGCGGTCAGCCTCGTCACCCGGCCGCTGCCGGCCCCCTCCCCCGAGAACGATCCGGCAGCGCGCGACGCCCGGTGAGCACCGGCCCGCCGGGCCCGGCCCAATCCGGCCGGGTGCGGCGGGCCGGCCGGCGTCGGAGGAACCCCGCCGCTGCAGCGACGCGATGGCCTAGGTTGGAACCTCCCCTTGAGAGGACGGCCATGGAGCACCCCCTGACCCCTGGTTGCGCGCCCCTGACGCTCACTGTGCAGGGACGGACGTTCGACGCGCTGGCGGCCGGTCCGGACGACGGCACGCTGGTGCTGTTCCTGCACGGATTCCCCGAGTTCGCCACGTGCTGGCGGGCGCAGCTGGCGGCCGCGGCGCGGGCCGGCTACCGCGCCGTCGCCGTCGACCAGCGCGGCTACTCCCCCGCCGCGCGGCCCACCGGGACCGGCGCCTACGCGGTCGCCGACCTCGTCTCCGACGTGTTCGGTTTCGCCGACGCGCTCGACGCGGGCCGGTTCCACCTCGTCGGCCACGACTGGGGCGGCGTCCTGGCCTGGCCGGCCGCTGCGGCCCAGCCCGACCGGGTGCGCACCCTGGCGGTGCTGTCCACCCCGCACCCGCGCGCGCTGGGCAGCGCGCTCGCCGACGAGTCGACCGGGCAGCGGGAGGCCATGTCCTATATCGGCCTGCTGCGCCAGGAGGGCCGCGCCGAGGAGCTGCTGCTCGCCGACGACGGTGCGTGGCTGCGCGCCGTCTACGGCGGTCGGGTCCCCAAGGACCTCGCCGACGACAACGTGCGCCGGCTGTCCGAACCCGGCGCGCTGACCGCCGCCCTGAACTGGTACCGGGCGCTGAGCGGCGACGCCGCCGACGCCGGCCCGGTACGGATGCCGGTGCTGTACCTGTGGGGTGAGGACGACATGGCGTTCACGGCCGCCGCCGCCGAGGCCACCGGCGACTACGCGGCCGGCCGCTACGAGTACGTGCGCCTGGACGGCGCCACCCACTGGCTGCCCGAAGAGGACCCCGAGCGCATCATCCCGCCGCTGCTGGAGCATCTGAAACGCGGCTGAGCGCCGTGCCCCCATGGTGCGGGCGCCCCGCGCAGTGCAGTCTGGACTGCGGCGGGACCGCGGGGGGCGAGCAGCGACCGGGAGGGTGCCGATGGGACCGGGAACTTCGACGAGGGCGGCGCGCGGCGCGAGGCGGCTGCGCTGGGCGGCGATCGGCGCGGCGGCCGTGCTGGCCGGTCCGGCAGCGTCGCCGGCCGCCGCCGGCGACGACGGCAGCGGCTCCGGCCGCGGCGCGCCCGCCGGCTGGCAGCTGCAGCACGAAGAGGACTTCTCGCGCTTCGCCCCCAGCGGCGACACCGGCTGGTTCGCCGACAAGGACCAGCCGGGCAGCGCCTACGACGTCGACGCCTACGACAACGACGGCGCCTACTTCTCCACGATCAGCGGCGGCGCGTTCGACGAGCACCTGGCCGGACTGGACCTGTACCGCCGCTCCTTCTCCTTCGGCGACGGCGGCTGGCTCACCGCGGAGCTGGCCAAGCGCGGCGGCTCTGCGGGCGCCGACCCCGCGTTCGGCCGCGACGTGGTCCCCGGGTCGGGGCCGGCCGGGCTGTTCGAGAGCCCCTCCCACGACGGCGGTGTCGTGCTGCGCTCCACCGAAGAGCTTCCCGCGGAGTACCGGGTGGAGATGACGCTGAAGACCATCGACTTCGGCGGCCAGCGCAACGGCGAATGGGACTACGACGGCAAGGTGAACGGCTACACGCCCGGGGAGTGCACAACCAACTTCCCCTGGCGGGCCAACGGCGACTTCACCGAACCGGAGTGCACCTGGCCCGACGTCACCACCGACTCCAACGGCTTCTACTTCCTGTCGATCATGGACTACGACCGGCCGGCGCCGCACAACAACGTCTTCATCCACAACCACCGCAAGGTGGTGATGGACGGCTACAACCGCTACCAGTACACCGGCGACGGCCTGCGCTACTGCGACGCCGACTCCGGCGAGCTGCAGAACTACGAGTGGGGCAGCGGCAACGGCGTCAACATGCTCTTCATGACCGACGATCGGCGCTACGCCGACCAGCCCGGCACCGAGTACGTCATGGACAGCGAGTGCGGAACCGAGGTGGGCGGCGGCATCGTCAGCCAGGCCGACCTGGTGCCGGAGGCGATGCCGGACCGCGACTACACCTTCGCCGTCGAGCGCCGCGACGGCTCCTACACCATGGAGGTGTCCGGCGAGTTCCGGCACATCGGCGAACGGACGCTGCGCTACGAGCGCCCGTTCGACGACGGCGAGCACCCCATCTGGCACTACAACCGCACCGCCGGCGAGTACGGCGGCGAGCACGACGCCGACTGGACCTACCCCTCCCCGGACGGCGACTTCACCGACGAGAACGTCTGGCCCGCCGGCTCCGCCTACCCCGACTACTTCCTCATCGGCCAGCCGCACATGAACTTCTACGAGGGCTCCGCCCACATCGACGACCTGCGGCTCTACGTGCCGGAGTAGCCGTACCGCCCGCGCGGGCGGCGGCATCGGCCGCCGCCCGCCCGACGGGTGGTGCCCGGCGCCGGCTAGCCGGCCGGCATCACGGTGATGAGCTTCTTGTTCACGAACTCCTGGATGCCCGCGGCGGAGAGCTCCTCGCCGTAGCCGGAGCGCTTGGTCCCGCCGAACGGCAGGTCCGGCCGGGTCCAGGCGGGGTGGTTGACGAAGACCATGCCGGTCTCGATGCGCCGGGCCACGTCGACCCCCCGGTCCTCGTCCTCGGTGAAGACCGATCCGCCGAGGCCGAAGGTGGAGTCGTTGGCGATGCGGACCGCGTCGTCTTCGTCGCGGGCCCGGAAGAACAGTGCGACGGGCCCGAAGAACTCCTTGTCGTAGACCGGGTTGTCCCGCGTGATCCCGGTGAGGATCCGCGGCTGGGCGAACGCGCCCTGCTCGGGGACCGGATCGCCCGGAGTGGTCACCGTCGCGCCGTGCTCGACGGCTTCACTGACCAGCTCTTCGAGGTCGTCGGCGGCGCTCTGGGACGACAGCGGCGGCAGTGTCGTACCGGGGTCGAAGGGGTCGCCCGGCTGCAGGCGGGCGAACCCGTCGCTGAACCGGCGGAGGAACTCGTCCGCCAGTTCCTCGACGACGATGATGCGCTTGGCGGCCACGCAGCTCTGCCCGGCGTTGTTGAGCCGGCCCCACAGGGCGCGCTCGACGCTCAGGTCGAGGTCGGCGTCCTCCAGCACGATCAGCGCGTCGCTGCCGCCGAGCTCCAGCGTGGACTTCTTCAGCTCCTCGCCGGCGTGGGCCGCCACGCTCGATCCCGCTCCTTCGCTCCCCGTCAGCGCGACCCCGCGCACCCGCGGGTCCTTGATGGCCCGGGTGACCTGGTCCTTGCTCGCGTAGACGTTGGTGTAGGCGCCCTCCGGCGCGCCCGCCTCGCGGAAGAGCTGCTCGAACGCTGCCGCCGCCTGCGGAACGATCGAGGCGTGCTTGACTACCACCACGTTGCCCGCCATGAGGTTGGGGCCGGCGAACCGCGCCAGCTGGTAGTACGGGAAGTTCCACGGCTGGACGCCGAACAGCACCCCGATCGGGTCGCTGACGACCATGGCCTCCGGGCCGTCCGGGTCCTCGGTCGGCACCGGCTCGGGGGCGAGGAACTCCTCGGCGTTCTCGGCGTAGTAGTCCAGGATCGACGCGGCCAGTTCGACCTCGCCCCGGCTCTCCGGGAGCAGCTTGCCCATCTCCAGGGTGAGCAGGTGCGCGAAGTCGTCCGGGCGCTCGCGCAGGATTGCCGCGGCCCTCTTCAGGACGCGCTTGCGCTCGTCGAAGGGCGCGGTGCGCCAGGTCGCGAAGGTGTCCTGGGCCGTCTGGATGGCCTGCTCCAGATCCTCGTCGCTGATCCCCTCGAACGTCGCGATGGTCTCGTTCGTATAGGGGTTCGTGGTTGCGTACGCCATGCGGGTTCCCTCCTCCGTGTCGCCCGTGCTGCGGGGCGGGACCGTGGGGGAGGCCGGCCGCGCCCCGGGACGGGCCAGGGCTGTGCGGGTCCTCTCAGGGACCCTGCTCGCTGCGGGGGAGGCGCAAAACGTCCCGCGGGCACGCATTCGGCAAGCGGGGCCCCATCAGCCCGCCGCCGGCCCGGGCGGCGCATCCGCACCGGAGACCGCCGCGGTGCGCGGGACGTCTCCGGTTACGCGGCCGGCAGCGGGGGCACCACACCAGGACGGCATCCCGGGAAAGGACTCAGCGATGGCACCGCCCTGCGGATCCGCGGTTCCGCCCACGACTCCGCTGCGCACGGCGGCCCGGTTCGCCCTGTCCGGGGGGCTGGTGTTCGCGGGGCTGAGCCACCTCTTCTGGGCGCGTACGGACTTCCAGGCGCAGGTGCCGCGATCGGTGCCGATGGACCCCGACGCGGTGGTGGTGGCCTCGGGCGGCGTGGAGGTCATGCTCGGGGCGGGGCTGGCGGTGCTGCCGCGCGAGCGCGTCCGGATCGGGCGGATCATCGCGGCCTTCTTCGTGGCCGTGTTCCCCGGCAACATCGCGCAGTACCTGGGCCGGCGGGACGGGTTCGGGCTCGACACCGACCGCCGGCGGTTCGCCCGCCTGCTCTTCCAGCCGCTGCTGGTCGCCTGGGCCCTGTGGTCGACGGCCGTCCCGAAGGGCCGCCGGTAGGGCGCGGCGGCCGGCCGGCGGTCCCGGCCGGGCCGCCCGCCCGCTAGTCGGCCCGGGCCGGGCCGGAGGCCGCATCCAGGTGGCCGCTCAGATAGCGGCCGGTGATGCTGTCGGGGTCGGCGGCGACCTCGCCGGGGGTTCCGGTGGCGACGATGCGGCCGCCGTCTGCGCCGCCGCCCGGCCCCATGTCGATGATGTAGTCGGCGTTGGCGATCAGGTCTAGGTCGTGCTCGATGGCGATCACGGTCGCGCCCTGGTCCACCAGCCGCTGCAGCACGCCGATCAGGACGCGCACGTCCAGCGGGTGCAGCCCGACCGTGGGCTCGTCGAAGACGAACAGCGCCGTGCCCTGCCGCCGGTTGAGCTCGGAGACCAGCTTCAGCCGCTGCGCCTCGCCGCCGGAGAGCGCGGGGGTGGCTTCGTTGAGCGTGAGGTAGCCCAGTCCGACGTCGATCAGGGCCTGCAGTCGGGTGCGTACCCGCTTAAGGTCGCCGGCGTGCCGGATCGCCTCGGCCGCGGTCAGCGAGAGCAGCGCCGGCAGCGCCGTCTCCCCCTCCCCTTCGGCGGAGGGGCGCGTGTACCGGTCGGCCTCCGGGCTGTAGCGGCGTCCGTCGCAGTCCGGGCAGACGATGTCGACGTCCGGCAGGAACTGCACGTCCAGGGAGATCTCGCCGGTGCCTTCGCAGCGCGGGCAGCGCAGGGCGCCGGTGTTGTAGGAGAAGTCCGCCGCGGTACGGCCGTCGGCCCGGGCGGTGTCCAGCCGTGCGTAGGCCCGGCGCAGCTCGTCGAGCACGCCGGTGTAGGTGGACACGGTGGAGCGGACGTTGATGCCGATCGGGGTGGCGTCGACCATGGCGACCTTGTCGATCCCGCTGGCTTCCAGCTCGCGGACGTGCTCGGGCCGGTGGCCCTGGCCGCCGGGGCCGGCCGCCTGCAGGGCGGGGATGAGGCTCTCCAGCACCAGGGTGGTCTTGCCGGAGCCGGAGACGCCGGTGACCGCGGTGAGGCGTCCGCGCGGGATCGCGGTGTCCAGGGCGCGGACGGTGTGCACCGGCCCGGTGCGCATCCGCAGCGCGCCGCGGTCGAACATCTGGTCTGCCGCGGCCCGTTCGCGCACCACGGCGTGTTCGCGCCCGGTGAGGAAGCCGCCGATCAGCGACTGCGGGCTGCGGTCCACCTCGGCGACGCTGCCCTGGGCGATCACCGATCCGCCGTCGCTGCCCGATCCCGGGCCGATCTCGATCAGGTGGCCGGCCGCGCGCAGCACCTGCACGTCGTGGTCGACCATCACGACCGAGTTGCCCTCGGCGAGCAGGTCGCTGATGACGCCCTGCAGCCCGTGGACGTTGGCGGGATGCAGCCCGATCGAGGGCTCGTCCAGCACGTAGAGCACCCCGGTGGTCTCGTTGCGCACGGCTCGGGCCAACTGGACGCGCTGGCGCTCTCCGGTGGACAGGCTCGCCCCGGCGCGGTCCAGGGACAGGTAGCCCAGGCCCAGCTCCAGCAGCCGCCGGGCCATGGCCACCAGGGTGTCGGCCAGGCTCCGGGCCATGGGGCGCATCTCCTCGGGCATCTGCTCAACCACGCCCGGGGCCCACGCGACCGCGTCCTCCAGGGTCAGGGCGGTGGCGTCGGCAAGGTTGCGGTCCCCGATCCGCGGCGTGCGGGCGGCGGCCGAGAGCCGGGTGCCGCGGCAGTCCGGGCAGGTGCGCTCGGTGAGGAAGCGGCTCACCCGGGCCAGCCGCCGTTCGTCGCTGGCGCGCTTGAGTTCCTCGGTCACGGTCAGCCGGGCGTTGCGGAAGGTGAAGTCGAGTTCGTGGACACCGTTCTTCGTGGTGACCGTGATGTGCTTCTTCTCTTCGGGGCCGTCGAAGACGATGTCCTTCTCCCACTCCGCCAGCTCCCGCCACGGCACATCGGTGCGCACCCCGAACTCGCGGGCGATCTGGGGCTGCACGTTGAAGGCGAACGTCTGCCAGGGCAGCACCGCGCCGTCGTCGATGGTCATGTCCGGGTCCCGGATCAGCGAGGCGTCGTCGACCTCGCGGACGATGCCGGTGCCCTGGCAGGTGGGGCAGGCGCCTTCCGAGTTGAAGGCCAGCTCCTCGGCCCCGGGGGCGTAGAACTCGGCGCCGCAGACCCCGCAGACGATCGGCTCCTCGGCCGCGGCGTGCAGCGAGGGCGGCTGCCGGTGGCCGTTGGGGCAGACGTGCCGCCCCAGCCGGGAGAACATCAGCCGCAGCACATTGAGCAGCTCCGTCGAGGTGCCGAAGGTGGAGCGGACGCCGGGCACGCCGGGCCGCTGCCGCAGCGCCAGCGCCGCCGGCACGTGCCGGACCCGGTCGACGTCGGCGCGGCCCGCCTGCGCCATGCGGCGGCGGGTGTAGGTGGACAGCGCCTCGATGTAGCGCCGCGACCCTTCGGCGTAGAGCACCCCCATGGCCAGCGACGACTTCCCCGACCCGGAGACGCCGGCGACGGCGACGAGCTCGCCGAGCGGAACGTCGACGTCGATGCTGCGCAGATTGTGCACGCGCGCCCCGCGCACCTCGATGGCGGCGGGCTCCCGGCCGCCCGCATCCCGCTGCTGCATGTGGCCCCCCTTGCCCCGCTCGGCCCATCGGGCCCGGCCGCGGTCCGCTTCCCCCTGCGCAACCGATAAGGGTCCTATACCCCTGTGGCCCTGGTATCCGCCCCCATCCATGGGAGGCAGGGCACCACCGCCCGGCGCACCGCCAGCCGCGGGAGTCTGGGCCCTGCTTCATGCAGACAGCCGCGGGATTGGACGGCTGCATACGGGGATTGCCGATCACCGGCTCCCCGCCCCACCGCGCCGTCCGCACGGCTGCGGCCTGCACGGGGCCCCGACCGGTTCTGCGCCGGAGGTTCAGGCGCCTTCGGCCAGGGTGCGGACGATGTCGGCGGCGGGGCGGACTTCGGCGGCGCGGTAGGCGGTGCCGGCCCACAGGTGCAGGCGGTCGGTGTCGCCGGAGGCGGCGGCCGCGCGGCGCAGCGGCGACGTGAGGTGGTGGATCTGCGGGTAGGCGGCCGGCGCGTCGGAGGTGTAGGTGCCGAGGAAGCGGTTGACCAGGCCGCGGGCGCGGCGGCCGCTGAAGGCGCGGGTCACCGCGGTGCCGGGGAAGACCTCGTCGGCGAGCGCGTCCTTGTGCGCATCGGCGGCGCCGCTCTCCGGGGAGCGCAGCAGCGCGGTGCCGATCTGGACGGCGGCGGCGCCGTGCGCGAGGGCCTTGCGGACGGCCGCTGCGTCGCCGATGCCGCCGGCGGCGATCAGCGGCAGCGGTACCGCGGCCCGCACCTCGGCGAGCAGGTCGCTGAGCGGGGTGGTGCGCTCTTCGGCGTCGTCGAAGGAGCCCTGGTGGCCGCCGGCCTCGGCGCCCTGGACGACGAGCAGGTCCGCCCCGGCCTCCATCGCGGCGCGCGCCTCGGCCGCGCAGGTCACGGTGGTGGCGACGGTGCTGCCGGCGGCGCGCAGCGCGGCCGCGTCGGCCGGCGCGGGCACGCCGAAGGTGAAGCTGGTGAACGGCACCGGGTCGCGGATCAGGTGGTCGAGCTTCGCGCGGTAGGCGTCGTCGTCCCACCGCGCTTCACCGAGCGCGGCGCCCAGCGCGTCGGCCTCGGGCGCCAGCAGGTGCGCGTAGGCGGCGACGGCGCCCGGGTCGGCGCTGTCGGGGCCCGGAACGAACAGGTTGACCCCGAAGGGGCGCCCGGTCAGGGCCCGGGTGCGGCCGATCTGCTCGGCCATGGCGTCCGCGCTCTTGTACCCCGCCGCCAGGAACCCGGTGCCGCCCGCGGCATTGACCGCCGCCACAAGCTCGGGGGTGCTGGCACCGCCGGCCATGGGCGCGCCGACGATCGGCACACCCGCGCCGTGCGCCCCGATGGTTCCCGCAGTGATCACTGGTGACGACCTCCTCGTACAACGCGCCCCAGCAGGGTCCCATATGTGCACCCCCGCCACGAAAGCGCGCACCAGCCCCGCTCCCGCCCCCGCACCCGCCCGGTCCCCCGCCATCCCCGAGCGCAGCCCAGCTGACCGCCCGCCTCTCCCCCGCCCCGGGCGCCTCCCGGCGCGAGGCGATCGTCACACTCGGGCCGCCGTACGCCCTGCCCGTGCTGCGGACCGCCGCTGAGCGGGTCCATCCGGCGCGGTCGCGGGGATGGGGCGGCTGCTAGCCTCACCGCGGATAGGGGTCCCATGACGGGAGGGCTCCGCGGGGAGGTCGGGTGGACGTCGCTGGAGCCGTGCTCCTGGTGGGCGCGGGGTTCGCGGCGGGGCTGGTGGGCTCGATGGCCGGGCTGGCGTCGCTGTTCAGCTATCCCGCGCTGCTCGCGGTGGGGCTGCCGCCGATCGCCGCCAACGTCACCAACACGGTTGCGCTGTCGGCCAACACGCTCGGCGCCGCGCTCGGCTCGCGCGAAGAGCTGCGCGGGCGGCGGCGCCTCGTGGTGCGGCTGTGCGCGGTGGCAGCGGCCGGCGGAGCGGTCGGGGCGTGGCTGCTGCTCTCCACCGACGACGAGGCGTTCGCCCTCATCGTCCCGGCGCTGGTCGCCTTCGGCTCGGTGGTGCTGCTGGCCCAGAACGCGGTGCGCAAGGCTGCGGCGCGGATCACCGGTGCCGGCGGCATCGGGCCGCTGACCACGGCGGTTCTGGTGATGGCGGTCGGCGTGTACGGCGGCTACTTCGGTGCGGCCGCCGGCGTGCTGATGCTCGCCGTGCTGTCGGTGGCGCTCAACGAGTCGCTCGCGGTCAACAACGCCCTGAAGAACCTGGCGACCGGCGGCGCCAACGCGATCGCCGCGATCTCCTATGCGGTGCTGGCGCCGGTCGACTGGGCCGCCGCGGCCGCGGTCGCGGTCGGGTGCTTCGCCGGCGCGCGGATCGGCCCCTCGATCGTCCGCCGCGCCCCCGAGCGGCCGCTGCGCATCGGCGTGGGTGTGGCCGGGCTGGGCTTGGCCGCGCAGCTGCTCGCCTCCGCGCTGGGCTGACCGCGGCGGACGCGCGCCCGGCCCGGCCGCAAACGGCCACCGCCGGGCCCAGCCCGCAGGCTTCCGGCCCTGCCCGGCGCCGACTGCCCCAGGACAGCCCGCCTCTGCCGGCCCGGCTCGCGGCGCGGACGGTCCGGGGCGGCTCCTCCGCAGCGGCGGAAAACGCCTCGACGCCCGCGCGCGGCGGTGCAACCGTGGCCCAATGGAGCCTGCGGAGCACCTCCCTGCCGCCGACCTGCGGCTGATGCAAGAGCTGGCGCAGCGCGTTGCCGCGGTGCGCCTCGATCTCATCAACAGCGACGCGTCCTTCGGCGAACTCGCCTGGTACTGGGGCAGCAGGCGCACCGCCGACGGCCGGCACTGGCGGCACCGGCTGTGGTTCGCCGGCGGAGAGCCCTCCGCCTGGGCGTGGGTCCGGCTGCCGCGCGAGGTGCGGCTCGACGACGGTTCGGTGCGCCGCATCGACAGCGCCCAGTTGGCCTACCAGGTCCATCCGGGCGCGCCGGGCCTGGTCGACGAAGTCGCCTCCTGGTACCGCGACGTCGCCGGCCACCTGCAGCGCACTCTGCTGCCCTGCGCCGGCGACGCCTTCGCCCTGGAGCGGTGGCGCGCGCACGGCTTCCGCACCGACCCGGCCGGCGTCGGCGATACCGGGAGCTGGACCCGGCTCAACGAGCGCACCCTGGAGGACCGGGAGCTCGCCGGCCTCGCGGAGCAGGAGGTGCTTCCGCGGGGCTACCGCTTCTGCACCGCGGAGGAGGCCGGGCCCCGGGCCGCCGTCCGGGCCCACGCCGATGCGTGGGCGCCCTCGCCCTACACCGCCGACAGCTACCGCGGGGTGCGCTCCGCCCCCGGATACCGCGGGGACCTGCACCTTCTCGTGCAGGCGCCGGACCGCACCATGGCCGCCTCCACCATCGTGTGGTTCGATCCGGTCAACCGGAGCGCCGAATTCGAGCCGGTGGGCACCCATCCCGGCTACCGCCGCCGGGGCCTGGCGCGGGCGCTGATCCTGCACGGCCTGCGCCGGGCGCGCGAGGCCGGCGCCGTGCACGCCACCGTCGCCTGCCTGGGCGCGCCGGGCCACCCCGGCGCCCGCCGGCTCTACGAGGGCGTGGGCTTCCGCGAGGTCTCGCGCGACCTCCCCCTCATCGCCCCCGCGGCGGAGTGAGCGCGCCGCGGACGGCGGCGCGCGTCGGCGCCGCCGATGCGCCGGGGCGGGCAGCACCCCGCGGCGATCCGCACCCGGACCTTCACCGACTCCCCGCACCCTCGTCGATCAGGGCATCCACGCCGTCAACGCGGCTATCACCCTGACGCTCGCGGGGCAGGCTCCCGGGCGCGTTCCGCACCGCGCGCCCGGCGAGACAGCAGCGTCGGCCTCCGCGGCGGTCCTGCCGGGCCGCCGCCGGGGTGGTTCAACGACGGCGCAGTGCAGACCGGTCCGGGCGCCTTCCTGCGCACCGGGCGCCCGCGGCGCGAACATCTGCGGCCCCGCCACGGCGGCGGGCGACCGCCCCCGCCCCGGACGGGCCCGGCCGCTTCAGGTGAAGGTGCGTATGCCGGCCGCTCGGCACCTCGGCCGACCGGCACCGTACGGCGCCTCCACCGGCTCCCGAGGGCCGCGCCCCGGCTCCGCCGTCCCCGATGCGCCGGGCCGCCACTGCCGCTACGGCGCCCCGAGTGCGGAGTCGGCCATCCACGCCCGGGTGTCGCGCCAGGCCGCCGAGTCCGGGTCGATCAGTGCGAAGTGGTCGGTGGCGGGCGGGACGTGCAGGGTGACGGTGTCGCCGGCTTCGCGGGCGGCGCGGACGTAGGCGCGGGACTGGGCGAGGGGGACGCGCTGGTCCTCCTCGCCGTGCACGATGAAGGTGGGCAGGCCGATCGGCACGCGGGTCAGCGGCGAGGATGCGCTGAACGCCTCCGCGCTGGGGTCGGCGCCGAGGAACCCGGCGGCGGCGCCCTCGCCCAGCCCGCGCTCGAAGGTGTCGACCAGGTCGGTGACCGGTGCCAGCGCCGCAACCGCGGTCAGCGGCGATCCGGGCGCTGCCAGCAGCGCGAGGTGGCCGCCGGCGGAATGGCCGAGCGCGATCGCGGCGGGCGGCCCCGCGGCGCTCCCCGCGGTCCCGCCGGCGCTGCCGTCCGGGTAGTCCTCGCCGAGCAGCCCGAGCGCCGTGCGGACGTCCTCCAGGCTGCGCGGCCATCCGCCGCCGTCGCCGGTGCGGCGGTACTCGACGTTCCACACCCGCCAGCCGCGGCCGGCGAGGTCGGCGGCGAGCGGGCGCATCAGCTCGGCGGTCAGCGCGGCGCGCCAGAATCCGCCGTGCAGCAGCACCGCGACGGGAGCGGACCGGCCGTCGGGCCCGGTCCGGGGGCCCAGCACCTCGACGTGCTGGTCGGGGTGGTCGCCGTAGCGCAGCTGCGCCCCGGACTGCGGAGCTGCCTGCTCCGGCGCGCTGCCCGGCGGGCGCACGGCGGCACTGCGGCCGTGCGCGCCGCTGCCCGGCGCGTGGCCGCCGCTGCCGCGCTCATCCTTGGGCCGGTGGTCCATGCCCTGTTCCTGCCCGGTCGGCCGCGCGCGCACCGGGCCGGTAGTCCCTTGTTTCCCCATTGGAATCCAAGGATGGGGCTGGGCCCCCGTCCTGCTGCGCCGCCTGCTGGCCGGTTCCGCCGCCCGCACTGGGGCGCCAGCGGCGGTGCGCGGTGCCGGCGGTGGAGCTGCGCAGCAGCTCCAGGCGGGGCCGCGGACCGTCGGTGCGCCCGGTGGGCGGCCGGCGCGAACCCGCGCGGAAGGGCACCGGCCAGTCGGCCGCGGGCCCGGCATAGCCCTGCTCGGCGGCGGCGTGCAGCGTCCACTGCGGATCGTAGAGGTGGGTGCGGCCCAGCGCGCACAGGTCCGCGCGGCCGGCCAGCAGCAGCGAATTGACGTCGTCGTAGGAGGAGACCGCGCCGACCGCGATCACCGGCACACCCGCCTCGGAGCGGACCCGCTCGGCGAAGGGCACCTGGTAGCTGCGGCCGAATGCGGGCTGCTCGTCCGGGGTGACCTGGCCGGTGGAGACGTCGACCGCGTCCGCGCCGGCGCGGGCGAAGGCGGCCGCGATGGCGACGGCGTCGGCCGGCGTGGTGCCGCCGGGCGCCCAGTCGGTGGCCGAGATGCGCACCGTCGCCGGCAGGCCGGCCGGCCATTCCCTGCGCACCGCGGCGAACACCTCCAGCGGGAAGCGCAGCCGCCCAGCCAGGTCGCCGCCGTAGGCGTCGGTGCGGCGGTTGGTCAGCGGCGAGAGGAACTGGGACAGCAGGTAGCCGTGTGCGCAGTGCAGTTCCAGCAGGTCGAACCCTGCCCGGGCGGCCGAGGCCGCGGCGGCGGCGAACTCCTCGCGCACCGCGTCCATGCCGGCCCGGTCCAGTTCGGCCGGCACGGCACTGGTGCCGGGCCGGTAGGGCAGCGGCGAAGGCGCAACCAGCGGCCAGCCGCCCGTGTCGAGAGGGTCGTCCATGCCCTCCCACATGGCCTTGGTGGCGCCCTTGCGCCCGGCGTGGCCGAGCTGGATGCCGATCGCCGCGGTACTGGCGGAGTGCACGAAGCCGGTGATGCGCTGCCAGGCCCGCTCGTGCTCGGGCGCGTACATGCCGGTGCAGCCGGGGGTGATGCGCGCGTCGGCGGCGACGCAGACCATCTCCGTCATCACCAGGCCGGCGCCGCCGAGCGCCTTGGAGCCGAGGTGGACGAGGTGGAAGTCGCCCGGGGTCCCGCCGTCGGCGGAGTACATGTCCATCGCCGAGACGACGATGCGGTTCTTCAGCCGCAGCCCGCGGAGCGTGAACGGGTGGAACATCGGCGCGTCGGCACCGCCGGACGGCGCATCCGGGCCCGCGCCCTGCCCCGCTGCATCCGCGGCCGGGCGGCGCGCCGCGGGCCGCGCCGCCGGCTCCGCGGCCCGGGAACCGCGGTCCCACAGCGGGGCGGGCGGCGCCTGGGCCGGCGGGCCCGCTTCGCCCTGCTCGCGCTGGCGGGCGGCGAAGTCGGCGTCGACGGCGGCGACGAACTCCGGGTCGCGCAACCGCAGGTTCTCGCGGCCGATCCGGCGGCTGCGGGTGAGCAGGTTGAACGCGAACTGGAGCGGCTCCTGGGCGGCGTGCCGGCCGATGTCCTCGAACCACTCCAGGCTGGCCTGCGCCGCGCGCTGCAGGCTCTCGGCGACGGGGCGGCGCTCCCGCTCGTAGGCGTCCAGGGCGGCGTCCAGGGAGGCGTGCTCGTGCAGGCACGCGGCGAGGCCCAGCGCGTCCTCCATCGCGAGCTTGGTGCCGGAGCCGATCGAGAAGTGGGCGGTGTGCGCGGCGTCGCCGAGCAGGACGGTGCGGCCGCGGCGCCACGTCCGGTTGCGGACCGTGGTGAAGGTGCGCCAGCGGGCGGGGCGTGCAGTGAGCCGGTGCCCGTCCAGTGCCGCGGCGAACAGCGCGGCGCAGCGCTGCGGGGCGCCGGGATCGTGGTCCGGGCCGGCGGCGCCGCTGCCCTGCCCGAAGCCGGCGGCGCGCCACACCCGCTCGTGCATCTCCACGATGAAGGTGCTGGCGGTGTCGGAGTAGGGATAGGCGTGGGCCTGCATCACGCCGTAGGGGGTGTCGGCGATGTGGAAGGAGAACGCGTCGAACACGCGGTCGGTGGCCATCCACATGTACCGGCAGCGGTGGTCGGTCAGCGTGGTGCCGAAGTGGCCGGCGTGGGCGGTGCGCACCGCGCTGCCGGCGCCGTCGGCGGCCACCACCAGGTCGTAGCCGGCCTCCAGCTCCTCCAGCGGCGGCGCCGGGGCGGTGAAGCGCAGGTCGACGCCGAGCGCGCGGCAGCGGTCGGTGAGGATGCCGAGCAGGCGGCGCCGGTCGAGCGCGGAGAAGCCGTGCCCGCCGGAGGTGGCGGTGCGCCCCCGGTGGTGCACGTCGATGTCGTCCCAGTGCGCCGAGGCGGCGGCCAGCGCCGCGTGCACCTCGGGGTCGGCGTGCTCGATGCCGCTGGCCGTCTCGTCGGAGAAGACCACGCCGAAGCCGTCGGCGCGGCCCGGCTCGTTGCGCTCGTACACGGTGACGCTGCGGGCCGGGTCGAGCCGCTTGGCCAGGGCGGCCAGGTACAGGCCGCCCGGGCCGCCGCCGATGCAGGCGATCCGCACGGGCTGCCTCACCCCTCCTCGCGCAGCCGGAAGCGCTGCAGCTTCCCGGTCTCGGTGCGCGGCAGCTCCGCGGCGAACTCCACCCGCCGCGGCGTCTTGTACCGGGCCAGGTGCTCGGCGACGAACGCCTTGAGCTCCTCGGCGGCCGCCGGCGTGGCGGAGGCGCCGGGGGCCGGCACGACCACCGCCTTGACGATCTGCCCGCGGTCGGGGTCGGGGGTGCCGACGACGGCGGCCTCCGCGACGCCGGGCGCGCGCATCAGGACCTCCTCCACCTCCAGGGCGGCGACGTTGTAGCCGGCGGTGACGATGATGTCGTCGGAGCGCGACCGGTACCAGAAGTAGCCCTCGGCGTCGCGCACGTAGGTGTCGCCGGTGATGTTCCAGCCGTCCTGCACGTAGCGGCGCTGGCGGTCGTCGGCCAGGTAGCGGCAGCCGACCGGGCCGCGGACGGCCAGCCGGCCGGGCTGGCCGTCGGGGACGGGGCGGCCGTCGCCGCCGAGGACCGCGGCGCGGAAGCCGGGGACCGGGCGGCCGGTGGCGCCGGGGCGGATGGCGCCGTCGGCGGCGGAGATGAAGATGTGCAGCATCTCGGTGGCGCCGATGCCGTCGATCAGCTTGACGCCGGTGGCCTTGTGCCAGTCGTGCCAGACGGCGGCGGGCAGGTGCTCTCCGGCCGAGACGCAGCGCCGCAGCGAGGAGGTGTCGGGAGCCGGTTCGAGCTGGAGCATCGCCCGGTAGGCGGTGGGGGCGGTGAAGACGACGGTGGCCCGGTGCCGGGCGACGGCGCCGGCGAGCGCTTCGGGCCCGGCCTTCTCCAGCAGCAGCGTCGCGGCGCCGGCGCGCAGCGGGAAGACCAGCAGCCCGCCCAGGCCGAAGGTGAACGCGAACGGCGGGCTGCCGGCGAACAGGTCGTCGGAGCGCGGCTGCAGCACGTGCGCGGAGAAGGTGTCGGCGATGGCGAGCACGTCGCGGTGGAAGTGCACGCAGCCTTTGGGCCGGCCGGTGGTGCCGGAGGTGTAGGCGATGAGGGCGACGTCGTCGGCGGCGGTGGGCACCGCGGGAAACGGCGGTCCGCCGGCCGCGGCGGCGTCCTCGGCCAGCACGGCGGGGTCGCCGTCCGCGCCGTCGCCGTACCGGCGGATCTGCACGGCCGTGCCTGCGGCGGCGGCGCGCTCGGCCGCCGCGTCGAGTTCGCCGGCGAAGCGCGCGTCGCACAGGGCGTGGCTGATGCGGCCCGAGCGGAGCACGCCCTCCAGTTCCTCGGTCCGCAGCAGCGGCAGGACGGTGACCACCACGCCGCCGGCTTTGAGGATCCCGAGCCAGCAGGCGGCCAGCATCGGCGCGTTGGGGCCGCGCAGCAGCACCCGGTTGCCCGGTTGCAGGCCCATGTCCTCGGCGAGCATGCGGGCGATGCGGTCGGCCCGGGCGCGCAGGCCCGCGTAGCTCCACTCCGCCTCGGGGTTCTCGCCGCGGATGCAGGGCCGGTCGCCGCCGTACCGGTCGATGGCGGCGTCGAGCAGCTCCGCGGCGCAGTTGAGCCGGTCGGGGTAGGCGAGCTCGGGCCGGGTGAACTCCAGCTCGGGCCACTCCTCGGCGGGCGGCAGGTGGTCGCGGGCGAAGGTGTCGGTGTAGGCGGTGGCGGACAGCTGCGGCTGCATGGCGCCCTCCGGTCAGCGGGGCGGTCCGCCGGCGCCGGGGGCGCGGCGGGCGTCGGCGCGGCGGAACAGGGCGCGCGCGATGATGTCGCGCTGCACTTCCGAGGCGCCTTCGTAGATGCGCGGTGCGCGCACTTCGCGGTAGAGGTGCTCCAGCGGGTGGCCGCGCTCCAGGGCGCGGGCGCCGTGGAGCTGGACGGCGGTGTCGACGACGGACTGGGCCGCTTCGGTGGCGGCGAGTTTGGCCATGGCGGCGAGTTCGGTGGCGCCCGGGCCGCCGTCGCCGGCGGTTTCGGAGTCCTGGGCCGCGTCGCGGGCCTCGGCGGCGCGGTAGACGAGCATCCGGGCGGTCTCGGTGCGGGTGGACATGTCGGCGAGCAGGTGGGCGACGCTCTGCCGGTCGCGCAGTGGGCCGCCGAAGGCGCGGCGCCCGGCGGTGTGGTCGAGGGCGGCGTCCAGCGCCGTCTGGGCCATGCCGACGGCGAACGCGCCCACGCTCGGGCGGAACAGGTCGAGGGTGCGCATGGCGGTGCGGAAACCGGAGCCCGGCGCGCCGAGGACGTCGCCGGGGCCGACCGGGACGCCGTCGAACTCCAGTGTGCCCAGGGCGTGGCCGCCGAGCATGTCCAGCGGCTGCCCGGACAGGCCGGGGCGGTCGCCGGGCACCAGGAAGGCGGTGACGCCGCGCGCCCCGGGGTCGGGTCCGGTGCGGGCGAACACGGTGTAGACGTCGGCGTCGGGCGCGTTGGAGATCCAGGTCTTGGTGCCGTGCAGGGTCCAGCCGCCGCCGGCTGCGGGGCGGGCCTCCAGTGCGAGGGCGGCGGCGTCGGAGCCGGCGCCGGGCTCGGTGAGGGCGAAGGCGGCCACGGCGCGGCCGGCGGCGACCTCCGGGATCCAGGCATCGACCTGCTCGGGGGTGCCCGACTGCAGGACCGGGTAGGCGCCCAGGCCTTGCAGGGCCAGGGCGGTTTCGGCGGCGGGGCTGACGCGGGCCGCGCTCTCGCGCAGCAGGCAGAGCTCGACGGCGCTGGCCCCGCTGGAGTCGGGGCCGAAGACGGCCTGGCACAGGCCCTGCTCGGCGAGGGCCTGCAGCAGGGGGCGGTCGACGCGGCCGCTCTCGGCGGGCGGGCAGGCGCGCACGGCCTGTTCGGCGGCGGTCCGCACCCAGCGGGAGAAGTCCGCGCGGGACGGAGGAGGTGGCCGGTGCGGACTGGACGTGAGCGCCATCGGGGCCTCCCGATACTCCGTCGGGTCCTTCGAATATACCGACCCTGTGACGCCCGTCAAGAGAACGTTATTACCTCCCCTGCGGCGCGGCCGCGCGGCCGCCGGGCCGGTAGGGTCGGCGGTGTGGCGCAGCAGGGCCCGGAGCGGCAGAATCGCGAGCACCCCGGCCGCGAGGCGGCGGGCGATGCCGCGGACCGGCGCACCCGCCGTCCGCGGTCGCTGATCGTCTCCTTCTTCGGCACCTACGGCCGCACCCTCGGCGGCTGGGTGTCGGTCGCCGCCCTCATCGCGCTGATGGAGGACTTGGGCGTGGACGCGCAGGGGGTCCGCTCAGCGGTGTCCCGGCTCAAGCGGCGCGGGCTGCTCACCGCCGAGCGCAGCGGCGGCGCCGCGGGCTACCGGCTGTCCGCGGAAGGGCTGCGCATCCTCGGCGACGGGGACCGCCGCATCTTCGACCCCGGCGCCGGCGGCGGCGGTGCGGGAGGTGAATGGGTGCTCGTGGTGTTCTCGGTGCCCGAGTCCGAGCGCGCGCTGCGGCACCGGCTGCGCTCGCGGCTGACCTGGCTGGGCTTCGGCACGGTCGCGGCCGGGGTCCGGGTGGCGCCGGCCCACCTGGCCGGCGAGGCGCGGCGCGCCATCGCCGAACTGGGCGCGGGCGACCGGGTGCAGCTGTTCACCGGCCGCTGGGAGGACATCGCGGGCGGCGGCGAGGCCGACGCGGCCGCGCACTGGTGGGACCTGCCGGCGCTGGCCGCGATGTACCGCGCCTACCTGGCGGAGTACGCGCCCCTGCTGGAGCAGTGGCGCCGCTCCCCCGGATCAGGCGCCGACGCCTTCGCCGCCCACCTCCAAGCGGTCGACGAGTGGCGCCGCATGCCCTTCCTCGACCCGGGCCTGCCGCCCCATCTCCTCCCCGCCGGCTGGCCCGGCACTCGCGCCGCCCAGGTCTTCACCGGCCTGCACACCCTGCTGCGCGCCCCGGCCCTGGCCCACGTCCGCGCCGCCGCATCCGGCTAGGAGCGCATCCCCGCTCCAGTCCGCCCGGCCCCACCGGCTGCGCCGCGCTGCGGCCGCCTTGAGCCCGACGCGGCGTCATGGTCTTCGATGAGCGTGCTCTCTGCCGGAACACGACGAGGAGGACCCATGGCGCTGCCCCCGCTCATCCCGATCGAGGACCTGTTCGCTCCGCCCGAGCGCTCTGGCGCGCAGATCTCCGCGGACGGCACGCGTATCGCCTTCCTGGCGCCGTGGAAGGACCGGATGAACGTCTGGGTGCAGGAGCTCGGTGCCGACGGGCGCCCCGAGGGCGAGCCGCGCTGCGTGACCGCCGATGAGACCCGCAGTGTCCAGCACTACGAGCTGACGCCCGACCCGCGCTGGCTGCTCTACCTGCAGGACGACGGCGGAGACGAGAACCACCACCTCTTCCGCATCGACCTGGACGACCCCGGCGCCGCGGCGGTCGACCTGACGCCCTTCCCCGGCGCGCGGGTCCTGTCCCACAAGCTGTCGCACCGCCGGCCCGGCGCCGTCCTGATGGAGATCAACGCCCGCAACCCCGCCGAGCTGGACCTGGTGGAGCTGGACATCGCCACCGGCGCGATCACCGTGCTGGCGGAGAACCCCGGCGACGTCCTGGGCTGGATCGCCGCCGACGACGGCGCTCCCCTGGCGATCTCCCAGGACGGCGACGGCTCCATGCCCCTGTACCGGTGGGACCGGGGCCCCGCCGATCCGATCGCGGTCTTCAGCGGTGCGGACTACCCGCTCGGTGTCTACCCGATGGAGCCCACCGCCGACGGCTCCGGCCTCCTCATCGGTTCCCACACCGGGTCGGACCGGATGCGCCTGGCCCGCGTCGACCTCGCGACCGGGGAGGAGAGCGAGGTGGACAGCCATCCCGAGCACGACCTGGACGCCATCCGCCGCGGGGTGGCCATGATGGGCTCACCGCTCATCCGCAACCCCGCCACCGGAGCGCTCCTCGGGGCCCGCTACTACGGCCAGCGGCAGGTCGTCCGCGCCCTGGACCCGGGGTTCGGCGCGGTGCTGGAGAAGCTGGAATCCCTGTCCGAGGGCGACATCGGCGCGCTCTCCTGCGACCGCGCCGCGCGCCGCTGGGTGGTGAGCTACGAGCACGACCGCGACCCGCACGTCACCTGGCTGTACGACCACGCCACCGGCGAGGCGCACCGGCTGTTCCGCGCCCGCCCCCGCCTCGACCCCGCCTCGCTGGCGCCGAAGCACCCGGTGTCCTTCCCCGCCCGGGACGGACTGGACCTGACCGGCTACCTCACCCTGCCGCCCGGCGCGGAGCCGGCCGACCTGCCGACCGTGCTGCTGGTACACGGCGGCCCCTGGTACCGCGAGTCCTGGTCCTTCGGCCCCGAGGTGCAGCTGCTGGCCAACCGCGGGTACGCGGTGCTCCAGGTCGACTTCCGCGGCTCGGTGGGCCACGGCAGAGCGCACATGCGGGCCGCCATCGGCGAGCTGGCCGGGGCGATGCACGACGATCTGCTCGACGCCGCGGACTGGGCGGTGGAGCAGGGCTACGCCGACCCCGACCGGATCGCCGTCTTCGGCGGCTCCTACGGCGGCTACGCCGCGCTGGTGGGCGCGGCGTTCACCCCGGAGCGGTTCGCTGCCGCGGTCGACTACGTCGGCATCTCCGACCTGGAGAACTTCATGCGGTCCCTGCCGCCGTTCGCCCGCAAGGGGCTGGTCAACAACTGGTACCGGTACGGCGGGAACCCCGACATCGCCGAGCAGGCCGCCGATCTGCGCGCCCGCTCCCCCATCCACCGCGTGGACGCCGTCCGGATCCCGCTGCTGATCGTCCAGGGCGCCAACGACGTGCGCGTCGTCCGCGCCGAGTCCGACAACATGGTGGCCGCGCTCCGCGCGCGCGGAGTGGAGGTGGAATACCTCGTCAAGGACGACGAGGGCCACGGCTTCGTGAACCCGGAGAACGTCATGGACTTCTACCGGGCCGCGGCCGGATTCCTCGCCCGCCACCTGGGCGGGCGCCCCGAGCCGGAGTAGCGCCCACGGCGCCGCCGCCCGGGCGGCGGCGCCCGGCCCGGCCGGCCATCCCCGGCCCGCCCCGGGGCCTCCGCGGGAAGCCGGGCCGTCTCCCGTTACGGTGCCTCTGTAGCCGCCGTCCGCAGCAGCAGGGGGTCTCCGTGGCGTTCGACGTCGCCGCCATCCGTTCCCGAGTGCCCGCACTCGCCGCCGGCATCGCCCACTTCGACGGGCCCGGCGGCACGCAGATGCCGCAGCCCGTCATCGATGCGATGGCCGCCGCGCTCTCCCAGCCGCTGTCCAACCGCGGCAGCACTACGCCCGGCGAGCGCAACGCCGACGCCCTGGTCGCCGGGGCGCGCCAGGCCATGGCCGACCTCCTCGGCGCCGCCCCGGAGGCGGTCGTGTTCGGGCGCAGCGCCACCCAGCTCACCTACGACCTGTCCCGGGCGCTTGCGGCCGGCTGGGGCCCGGGCGACGAGGTGGTCGTCACCCGGCTCGACCACGACGCCAACGTCCGCCCCTGGGTCCAGGCCGCTGAGCGGGCCGGGGCCACCGTGCGCTGGGCCGACTTCGATCCGGCCACCGGCGCGCTCACGCCCGGCCACGTCCGCGCGGTGCTGAGCGACCGGACCCGCCTGGTCGCGGTCACCGCCTCCTCCAACCTCCTCGGCACCCGCCCCGACCTGGCGGCCATCGCCGCCGACGTGCACGCCCGCGGCGCGCTGTTCCACGTCGACGGCGTGCACGCGGCCGCGCACACGCTCATCGACCTGGACGCGATCGGCGCCGACCTGTTCACCTGCTCGCCCTACAAGTTCCTCGGCCCGCATCTGGGCGTCGCAGCGGCGCGGACCGGGGTCCTCGACCGGCTGCACCCGGACAAGCTCCTTCCCTCCCCCGGCACCGTGCCCGAGCGCTTCGAACTGGGCACGCTCCCCTACGAGCTGCTCGCCGGCACGCGTGCGGCGGTCGACGAGCTGGCATCGCTCGACCCGGCCGCAGCAGGATCCCGGCGGGACCGGCTGCGGGCCGGCTTCGCCGCGCTGGAGGGGCACGAGGCCGCGCTGACCGCGCGCATCGAGGAGGCGCTCGCCGGCCTGGACGGGGTCATCGTGCGCAGCCGCGCGCCGGAGCGCACCCCCACCCTGCTCCTGGAGTTCACCGGCCGGCCGGCGGCCGAGGCCGCCCTGTTCCTGGCCGAGCGCGGCGTGCACGCGCCGGCCGGCGCCTTCTACGCGGTCGAGGCGTCGCGCCGGCTGGGTCTCGGCGACACCGGCGGGCTGCGCATCGGCATCGCGCCCTACACCGACGCCGCCGACGTCGACCGTCTGCTCACCGGCCTGGAGGACTTCCTGGCGGGCTGATGCCCGCTCCCCCGCGGTCCTGCCCGGCAGGCGCGTGCTGCCGGGCAGGACCGCGTACACCTGCGGCGCGCCGCCGCGGGGCCCGCGTCAGCGACCGGCGGGCAGCACGGCGGTGCCGACGAGTTCGACGAGGGCCTCCGGATCGAACAGCTCCACCACGCCGAACAGGCCCATCGCCGGGTAGTGCCGGCCCAGGTGGCTCCGGTAGACGGCGCCGATGCCGCGCAGATCGGCGCGGTAGCCGGCCGTGTCGGTGGTGTAGACCATGAGCGAGACCAGGTCGCCGGGCCCGCCGCCGGCCGCGCGCAGCGCCTTGACGGTGTTGCCCAGGGCCAGGTCGAACTGCTCGCGCAGGCCGGCGCCGCCGATCGACCCGTCGGCCAGCTGCGCCGTCTGCCCGCCCAGGTAGACGGTGGTGCCACCCGGTGCGGGGACGACGGCGTGGGCGAAGCCGACCGGCGGGGCCAGCGATGGGGCGCGCACGATGCGGTGGGCGGTCGTCTCGCCCGGGGCGGAGGGGTCGGATGCTGCCATGGCGTCACTCTCCCTGTCGGCGCTGCTCGTGATCGGGCTCGGAAGCGGGGGTACCGCGACCGCGCGGCGTACGGGGGCGCCGCCACTGCGGGGCGCGCTTGCCGGTGAAGGCGGCGTGGAACTCGGCGTAGTCGCCGCCGTGCATCAGCAGCGCCTGGGTGGCCGCCTCCAGCTCAACCGAGGCCGACAGGCTCATGTCCAGCTCGCGGCCGATCAGCGCCTTGGTCTGGGCATAGGCCAGGGCCGGCCCCGCCGCCAGCCGCTCGGCGAGGCGGGCGGCCGCCGCGTGCGCGCCGCCGTCGTCGGCGAGTTCGCTGACCAGGCCGCACCGGTCGGCCTCGGCGGCGTCGATGGTGTCGCCGAGCATGAGCAGCCGGGTGGCGTGGCCCAGCCCGGCGACCCGCGGCAGCAGGTAGGCGGCGCCCATGTCGCCGCCGGCCAGGCCCACCCGGGTGAACAGGAACGCGAACCGGGCCGTGCGGGCCACCACCCGGAAGTCGGCGGCCAGCGCCAGCACGGCGCCCGCGCCGGCGGCGATGCCGTGCACGGCCGCGATGACCGGGACGGGGCATTCGCGCATCGCGCGCACGGTTTCGCCGGTCATGCGGGTGAAGTCCAGCAGCTCCTCGGGCTCCATCGCGAGGGTGGCGCCGATGATGTCCTCGACGTCGCCGCCGGAGCAGAAGCCGCGGCCACGGCCGCGCAGCACGAGGGCCCGCACGTCGCCGCGGTGCGGCAGCTCCAGCAGGAGGTCGCGCAGGTCGGCGTAGGCGTCGAAGGTGAGGGCGTTGATGCGGTCGGGGCGGTCCAGGGTGACGGTGGCGACGCCGTCGGCGACGCCGAATCCGAAGTGCTGCCAGTCGTCGGTGAGCGGCGCGGACGCGCGGAACGGGCTCATGCGGTGCTGCCTCCTCCGTCCAGGGCCAGGGTCTGGCCGTTGACGCCGGCGGCCTCCGGCGAGGCGAAGTAGGCCACCGCGGCGGCGACCTCTTCGGGCTCCAGCAGGCGCCCGAGCGGGCTCGACTCCGCGAGCGCCGCCTCGGCCTGCTCGGCGGTGCGCCCGGTCCGCTGCGCGATGTGCTCGGCCGAGCGGCGGGCCATCGGGGTGCGCACGAAGGCCGGGCAGACGGCGTTGCTGGTCACTCCGGTCCCGGCGACTTCGGCGGCCGCGGTGCGGGCCAGGCCGAGCACCGCGTGTTTGGCGGCGGTGTAGGCCGCGGTGTAGGGGGCGCCGCGCAGGGCCGCCGTGGAGGCGACGAAGACGATGCGCCCGCGGTCGCGCTCGCGCATCCCGGGCAGCACGGCCCGGGTGAGCAGGAACGCCGTCGTGGCGTTGGCGGTGAACAGCTCGTTCCAGGCGCGCAGCGGTGTGCGGTGCAACGGGGCCGACTCGGCGGCGCCGGCGTTGTTGACGAGGACGTCGACGGGACCGGGAAGAGCGTCCACGGCAGCGCTGACGGAGGCTTCGTCGGCGGGGTCGCACACGGCGGTGTCCACCCCGGGAAGGTCCAGCTCCGTCAGCCGCTCCGCATCGCGGCCGAGGGCCCTCACCCGGTAGCCCTCACCGGCCAGCCGCTGGCACACGGCCCGGCCGATCCCGCCGGCACCACCGGACACCAGGGCGATTCGGGGGACACCCTCCATGGCCGGCACGCTATCACGCAGCGGTGACCGGCGTCACGGAAACGTCATAGCGCCAGAGGGGCCGGATTGAACCGCCGCGCCGGGCCGATCCGGCTCAGCTGCACCCCGGCCGCAGTCTCCGACGGGGGCTCCGGCACCTCCGCAGACCGTTGCGCGGGGGCAGGCCGGGAGCGCGGCGTGGCGCGGTCTAGGATGGCGGGCATGGGTGAACTGACTGTGGCCGGCTTCGTTGTGCTGGCACTCGTGCTGGCCGTTCCCGCCGCCATCTTCGCGGGCTTTGCGTACTACACCGCCAAGGTGGCCAAGAAGGGCCCGGAGGCCGTGCTCGCCGGCGCGCGCCGCCGCCGCGAACTGGCCTGACCCCTCTGCAGCGCGGGCGGGCGGGGCAGCCGCCGAGCCGCCCCGCCTGCTTTTCCTGTGCGCAGCCCCGCCCGGGTCAGTCCAGGAGGTTGAACTCGTCGGGGTCGGGGCCGGTGCGCTCGCCGGCGTCAAGCGCCGTGATGGCCTCGACGTCTCCGCTGGTCAGCGTGAAGCCGAAGACGTCGAAGTTGGCGCGGATGCGCTCCGGCGTCACCGACTTGGGGATGACCACGTTGCCCAGCTGCAGGTGCCAGCGGATGATCACCTGCGCGGGCGTGACGCCGTGGGCGCCGGCGATCTTGGCGATGACCGGGTCGTCCAGCACGCGGCCGTGCCCCAGCGGGCTCCACGCCTCGGTGGCGATGCCGTGCCGGGCGTCGAACGCGCGCAGCTCGGGCTGGGCGAGCCGTGGGTGCAGCTCGATCTGGTTGAGCATCGGCGCGATGAGGCCCTCGCGCATCACCCGCTCCAGGTGCGGGATCTGGAAGTTGGACACCCCGATCGCGCGCACGCGCCCCTCGGCGTAGAGCCGCTCGAACGCCTTCCAGGTGGCGACGTAGTCGTCGCGCTCCGGCATGGGCCAGTGGATCAGGTAGAGGTCGAGCGTCTCCAGCCCCAACCGGGTCAGCGAGCCCTCGAAGGCCCGCAGCGCGGCGTCGTAGCCCTGGTCGGCGTTGCGCAGCTTGGAGGTGACGAAGACGTCGCTGCGGTTCAGCCCCGATCTGCGGATGGCCTCGCCGACGCCCTCCTCGTTGCCGTACGCCGCTGCCGTGTCGATGCTGCGGTAGCCTGCCTGCAGCGCTTCGGCGACCGCCCCGGCCGCCTCGTGCGGCGCGACCTGCCACACTCCGAACCCCAATTGCGGCATGCGGACGCCGTTGCTGAAGGTGACTTCGGGCATGTCGAACATGCTTCCCCCTTGCGCTCGCCCGCGCCCGACGCACGCCCTGTACGCGCGTCCCCCGTTGGCACGTGCTCGCCGATCCACCCTGCGCGGGCGCCGCGGCGGGCCGCAACCGCTTCTCCTGCGCCGCCCCCGGATCGTGACCCGCACCCTGCGGCACGGGCCGCTCCGCTACACCGGCCGGTAGGCCACCCCGACGACCACCTCGTCGCCGGACCCGGCTTCCGGCACGGCCGCGCCCAGATCGGCCCCCGTCCCGCTGCGGACCACGAACGGAACGCCGGGCCAGCGGCCCTCGATCTCCTCGGCGACCGCGGTGCGGCCGGCTGCCGCCGCGGTGGTGCGCTGGCCGTCGGTCTCCAGCTCGCCCTCGGCATACACGCGCGTGACGACGCCGACCGGCCGCGCCTGCGCCGGCACCCCGGCGTCGCTGCGGCGCACGGCGTCCAGGACGACTCTCTGCTGCTCCGCACTTCGCTCCATGCTTCATGATGACGCGTTCGTCGCAGATTGTCACGACGATGACCACGGAGCGCGAGAGCCCCACCCCCTCCCCCGCACCGCGCAAAACCCGTCCCGACCACCGCCTGAAGTGCGATAGAGTCGACCCGTCGGAGCGCGGGACCGCCCGCACAGCACCGATTCCGGGACGTAGCGCAGTTTGGTAGCGCACTTGACTGGGGGTCAAGGGGTCGTGGGTTCAAATCCCGCCGTCCCGACGCAGGTCAGAAGGGGGATCCGAGGCTCTCGGGTCCTCCTTTTCGCGTCCGGTGGGGTTGTGGGTGGGGTTGAAGGGTTTTTACGTTCCGGCTCCTCGCAGGATCGCCTCCATCGGCCCCGCGGCCGAGCGGCGCACCGGCCGCAGCTGTCGGCGGTAGACCCGCTCGGTCGTATCGGTGCCGTCATGGCCCACCAGCAGTGAGATCTCCTCGATCCCCACACCGTGGTCCCACAGCAGCGACACGAAGGTGTGCCGCGGCGACCTGCTGCATCGTCCCGGTGCTTCACACCCGCCTCCCCTGGCTGCCGCATCGCATCTCCCGGATTGCCACTGCTCCCATCACCCGTTCGCACCGTCACGCTCCATCGGCCTCAGAATCAGGCGTGTGCCCTGCTGCGCCGCGGCACGACCATGGGGAGCACCCGTCGGGTTCGGGGCCGGTGTCGATGCCCAGATCCACTTGGTCGAGGGGGATCCGGTCGCGGTGGAGGTAGGCGCGCCCTGCCAGCGGCGTGCCGGGACGGGTGGCGGTGGGGTGGGCTCGGCGGACAGCGGCATCGAAGTCGACGGCGTCGTCCCAGGCGTCGGGTTCGGTGGCGCGCAGTTCGGCCCAGGAAGCGTTGGAGCGGTAGGGGCAGCCGATGCAGGCCGATTTAGGGGTATCGGCGAGGTTGTGCAGGGCGAGGTAGGCGCGGCAGTCGCGGCGGGTCCAGCCGATGTCGAGCAGCGGAAACGTGTTCTCCAGGTAGCCGACGTCGGCGTCTTTGGCGCGGTGGACCTCATCAGCAGAGATGCCGATGGACTGCTCGGCATAGACCCCGGCCGGCACCGGGTCGGGGTGGGGGTGGCCCAGGAGTCGGCGGATCTCGCGCTTGATGGGGCGGATCTTGTATTCGCTGGTGCATTGGCGGCGCAGCATGCCGCGGTTGCCGGTGTCGGTATGCAGGAACAGTGGCATAGAAGCGAATCGGCGCCGCTCGTCGAGGGCGTCGTCGCGGATGTTGCCGGCCGCCACCCGGATCAGCGGGATCCCCGCATCGGCAGCAATGCCTTCGAGCCGCTCCAGGTGGCCATAGACCGAAGACGATTCCCAGCCGGTATCGGCAAAGATTGCGGCGTCGTAGTGCTGGATGGCGCCCTGGGCGGACAGCAGGAGCAGGGTGGTCGACTGGACTCCGGCGCCGAGGCTGAGCAGGCGCAGGCGCGGAGCGGTGGAGCGGGTGCGTGGGGTCATCGGGGTGTGTCGGCAGGCAGCGGGCCTCACTGAGAGAAGGCGAATGAGATCGCCGAAATCGCTCACCCGATAGCGGTGATTGTGCCGGGCGTACGCCCGGCGTGCGCACCGGGTCCGTGCCGCAGCGGAGTGCGCCGGTGTTGCGTACGCGGGGCGAACGCCCGGCGAAAGCGGCGAAGGGTGTGCGTTTCTGCTGCTCATTCCCCGTGTGCTTCATGAGGGTCCTGTCACCGCAGCAGGAGGATTCTCATGGCTCACGCGTTTGCTGCTCTGCGCCGCTCCTTTGATCTGCTGACCACACCGCCCCTCCCAGCTGATCAGGATCTGGCGGGCTTGTGCGGCTTGGACGCCGAGGCGCTCTCGCCGACCGGGCTGACCCGGCATGTTCTTGCGCTGCCGGCCGCGGAGTCGGACCGGCTCTGGCGCCACCTCATCGAGCGCGCCCGCGCCGGACCTTCGGCCTGGACGGTGATCGCGGCCGGGCTGGCGCTGCCGGGGCTGGCTGCCGCGCGCCGCCGCCTGTCGGCCGGAATCGAAAGCGAGCTCGACGACCTCGAAGCCGAATTGCTGGCCGGGTTCCTGGCGGCGCTGCATTCCGGCGACACCGTGGCCAATCGGGTGGGGGCGCGGCTGGTCTATGCCGCCCGGGCTGCCGGGCAGAGGCTGCGCTATCGCACCCTGGCCGAGCGGCACCGCCGCGCCGATCAGCCCGGCTTCGTAGACGAGGCAGCCGCTCCCGATTCCGGTGGGGCGGTAACCGTGCTGGCGGGCGCGCTCACCTGCGGTGTGGTGACGCCGTTGGAGGCGGAGCTGGTGGCGCGCAGCCGACTGGAGCGGAGACCACTGGTCCAGGTGGCTCAGGAGCTCGGGGTCAGCTACAGCACCGCGCGGCGCCACCGCCACCAGGCCCAGCAGCGCCTGAAGAACCACCTCACCGGGGCGGCAGAGAAAAAGGCGGCGTGATGGTGAGCGATTTCCGGGCTCTCGTTCGCCTTCTCGTTCCACAGGGCGCTTTAGAGCGCTCTGGGTGCGGCGGGGAGGCAGCGTGCCTCGCCCTGACCCCCCGCTGGAAGGAGAACGGCGCTCCCCGCCGCACCGCCACCCCCGCTTCCGTTTGGGAGTTGCCGATGCGGCCACCGCCCACCCCACCTCGCCCTTCGCGTGCGCTGCGCGCCGCACGCGTCGCGGGGCTGTGTGCGCTGATCAGCCTCGCCGTTCTCGGCAGTGCTACTCCGGTGCTTGCCGATACTGCGCCCGGGGTCTCCGACCTGGAAGAGGTCATCACCAACATCCGCAACTGGATCATCGGGCTGCTGGTGGCGCTGGCCACGCTGCTGCTGACGGTGGGCGGGCTGCGCTATGTGCTGGCCGGAGGCGACCCGGGCGAAGTCGGCAAGGCCAAAGACACGCTGAAGTTCTCGGCGCTGGGTTTCGCGGTGGCGATTCTGGCGCCGCTGCTGGTGGAGATCCTGCGCGGGTTTGTGGGGCTGAGCTGATGGGGCCCTGCACCGCCCGTGCCGCCGCGGCCGTCGCCGCCGCGGCCGGGATACTCCTCTTGGGCGCCGCGCCGAGTGCCGCTGAGGCCGAAGCGGTGCCGCGCGGCATGCCGCCGGCGGCCGCGGCACCCGCCGATGCCGCCCCGCCCGAACCCGGCCCGGAACCCGAGCCCCCCGAACCCGAGCCGGGGCCGGAGCCCGAACCACCGCCCGAAGAAACCCCCGAACCCGACCCGTCGCCGGAGCCGTCCCCTTCTCCCGGCGCGCCACCCGAACCGCCGAGCGGCGAGGAGGGCACGCCCGAGGCCCCGGCGGCCCCGGAGGCTGATCCGTGCGGGATGTTCGACTACGGCTGCAAAGTCGAGACGGCGTTCAATGGCTGGCTGGCCGGGATGGCCGCTGAGCTCATCAACATGCAGCTGATCTCCATCGCGGTCGGATCGCTGACCACGCCCGGCCCGGTCTCAGCAATCGAGGGATCCTGGGCCACCGCGCTCGCCGTCGCCAACACCGTCTACATCCTCGCGGTGACCCTCGGCGGGGTGCTGGTGATGGCCAACCCGAGCGTGCAGTCCACCACCTCGATGAAGGAGCTGCTGCCGCGGCTGGTGCTCGGGTTTGTGGCCGCCAACGCCAGCTGGTTCCTCTGCACCCTCGCCGCACGGCTGACCAACGCAGTCGTGTTCGCCCTACTCGGCGAAACCGCCACCGCCGACAACGTCGCCACCTCGTTTTCGCGCATGCTGACCAACCCCAGCGGCGAAGCGGGAGTGCTGGTCCTGCTCCTGCTCGTCGCCTCGATCCTCGTGGTGTTCTTCTCGCTGGCCGTGATCGTGCGGATCGTGCTGTGGCTGCTGCTGGTGGTGGCCGCCCCGCTCGCACTGGCCTGCCACGTCCTTCCCCAGACCGATGGCCTGGCGCGGCTGTGGTGGCGGGCGCTGGGCGGCCTGCTCATCATCCCGCTGGCCCAAGCGCTCGTACTGCGCCTGGCCGTGGAGCTGCTGCTCTCGCGCGAGGAGATGCTCGGCATCATCGACATGGGCGACACCGCCGCCTCCCTCATCGACGTTTTCCTGATCATCTGCTGCCTCTATGTCCTGGTGCGCATCCCGTTCTGGGTGTTCAAGCGCGTGTTCAACTACCAGGCATCGCCCTTGATGCGCGCGGCGCAGTTCGCGGCCAGCGTGCTGGTGTTCCGCAACCTCGGCAAAGCCCTCACGGCCGGAAAGAAGGGACCAGATGCGACCGCGGCAGCGCGCACACCCCGGCGCGGCCCGCCCCCGAAACCCGGGGCCGCCGCCCGTGCCCAGTCGCAGCCGCCGCGCGTGCCGCCACAGCCCCGCTGGCACCAGAGCGCGCTGCCGATGGACATCCCAAAACCACCGCCACCCGAGCCGGAGCAGCGCCCGCTGCCCGGGGTCGACCGCGACATCGACCCCGCCGAGCAGAAACGCGCCGCCCGGCGGCGCCGGACCATCCAACCGCCCCTGCCCAGCGGCGCATTGGGGCAGCGCAGCCGCCCGGCATGGTCGCGCCAGGACCCGATCCCGGGCCTACCCGCCCCGCAGGCGCGCCAAGAGCACCTGCCCGGCATGAAACGCCTGCATCAGCAGCCGGAGCTGTTCGACACCACAAAAATGCGCCGAGCGGCGTGGCACCCGGCCGGCGCTGCGCCGCGCCCGCCGGCGCGTCCCCGCGGGATCGATGCCGTGCCCTACCACCAGCAGCCGCAACCGCGCCCAGTCCGCCCGCGCCCCCAGCCCCGCTCCCGTCCACGCCCCGGTGAGCCGGACCGCCCGAACCCGAGGAGTCGGCGCTGATGCGTGTGCGCATGCCCGCCGATGTGGAACGCGACGACACAATCCTGGCCGGGCTCACCGCCCGCCAGCTGCTCATCATCGGCATTCCGCTGCTCGCCATCGGCGGAGCGGTCTCGGTGCTGATCGACGTGGTGCCGCTGCCGGCGCTGGCCGCGGGCGCGGTGCCGCTGGCCGGTGCCGCGGTGGCGGCGGCACTGGTGCGCCGCGACGGCCTGACGCTCGACCGGCTTGCCGCGGCGGCGCTGTCCTTCCGGCAGTCTCCGCGGCACCGCGCCACCCACCCCGGTCCCCCGCCGGAGGTGCCGAGCTGGGTGACCGCCGGGACGGTGTCGGAGCTGCCGGCGCCGCTGGAGCTGCCGGTCCGCGCGATCAGCGACGACGGCGTCATCGACCTGGCCGAACACGGCGCTGCACTCCTTATGCAGTGCTCGACCGTCAATTTCGCCCTGCGCACCGACGCCGAGCAGGCCGCGCTCATCAACGGCTTCTCGGCGTTTCTCAACTCCCTGCAGGGCCCGGTGCAGGTGGTGATGCGCGCCGAAGCGGTCCGGCTCGATCCGCTGGTGGCCGCCCTGGACCAGGCGGTGCCACATCTGCCGCATCCGGCCCTGGCCCGGGCCGCCGCCGACCACGCCGACTACCTCGCCGCCCTGGGCGAGCGCCGCGACCTGCTCTCCCGCCAGGTGCTGCTGGTGCTGCGCGAGCCCTCCGGCAGCGGCCGCCAGGGCGCGGCGACGCTGCGCCGCCGGGCCGAAGATGCGGCCCGCGCGCTCGCTGCCGCCGGCACCACCGCCACCCCGCTCGACGGACCGGCCGCTGCCGCCGTCCTCGCAGCCTCCGCCGACCCCACGGACACCACCGCCGCACCGCCTGACGGACTCGCCCCACCCGAGTTCACCATCACCGGCCCCGGCACCACACACGAGGAGGAGGCGTGATGCCCCTGTTGCGCCGCGCCCCGAAAACCGCCGCTGCTCCCGCGCCGGTGCAGGCCGAAGTCGACATCGGCCCGCGCCGCGTGCACCTGGGCGCGGGCGCGGCCGCGAGCTTCGTAGTCACCGGCTATCCGGCCGAAGTCGGCTACGGCTGGCTGGAGCCGCTGCTGACCTATCCGGGCCGTGTCGAGGTGTCCCTGCACGTCGAACCGGTCCCGGCGGCGGTGGCGGCCCAGCGGCTGCGCCGCCAAATGGCCCGCTTCGAGTCCAGTTCACGGGCCGATGCCGCGCGCGGGAAGTTGGAGGACTTCGAGGCCGAAGCGGCCGCCGAGGACGCCCGCGAGATGGCCGCCGCCCTGGCCCGCGGCGACGGCCGGCTGTTCCGGGTCGGGGTGTCGATCACCGTGCACGCCGCCGACGAACAGACCCTCGAAACCGAAGTCGGCCACGTGCAGTCGCTGGCCTCCTCGATGCTGCTGGATGCGCGCCTGGCCACCTTCCGCCAGTTGCAGGGGTGGGTCACCGGCCTGCCGCTGGGGGTGGACCTGCTCGATCAGCGCCGCTCCATGGACACCTCCGCCCTGGCCGCCACGTTCCCGTTTGCCAGCCCCGACCTGGCCGTCGAGACGAGTCCGACCGCCGTTCTCTACGGCCTGAACAGCGACTCCTCCGGGGCGGTGGTGTGGGACCGCTGGTCCCTGGACTCCTACAACACCGTCGTCCTGGCCCGCAGCGGCGCCGGGAAATCCTACTTCTGCAAGCTCGACCTCTTGCGGTCCATGTATGCCGGCGTCACCGCGGCCGTCGTCGACCCCGAAAACGAATACACCGCACTCGCCGACTCGGTCGGCGGCACCGTCATGGCACTCGGCGCACCCGGCGTGCACCTCAACCCCCTCGACCTGTCTCTGGATCCCGCCGCCACCCGCGACGCGCTCTCCCGCCGGGCCCTGTTCCTGCACACCCTGCTCGCGGTGCTACTGGGGGCGCCGCTGGACCCGGCCCGCCGCGCCGCACTGGACCGCGCCCTGCTGTCGGCCTATGCCGAAGCAGGGATCACTGATGACCGGCGCACCTGGCACCGCTCTGCGCCGCTGCTGGCCGACCTCGCCCGAGCCCTGCGCGCCGACGGCGACGCCGAGGCCACACGCCTGGCTGACGAGCTCGCGCCGTACGTGGACGGCTCGTTCAGCGGCCTGTTCGCCGGCCCCACTACCCAGCGCCCGACTGGTCACCTCGTGGTCTGGTCGCTGCGCGCCCTGCCGGATGAGCTCAAACCCGCCGGAACCCTCATGGCCCTGGATGCCATCTGGCGCGGGGTGGCCGAAGCTCGCGCGGATCATCCGCGCATGGTGCTGGTCGACGAGGGCTGGCAACTCATGCAGGAGAGCGAAGGTGCCCGGTTCTTGTTCCGGCTCGCCAAGGCCGCGCGCAAACGCTGGGTCGGCCTCACCGTCGCTACCCAGGACGCCGGTGACGTGCTCGGCACCGAACTCGGCCGGGCCGTGGTGGCCAACGCGACCACTCAAGTGCTGCTGCGCCAGTCTTCGCAGGTCATCGGCGAAGTTGCCGCGGCCTTCGGGTTGTCCGAGGGCGAGCAGCAGCACCTCCTCACCGCCGCCCCCGGCCAAGCCCTGCTGTGCAGCGGCGACGCCCGCGTCGCCGTCGACGTGGTGGCCAGCGAAGCCGAACACGCCCTGGTCACCACCGACCCCGCCGAGCTCCGCACCGACGCGATGGAGGAGGAGTTCCTGTGACGCTCAGCAACATCCTGATCGACCTCGGCACGCTACCGACCCGGCTCGCCGAGGCACTCCTGCACATCGGGGCCGCCGCGGGAGGGGCCCTGGTCATCACTGCCACCGCCTTCTTCGTCCTCGCACTCCTGGGGCGCGTCGCAATCGTGGTGCTGCGACACCGCTCCTGGGCCCGGCAGAGCCGCATCGTGGAGATTCTGCCCCCGCCCGAGACTGAGCTCTCCGGGGCCGAGGCGCTGTGGACGCGGCTGCTCGGCCTCCTGCGCCCAGCGTGGAAACGCATGCTGTTCGGCCAGCCGCACGTGGTCTGGGAATACCTCATCGATGAGCGCGGCATCCGGATGCGGCTATGGGTGCCCGGACCAGTTCCGCCCGGACTGGTGGAGCGGGCGGTCGAGGCGGCCTGGCCGGGCGCGGCCACCACCACCCGCCCCGTCCCCTCCGGATTCACCGAACCCAGCCGTGGCGGAGAGCTGCGCTTAGCTCGCCCGGACCATTTCCCGATCGCCACCGGTCACGACGACGACCCGCTGCGTGCGGTGCTCGGCGCGGCCGGCGCCCCTGATCCCGGCGAGCAGATCCTGATCCAGGTCGCAGTGCGCCCGGTCACCGGCCGAAGACTGCGCCACGCCACCAGAGCCGCCGCCCGCCTGCGCCAAACCCACAGCACCGGACCTGTTCTGGACCTGCTCGCCCCGACCCGCGGCCGGCGGAGCAGCGCAGCGCTCAGTGCCCTGCGCCCCGAGGTCTCGGGAGAAATCCGCGCGATCCTCACTAAATCCACCGCGCCACGGCTCGAGACCCTGGTGCGCTACCTGGTCACCCAGCCGGGCGCCACGGCCCAGGCCAACGAGCGGCGCCGCGGCCGCACCCACGCTCTGAGCGGCTCTTTCGCGGTGTTCACCGGATTCAACCACTACCTGCGCCGCCGCCGTCCCTGCATTGCAGCCCGGCTATCCCTCGCTCGCTGGATGGACCGCGGCGACTTGCTCTCCGCGCGTGAGCTGGCCGCAGTGGCCCACCTGCCCGTCGACGAGGCTGTGCCTGGGGTGGAGCGCGCCCCGGCCCGGCCAACCCCGCCCTCGCCCGGTATCGCCGGCGACGCGGCCGACACCCGCCTGCTGGGGGTGGCCGATGCAGAACGCCACCGTCCCGTCGGGCTGCGCACCGCCGACTCCCGGCACCACACCCACGTCATCGGCGGTACCGGAACCGGCAAGACCACCGCGCTGCTGAACATGATCTTGGACGACATCCGCAAGCAACGCAGCGTGGTGTTCATCGAGCCCAAAGGCGAATCCAACCTGCTGCTCTCCCGCATGCCCGCCGACGCGATCGAACGCGTGGTGCTGATCGACCCCGACGACAGCGCACCGCCGCCACCACTGAGCGTGCTCTCCGGACGGCAGGGAGAACGGGAGCGATCCGCCGACATGGTCACCGGCATCTTCAAGCGCGTCTACGCCGACTCCTGGGGGCCGCGCACCGAAGACATCCTGCGCTCGTCCTGCCTCACCCTGGCCGGAACCCCGCAGGCCGGACTCGCCCACATTCCTCGCCTCCTGGAAAACTCAACCTTCCGACGGCGCGCCACCGCCCGCATCAACGACACCGATCCCGTCCTCGCCGGCTTTTGGAGCTGGTACGAGGGCCTATCGGAGGCCGCACGCGCCCAGGCAACCGCCCCACTGGCCAACAAACTGCGCTCAGTACTGCTGCGCGGATTCGCCCGCGACCTCCTCGCCTCAGGCGGCGGCCTGAACCTGGGCCGCCTCCTCGATAACGGCGCGATCATCATCGCCCGCCTACCCAAAGGGCTCCTCGGCGAAGACAGCGCCAGCCTGCTCGGCTCACTCCTGCTAGCGCAGGTATGGAGCGCGGTACTCGCACGCGCCGCACAACCGGAAGCCGAGCGCCGCGACGTCGGCATCTACCTCGACGAGGCCCAGAACTTCTTGATGCTGCCCTACGGCATCGACGACATGCTCGCCGAGGCCCGGGCCTATCGCGCCGGCCTGGTACTGGCCCACCAGGACCTCTCCCAACTCCCCCGCGACCTGCGCGAATCGGTCTCCGCCAACGCCCGCACCAAGGTCTATTTCAACGTCTCCCCCGAGGACGCCCACATTCTGGCCCGCCATGTGCGCCCCAACCTCGGCGCGCACGACCTCTCCCACCTGGCCGCCCACCAGGCCGCCGTTCGCCTGGTCTCCGGCGGCGCGCAGAGCCCGGCGTTCACGCTGCGCACCCGGCCGCTCCCCCCTCCTGTCCAAGGGCGGGCCACTCAGGTGCGCACCGCCGCCCGCCGCCACCGCTAGTCCAAGGAGCCCTCCATGCACGCCTTCTCACGCCCCGACCACCGCGACGTCGTGCGCCCCGGCACGACCGTCCAGGCCCTGCACCTGCTCGTCGCGCGCCTGACCCCCCGTGACCGCCGCATCATGCGCCTGGTCCACCGCCACAAGACCCTGACCACCGCCCAGCTGGCGCAGCTGGAGTTCGCCTCCTACTCCGTGGCCAAGCGGCGTCTGCTCACGCTGTATCGCTTGCGCGCACTGGAGCGCTTCCGCCCCTGGACGCCGGTGGGCAGCGCCCCCTGGCACTACATCCTCGATACCCCCGGCGCTGAACTCCTGGCCGCGGAGCACGGAAAGAATGCCCACGAGTGGGGGTTCCGTCGCACCAGGATGCTGTCGATGGCCTACCGCAGCACCCTCAATCACACCGTGGGCACCAATGACTTCTTCGTGGACTTGGCGGTTCACGCCAGCGCCCGCGACGACGCGGGGCTGACGTGGCGTACCGAGCGTGAATGCGCCGCCGAGTTCGGCGATATCGTCCGCCCCGATGCCGCGGGACGCTGGCGCTCCGGCACCCGGGAACTGGACTTTTTCCTGGAGTACGACACCGGCTCAGAATCGCTGGGGCGCCTGGCCGAGAAGCTGGACCGCTACAGCGAGCTGCGCCGCAGCACTGGCCGCACCGCCACCGTGCTGTTCTGGCTGCCCTCCCCCGCACGCCAGACCAATGTGCATCGCCTCCTCGGCCCCCGGGCGCGCGAAGTTCCGGCGGCCACGGGGCTGCACGGCGCCCACCCGGCCCAGCGGGTCTGGACCCCTCTGGGCACAGCCCGCCAGCACACCCTCGCCGACCTCGGCTCGAGCGGCGGCGCCGCCCAGCCCATGTTGCCGGGCTGGGATGCCGAGTTCGGGAACGCCCGCAGTGCCTAGCAGCGGCTGCCTGGCCGCCGGGGTGGTCGTCCCGCTTCTGCTCGGCGGCCTGGCCGTCTCCCTCATCACCGCTGTGCTCGCCGACACCGCACCTCAGCAGGCGGCGCCGGGCAGCGTCGAGGGCATCCCCGACACGCTGCTGGACGCCTATGTCCGCGCCCCTGAGGCCCTCGAGGAGGAGTTCCCGAGCTGTACCGGCATGCGGTGGCAGATCCTCGCCGGTATCGGGTCAGTGGAATCCGACCTGCTCGCCGGCCACGACATCTCCCCCGTCGGCGACGTGGACCCGCCGATGATCGGGCCGCGCCTCGACGGCTCCGGCGTCGGTGGCAACCTCACCCCCCACTACGACACCGACGGCGGAAAGTGGGACGGCGACACCACCTATGACCGCGCTGTCGGCCCCAACCAGCATCTGCCTTCCGGCTGGAGCGAATACGGTGCCGACGGCAACAACGACGGCACCGCCGACCCCCACAACGTCTACGACAGCGCCCTCGGCAGTGCGCGTCAGCTCTGCATCACCGGCGGCGCGACCGTGAACTTCACCGACCGCGCGCAGCTGTCAGACGCGTTGTTCCGCTACAACCCGGCCGACTGGTACGTCTCCCAGGTCCTGGAGGAGATCGACCGCTTCGACGCGCTGTCCCCGCTCGACACTGGCAAAGGTGCGGGCTTCGGCGCCGGCGCCGAAGCCGCCCAATGGGCGCTGGCCCAGCTCGGCAAGCCGTACGTGTTCGGCGCCAACGGGCCCGATGCTTTCGACTGCTCCAGCCTCACCCAGCAAGCCTGGGCTGCCGCCGGCGTCGGCATCCCCCGCGTCACCACCGACCAATACCAAGCCGGACAGCACATCCCTGCCGACCAACTCCAGCCGGGTGACCTGCTGTTCTACGACACTAGCGATCTCGGCGCCCCCGGCGCGCCGCCCACCCACGTCACCATGTACATCGGCGACGGACAAATGGTCAACGCACCGAGCTCGGGCCAGTCGGTGCGGACCGAACCAGTCGAGGGCGGAGACGTCTACCCTCCGCGCTTCATGGGGGCGGTCCGACCGATTAGATGAGAACCAGTCCCATTCCAATCCGCCCACCTGTCTAAACCAATCCAGCGATACATGAGAAGAGGAACCAGAGGCGTATTCATCTTCGTGCAGGGAGTCTCCGTTGGCCCCCTACTGGAAAATCTACGCCGCGCGAGGTTCAGCGACTACTACTCCGATTCACCCGAGATGGGGTCGCCCTCCGCGATCGCCTTACAGCCAGCCCGGGGGCCCACGGTTCGACACCAAACAGCGCGACCGAATCCGGCCACGGAGAAATGGCAGGCACAAACTCCGCCTGATGCAGAGTTACGATCTCGCAATGGACATTATTGGGGATCTCCGCCACTCGGTGATGGTGATCCATATGCTCTGGCAGCGGGAACACCCTGACGACTGGTTCGATGGCCTGCTACGCGCGGCGGCACAGTCGGTTGTGCGCGGGCGGGAGATCAGCATCGCGCTGCGCCACGCTGGCCTCGAGGAGCAGGACGTACTACCCGGGCTGGTGGAAAAGGCTCTGAAGCTGCAGCAGGAAGAGGTGCTCGACGGCGCCGACACCCTGGACGTACTTGGGACGTTGGAGCGTTTAGTCCAGGTGGCCGAGAGGACGGACTGGACAGATCCGGCCTTGCGGCGGGGCTCGACAGCGGCGCTCATCGGATTGGGCACAGTGCTACTTGCAGGGATGTTCTTCCCGCCGCTCCTGCTGTTCCTGGTGACGCTGGTACTGCCATCGGTGCTGTACGTGATCGGCACAGCGCGCATCCGTGGACCGCAGGGCTTGTCAGCGCAGTCCAAGGAGCGGGTTCACCGCCTGCTCAGCGAGAACGTGCGCCGCACCGTCAACGAGTCACTTCGTGAGCAGGGACGCGAGGACCCCTTCCATGTCATGCACGCCCCGGCGCTAGGCGAGTTCAGTGATCGGGCGGAACTCGTGGAGACAGCGTCAGCGGACCGCATCACCCGGCAGGCAGAAAGCAGAGCTTACGGCAGCCTGGGCATCGCCGGGCGCAGGGGCGTCGGCAAGAGCACGCTGCTCCATGCATTCTGCGACCAACGGTTCGGCCGGTCCGGAACCCCCGAACTGAGGGTTCTAGTCTCCGCGCCCGTAAAGTATGACGCCCTGGAATTCCTCACACACGTTTTCGCCCGCCTGTGCGAAGCGATCATCGCCGCGACGGCCCCCGACCCCCCGCCATCCCGCAGTGCCCTCGCTCTACGCATTGCAAGCGTCGCTGCGTTACTCGGAGGCACCGGGCTACTGACCGATCACGTGGTGGGGTCGCTCCCTCACGAGGTATTGGAGGCAGCGCTTCTGGTTTTCGCGATGTCCGCAGCACTGCTCGGAGCGGTGGTGGTACTGACCGCTATATGGTTCCGTCGCAATCCGCTGCAGACACCGGTGGATCCTCAGGACCACAGACGCCTCAGAATGCGGAGCAGTGCGCTGCTAGCCCTCGCGTTCGTGATGTTGATGGTAGGCACCATTGGAGCGGTCCTCATGATTCAAAGACCATTCCTGCCGCCCCCGATCGAACTGCCTCCGATCGGGACACCCTACGCCGCAGGATCCCTGCTCATTTCCGCCGCGCTGGTGATGTTTCTGCTCAATAGACGGCTGGAACTGTGGTCCGAGAACCGCCAACGCTCATCAACGCCCATCGCCGACATCGCGCGAGCATATCAGCGCCGCATCCGCTACTTGCAGACTCTCACCGCTGGGTTTACTGCTGACCTCACGGGCAGCGCGCCGGTACGCCTGGGGCGTAGCAGTTCCCGACAGTGGGCTGAATACCAACCTACTCTACCCCAGGTCATAGATGAATACCGCCGCTTCGCCACTCTGGCTGCCGATTGGTGGCGGCACAGCAACGGAGGCGAAGGGCGCATCGTCATTGGGATCGACGAGGTGGATAAAATCGGTGGAGACGAATCGGCGCAGCACTTCCTCAACGAGATCAAAGCAATCTTCGGCACACCGAATTGCATGTACCTGGTCACCGTGTCCGAGGATGCCCTGGCCCGGTTCGAGCAGCGTTCTACAGCGGTCCGAGACGCTTTCGACACCGCGTTTGACGACATTGTGCGTGTGGAACGCCTGACCTTCACAGAAACCCGTGAAATGCTTACCCGGAGGGTGGCCGGTCTGACCGACCCTCTCGCCGCGCTGTGCTACGTACTCTCCGGAGGGCTGCCCCGCGATTGCTTGCGTGTTGCCCGCTCCCTAGTGGAGATCTGCAGGGAACACAGTGAGCAGCCAATGGACACCGCCGCCTTCACCGAAATACTGGTCCGCCGCGAGATCTCCGAAATCAAGTCAGCCAAGCTGCGACGGCTTAGCCTGGACCACTCCGATAACAACCCATGCCCTGAACCGACCCCGGGACGCGCAGTGGAGCTGCTACTGGACCCGGAATGGCCGCCCCTCACTCCTGACGGCCTGGACCAGGTGCATGTCGATCCGTTCAATTCGGAACTCTTCACCGAGTTCCGTAAGCGCATTACCTTCCTGCGCGCTGTACTCCAGGTGTTCACCGCCCGTAGGGCGCGCTTGGTAGCACTGCTACGCGACGCTCCCGACGCAGCCGAACAGCTACTCTCGCGCCTAGCCACCGCACGCATCTCAGCACTATCGAACTTGCCCGTGGGGCCGGACTTCCTGGAGGACATCGACTGAGCTGGTTCGAGAATAAGTCACCATAATCGATTAGTGGAGCGCTGATAAAATTCGGCAGACAACCGAGTTCCAGCGCCCACGCCGGCGGCTCGATTCCACCCGGGCAAACCACCCAGGGGCAGGACTTCCCCAGCAGAGCGGATCCCTCGAAGCCTTACCTCGACCGGAAATGGACTGAGGGGCGCACCAACGCCTGGAACCTGTTCGGGGAGATCAAGCAGATGGGCTATCCCGGCGGCCACGGGATGATGCGCGACTATCTGCGCCCCCAATAGCCCGTCGCCCATCTGCCAGGGCCCATGCCGGCCCCGCACACGCGAGTTGGCGGTCTGGCTGCTCGCAATTGGAGGCCCTGACCGAGCATGTGCGCTCTTTCGCCCGCATGCTCGCTCGCGAGTAGAAAGCCACATCTCCGGCTGGCCGAAGGCGGTGCGCGGCGACGATCTCCCGGCACTGCACGTCTACGCACGCGGGACCGAGCGCGACTTTGACGCAGTCCTGGCCGGACTCACCCTTTCGCGGAGTTCAGGGGTAGACGAGGGGCACGTGAACCGGATCAAAGCTGCTCAAGCGGCAGATGGATGGTCGGCCGCGTTCACGCTGCGCCGCAAACGCATCCTCCTCACCAAAAGTCCATCACGCTGAGTGAGCACTCCACACAGTGGGCCAGAACCCGAACACATCGACAGTCGTCCCGGCCTCTCGCCCAAGAGCAGGTCGACAGCCAGCCCGTATCGGGCCGCCGCCTGCTCGGTGACCGGCTCTGGGATCGGTTCATGGCACGCCTCGTCCGCGCCGAGTAGCGCGGAACAGCCGCTAGACGGGCCCCGTGACTGGAGCGCCCAGCCTCCGCCCGGTCAGCAGCAGAACGCCCCGGGACGGCCCAAGGGATCAGAGGGAGCGCTGGTCGCGTCACAGGGGATGGTCCTCAGGGATCTGAACGAGCACGATCCGCACCCCATCGGGGTCGGCGATCCACGCCTCGACCCGCCCCCAGAACCCTCCTTCGGCTCCCGGAGCCCGGCACCGGCCGCTGTCACTTGTGCGTAGGCCGCCTCGACACCGTGCACTTGCAACCGCAATGACAGCAGTGGAACCCCGACGGTTCGGAGCGCTCCGTTACCTCCAGCAATCCCTTGCCCAGGAAGAAGACGGTGCCGGGCGCTTCGCAATCGCCCAATTCCCAGCGGACCGCGAACCCCAGCCCACAACTCTCAGCCGCGCTCGCTCCGCCGCAGAGGAGCACGCGAAGGTGGCGCTGGCGGAGGCCAGAGGGTGCATGTCCGTCCTCGGTGTGGTGCGCACTGATCGAATGCACGGGCCCCTCAATCCAGCTGCCCGGTATTTTGCGTGCCGGCCCGGACCGCCCGAGGCCGCCGCGCGGGCTGCAGGTGAGCAACGGGGGCGCGGCCGCTGTCGCCGCCGATGGCCCGGCCGGGGCGGCGCTATGGCCGCTACGCCCATTAGCACCCAAAACCGCAGTTCACGTGCCGTAGAGGGGGTAGCGGCGCTCTGCCCGACAGATGCGGAGCATCCCTGCAGACTCTGAATTGATGACCGGTCGGCGGCGCTGAGGCCGGGATGTTATTACCGGGCCTCGGACCATCACCCCTTGTCTCCACGAGCCAAGGGTCCCCACTGAGCCCCTCGCACCTGCGATGATTCTTGGCATCTGTCGGCAGGCATCGCCCCTGATCGGGCATTTGATGCACGCGCCGGTGATGGCGAGCGATAATGACGCCCCGCCGAAGCGCGGCGCGGGGCGAGGCGCCAACGGGTTATCGACGCTGCGCGATCAGGGCGCTGATTGCTGGATCCATCTGGGCATCGAGGTCGGCCATCGCGGCGCTGTAGTCAGCGTAGGCGGCGAGGGCCGCCTCGGTGTCGGTCTGGGCGAGGTGGCGGATCAGCGCGTGGTGGGCCTCCTCATCATCGGGGGCGATGCGCACGGCGTGCTCGAGCAGGACGCGGGCGCGGTGCGGATCGGCCTCGGCGCCGGCGGCGATGAGCGCCCTGACGAATCGGTCCCGCACGCGGCGTCGACGGGGTTCGGCCCACGGGTAGTCGGCCTCCGCGGCGAAGTCGGTGTAAGTCTGGGCGGCGCCAACGAGGGCCGTCGGGGCCGGGGCGCTGTCGAGGAGCGCTTCGAGGTCCCAGAGGTCGACGTCGACGGCCGCGGGGTTGAGGCGGTAGTAGTCGCCCTCGCGCAGTACCACGTCGGACCCTGCGGTGCGGGTCGCGGCCCGCAGGGCGCTGATGGCGTCGTGGGCGCGCCGGGTCGCGCGCACCACTTGTTCGGCGGGCCACATGTCCTCGATGGCGGCGTCCAGGCGGACGCCGTCGGGGTGCTGGGACAGGTAGGTGGCGATTTCGAGGGCGGTGCGGCGGCGCGGCGCGGCAGGTGCGCCGTGGACGGTAATGCGGATACGGCCCAAGACCTGCAGACGCACCGGACGCGCCGACCGAGCTGGCTGGGCGGGAGCTTCGCCGCTGGCTTTGGCGGGAAAAGTGGAAGCGCCGACGGGTTCGGCAGCGGGGTCGGCGTCGTGCTGGGTCTCCCCCGGGCTCTGCGGCGCGTGTGCCGGTGCCGGGAGTGGTGCCGAGGCGTGCAGGGCGGTGTGGGTGGCGGCGCGGCCGGTCAGGGGCCAGTGGGCGCCGTGCAGGGCGGTGGTGTCGCCGTCGCCGCCGGTGACGGTGCCCAGGTGGTCGATAGTCAGGGCACGCTGGGGCCAGCGACTGAGCAGGAGCGCGGCAACGGGGGCGCCGTCGGCGGCGAGGAGTTCTTCGGTGCGCTGGGTGGTGGCGCGATCAGCGGTGGCGATGAGCAGCACCGGCGGCGATGCGTCCGGCTCGTCAGCGTACGAGGACGCAGGCTGCGCGTCGTCGTCGGCGTCGGCATCTAGGCGGGTGAGCAGTTCGGCGTGCAGGTGGTGCAGGGCCTCATCGGTGTCCTCGGCGACGAAGACCCTAGATGCTGCCGACACGGGTGTGTCGGTGCCGAGGAGGCGGTCGAGGTCGGCGGCGGTGGCGATAATGCGAACGCCGGTGCGACCAGCGATGGCTGCGAGGGCGGTGCGGGCGGCTCCCGGCGCTCCGGTGCCGGTCAGCCCGAGCACGCCGCGCAGCCGGGCCGGATCCACCTCCAGTCGCTCTGACGCGCCGCCGCCCGCATCGAGCGGGGGCGTGGTGGTGTCGGCGTCGAGCAGTGGCCTGGCCTGGGCGGAAGCCTCGGGTTCGATCGGAGCAGCCCTGGAGAGGGCTTCTGCTTCTTCGTCGTCTTCTGCGGGGGCGGTGTCGGTGGGGGTGCGCCAGCCGGCGTCGGCGGCCAGGGGGAAAGCGGGTGCGTCGCGGCGGCGCATCGGCGGCGGCCACGCCTCTTCCTCGGCTTCGCCCTCGGACGCCTCCGCCTCGTGGAGAGCCTCGTCGTCAGCCGGCGCTCTGCCCTCGGGCCGGCGGCGTCCGAGGGCGAAGCCGCCGGCGGCTGCTGCAGCCGCTGCAGCGCCTGTGGCGGCGGCAGAAGGGATCTCGACGGCGATCACCGGCCGCGCCTCGCTACCCTGCGCCGACTCCGGTGTTGGCTCCTCGGTGGAGCCCCCTGAAGGGGCCTCGGCTTCGTCTGGTTCGGGTGGCGGGGGCGGGGTGGCGACGGTGTAGGTGATCTCGACGCGGCGCTGGGCGGCGTCGTCGGCCTCGTGGTCGTCGAGGAGCGCTGCGGCGCCGGCGCCGCGCACCTCCATCTCGGGTGCGGTGGCGCCGGCCTGGTCGCGCAGGTACTCGGCCACCGCCTCGGCGCGGCGTTGGGCGAGGTCGCGGTTGTAGTCGGGATCGCCGGCGGCGTCGGTGTGGCCGGTGATCACGACCGGAACGCCGGCGGCGCCATGATCGGCGATCATGCCGACGACCGGCGCGAGGTCAGCCTCCATGTCCTCGGTGACTTCAGTGGAGTCGTAGCCGAACCCGTCGAGGGTCCGGCTGCGCTCGGTCAGCCCGGTGGCGCTCTCGGCCGCCTCGGGCGGTCCGTCGTCTTCCGCTGCAGGAGGGGTGGGAGTGTCAGCGTCGGCGGTGTCGGGGTCGGCGGTACTGGTCTGCGAGGCGGGGGCGGTGGTGGCCTGGGCAGCGGGGGCGCTGAGCAGGGCACCTAGGGCGGTGGCGGCCACGACCTGCAGCGGCCCCAGCGGCCGGCGCGCCCGCGCACCGCGAGCCGAGGCGCGCTGGAGAACCTCGGCGGCCACCGCCAGAACATAGAGGCCCCACACGGCCCACAGCACCGCAAGGGACACGGCGGTAACGAGGCCGGGTGGCGGGGTGGCTGAGCGCAGGTAGGCCCACGCAGTCGCTGCTTCGGGCAGGTCGGGCCATTCCAACTGCAGGGCTAGGGCGGGCAGCCCTGCGAGGAGTGCAGCGCTGACCGCGAGGGCACCGAGCTGGGCAACCGTTGGGCGCATGGGGGCCTCCTTTAGGGGGTGTGCGGGGCGGCTGCGGCCGTGGCGGCGACCGTGCGCGGGCCCAGCGGCAGCAGCACGAACGCCACCTCCAGGCGGGCGGTGACCGCGACCTGGCCGCCCTCGACGCGAGCCTGGCCCTCGGCGCCGGCGTCGGCGAGGAAGCGCTGAGCGGCCTGTTCTGCCGCGTGTTCGTCGAGGACGATGTCCTCGCCGGTGCGGTAGGCGGCCAGATCGATGTGCTGGGCACCAGCACGGGCGGCCTCTTGGGCCAGGCGCAGTGCGCGGGCCCGCTCCGACAGCGCCGTTCCGCCTTCGAGTACGAGCGCGAACATGGCGATCAGCGCGAGGGTGATGACCAGGACGAACGCACTCACCTGACCTTCGTCACCACGGCGCGGGGACTTCATGGCCTGCTCCGGTAGACGTCCACCACGGCGTTGGCTTGACCGGCGACGTCGCAGTGGCCGGGCAGCGACAGCCCCGCCAAAGCGGTGAGGTCGGCGCGGCAGGTCAGGGCCACGCTCACGGTGGTACCGGGCTCCAATCCACCCATCTCGAGCCGCAGGTCGTGGGTGGTGCAGCTCAGGCCGTGCGTAAGCAATGCGTTCGCCGCAGCGTCTTCGGCGGCCGCCTGGGCTGCGGCGGGGGTGCGTTCCAGAGTCGCGGCGCGTGCGGCGGCGTGGGCGGCCGCATCCGCGCCCTGGCCGGCGCTGATGAGGCGGTGGGCGAGCACGATGAGCAGAGCCAGGCTGATGAGCAGCGGGGTGAGCAGGGCGAGCTCGACCGCGGCACTCCCCCGCTCCCGCGCCCGCCCGTGCGGGCTCGGTGTCCTCATGGTGGGTCGGTGAGGCGTTCGACCGGCGCGCTCACCTCGCGGCTGATGGGCCATCCCGTTCCGGGCAGCACCGCCGGGGCGCGCGCGGAGACCGCCACCCGGGCAGAGGTCGCGCTACGGTCCACCTCGACTTCCACCTCGCTGACCATCTGCCCGGCCAGTTGGGCGCGGGCCTGCTCGGCGGCAGCGTGTCCGTCGGTTTCGGTCCCCTCCAGGGTGCGGGTGGCGGCCAGGGCGCTGTCGGCGATGGTGTGGGCGACCTGGGAAGCGTGGGCGGACAGCGCGGTCTGCACCACCGCCAGAAGCAGCACCAGCAGCAGGGGCGTGGCCACGACCAGCTCCGCACTCCCCCGGTCGCCACGGGCCGCTGCGGCACGGGGGCGCATCATGAGCTGAGCATGTCGGCGATTTCGCCCGCCTTGTCGGTCACGGCGGGGGTGAGCACGGCCATCACCGCGATCGCCAGCCCCACCAGCAGGGCGATGACGACGATGGTCTCGGTGGTGTAGCCGGCGTCGCCGCGCCGGCGGCTCCGGACCGTTCGCGTGGGGGGCACAGCGGTCTCCTTCCTAGGACTAAAGGCTGGTCAGGACGAGCGACAGTGCCGGGTAGCCAATGAGCAGCAGGAAGCCGGCGAACAACAGCACGACTGGCAAGGACATGCGTTCGGTGGCGGCCAGCGCATCGGCCTCCAGTGCTGCGAGGTGGCGGGTGCGCAGGCTGTCGGCTTTGGCGGCTAGGGAGGTGCGTACGCGGGCGCCGTCGGTGCCGGCCAGCTGCAGGCTGGCGGCGAGCTCGTCGAATTCCTCCAGCCCGTAGCGCTCGCCGAGGGCGCGCAGTGCGGTCCAGGGGTCCTCGCGACGCACGGCGGCCGCGCGCAGCGCGGAGCGGATGCGGCCCATCGCCTCGCCGCCGGTGCGGGCCGCGCTCTCCAGGGCGCCGGTGACGCCGGCCCCGCCCGCGAGGGCGATGACGACGAGGTCGCTGAAGGCGGAGATGGTGTGGCGCATCTCGGTGCGGCGTTTGGCGGCGTCATCGGCTAGGGCGAGGTCGGGGGCCAGCCACAGCACCCCGGCGAACAGCAGCCAGATCAGGGCGCCGTAGAGCGGTGCGATCGCAACGCCGGCGGCCGACAACGCCAGGCCGAACAGCAGCGGCCCACCGAGCCCGAGCGCGCCAGAGGCGGCTTTCTCGGCGAGGTAGGCGCCCGGGTCGCGCCCGCACAGCGCCAGGTGAGCCCGGGTGCGGGCGGTGGGCAGCCCGAGTGCGGCCAGCAGCGGGATACCGCGGGCACCCCACCGCGCCAGCCTGCTTTCCGACTCCTTAGAGATGGGCTGGGGCGGGGGCGGGGTGGGTTCGGAGAGACGTTCGGCCAGTGACGGACGGGCGAAGCGCAGCGCGAGCAGTGCCCAGAGCCCGGCGGCGGCGAGGGCGCCGCCGAGGCCGGCCAGCATCACCGGGCTCATGCCGCACCGCCTTCGTGAGTACGCCCCAACCCTTCGCGACGACGGAGTGGTGCGGGTTGGTCAGGTAGAGCTCTCCTTCTCGCCGCACCCGATCGCTCAGGCGACACAGCCGCCCGGCCCGCGCCTTCTCCTGGACTACTGATGGTGAGGCTCGGCCGTGCCTCAGTGAAAACGGCGAGGACCAGCAGCAGGAGCCTCGCTGCGCCCCTACCGACGCAAAGAACGGCATCAGCGGCAATTCCGGATTCACTGCGCGACTTCAGCTTCAGCATTAGGCTGCCACCTCCTGGCGTTGGGGGCGCAGGACGCGCGGGCCCAGGTCGGTGCGGGCCAGCCGCGCCATCCACACCAGCGCCAGCGCCCACAGTCCGCCGATTACCGCCAGCACCACCTGCCCGGCCAGGGAATTGAGGGGCTCCAGGTAGCCGGGGTTGAACAGCATCAGGCCGGCGGCGAGGGCGAGGGTGGTGGCGGTGATGATGCGCATCGAGGTGCGCACCCGCGCCCGCCCCGCGGCGACGCGGACCAGCATGGCCGACTGGGCGCGCGCCGCCTGAGCCAGGCGCGACAGCAAGGCAGCGAGGTCGGCGGCGTGGCGGTCGAGCGCGTTGTCGAGCGCGGCCGCGACCTGATCGGCTGTGGGCACATCCACGGCTTCGGCCCAGCGCTGCAGCGCGGCACGGGGCTCGGTGCGCATGCCGGCCGCCAGTTCCTTGGCTTCGGTGCGGATCGCTTCAGGGGCGATGGGGGCGGAGGCGGCGATGGCGCCCTGCAGTCCCGATGAGGCGGCGATGAGGTCACGGACCTGTTCGGTCCAGGCAGCGACCGCCTCTATCCGGGCCAGGCGGGCTTGGTGGTCGCGGTCGGGGCCGAGCAGACCCGGCAGCCACCACGCGCCGGCCGCAGCCAAGGCGGCGCCCACCGGCCAGCCGGTCACCGCGAACACGCCCGTCGCTGCGCCCGCAGCCCCGGCGAGCCGCAGGAGGTGGGAGCGGTCGGCAGCCACCCGGTCCCGCAGTCGCAGCACGATTCCGCCCGGCGGGGCCGGTGCGGCGCGCAGCGCGGTGGCCAGCACCCATGCCCCGCCGGCAAGCAGCGCACCGCCGAGCGCGGCCAGGAACAGGTTCATCGCACCCACTCCCCCACCCCCTCAGGTTCAGGGGCGAGGAGGCGCTCCAGGCGCAAGCCGTGAGCGGTGAGCAGTTCGCTGGTGTCCGGGCTCGGGGGTGCCGCGGCCAGGACGCGGCCGGTGCGGGCGCGGCGGTAGATCTCGGTGGAGACCACCTGCGGGCCCTCGGCACCGACCACTTCGCGCACACTGGTGACGACCCGCTCGCCCTCGGGGGTGGCGTCGATGTGGACCACCAGATGCACCGCCGCCGCCACCAGAAGGCACGTCGCCTCCAGCGGCAGCCGCTCGGACGACTGGGCGGCATAAGCGCCGAGCTTGGCGAACGCACCCTGGGACGAGGCGGCGTGCAGGGTGGTCAGCGAGCCGTCGTTGCCCTGGCTCATTGCGTTCAGCAGCGGCACGGTCTCGGAGCCGCGGGTTTCGCCGACGATGACCCGGTCCGGGCTCATCCGCAGCGCCGCCCGCACGAGCTCGGCCACCCCGATCTCGCCGGCCCCTTCGACGTTGGGTGGGCGGGCGTGGAGGGCGACCGCGTCCGGATGGGCGTCCGTGTCGCGTTCCAGGGCGAGTTCGGGGACGTCTTCGACGGTGACGATGCGCTCGGTCTCGGGGATCTGGGAGGCCAGGGCGCGCAGCAGGGTGGTTTTGCCGGCGCCGGTGCCGCCGGTGATGACGATGTTGCGCCGCGCCCGCACCGCCGCCCCCAGCAGGTTCTCCACTACCGGTTCGAGCGTGTCCAGCCGGCGCAGTTCGCGCAGGGTGGTGGTGCGGTAGCGGTGGCGCCGGATCGAGACCGCCGGGGCGCTGCTGACCTCCATCACCGCGTGCAGCCGGGAGCCGTCCGGCAGGGGCATGTCTAGGATCGGCGCCGCGGGGTCGAAGCGGCGTTCCCCGGCTGGGGAGTCGGCGGCGATGCGCCGCACCAGCGCCACCAGCTCCTCGCTCGTGGCCACGACCGGCGGGCGCTGTTCGCGGCGCCCGTCGGCATAGCGCACCCACACGTTCACGCCGGTGAGGTTGATGTTTTCGATCTCAGGATCATCGAGCAGGTCCTGCAGCGGGCCCAGGCCGCTCACTAGCGCCAGGGCTCGGCGCCGTACCTCGGTCTCGGTGGCGCCGTCCAGGACGGAGCGGCCCTGCGCCAACGCGTTGCGGGCGGCTTCGTCGAGCGCCTGTTTGATTGCGGTATCCGCGCGGCGGCGAAACGCCGCTGCGTCTTCGCCCTCGGCGGGGGCGGCGGCGAGGTGCTCGGTTGCGGTGCGCGCCGCGTACCGGGTCCAGGACGCCACCAGCTCCTCGCTCATGGCCGCACCGCCTCGCCCTCCAGGTCCGATTCCTCGGGGGCCGGGGCGAGGGCACGCGCCAGGGCGCGGGCGGCGGTGAACAGCGACCGGCGCCGCCGGCGGGACGGCGCGCTCTCGCCGCGCACCACCCCTGCACCGCGCCCATCGTGCGGGATGCGCGCCCACACCGGCGTGTCCAGGGCCTCCACGATCTCGCCGCTCGACTCTCTTCCTCCGACGACCGCGAGGCCGAGGCGGGCGATGCCGGCATGCAGGCCGGGCAACGCGTCGCGGGCGCGCCGCAACTGCCCGAGATCGTCGCTGACCACCAGAACGGCCGCATCGGCGGCCGCTGCCAGGCGCGCGGCCGCCGAGCGCGGCGCCAGCCGGCCCGCATCCACCACGACGATCGGATCAGCGGCGGCCCGCAGCACCTCTGGGCGCCCCGCCAGCAGATCGACGGCCGCGCCCGCCTGGGCGCCGCTGGACGGCGCCGGGCAGACCCGCTGCCCGCCGGGAAGAAGCTGGGTGCAGCCGGCCATCACATCACTGCCGGCGGGGATGTCGGTGCTGCGGCTGGCCGCAGCCAGCTCCACCAGACCGGGTGAGGCGGCCATGCGGTGCCAGGCCGCCACATCCCCGCCCGAAGCATCAGCCTCCACCAGCAGAGTCGGCACCTCCTCGGGCCAGGCGGCCGCCAGGGCGGTGGACAGCGTGGTGGTGCCGGGGGCGCCGGCGAGGCTGAACAGCACGATCACGCGTGTCATGGGGTTGCTCCCGACACCGCCACTAGCGACACGCTGCCCGCGGCGGCAGCCGCCGCGACATCGGCGGCATCGGCGGAATCCACCACCAGCTCGACCCGCGCGCTCTCGCCCGCTCCTTCACCGGGCGGGGTGAGGCGCTGCACCCGGGCCGGCACCGCCGACCCCGCTCCCGACGGCGTCCCGGACTTCGGTGGTTCGGACTCGCCGTCGCCGCCGCTGCTGCTGGCGGGGGCGTCGGTGACGACCACCGAAACCGCCGCGCCCTCGGCCAGGGAGGCCGGGTACTGTTCGGGGGCCAGACTCGCCCCCACGACTGCTTCGCCGTCGGCCGGGTGCTCTTCCGCGGCGCCGAGGTGGTCGCCAGTAAGCAGAGCGCGCTCAGCCACTGGGCTCAGGACCGTCTGACCCACTGCTGCGGACAGGCCGTCGGCGGGCACAGCGGACAGCTGGTCTGCCCCGGCCAGCTCCACGATCATCAGATCTTCAGCCGCCACCACGTGGCCGGCAGGTAGGTCGCGGGTGGCGGCGACGTAGCCGCTGCGCGCACCCATCTGGGCAACCGCGAGCGAGACCAGCAGGGCGCCGATCGCCATTGCGGCGACGCTGCCGGCCACCCACCGCACCCTGCGCGCACTGCCACTCAACCGCAGTCGCGTCGTCTGCGCGCCGTCGCTGCCTGCCATCGCTGCTCCTAGGTCGAGTGCTCCACCAGTCCGTGCGATTCCACGACCGCCAGCTCCGCGCCCGCCGCCGTAACGAGAGGGTCGAGTTCCCCGCCGCTGCCGTCGCTGGCCTCCCAGGTCACCGTCCACGTCACCCCGACCTCCACAGGGAAGCCGCCACGATCGGCGGTGGTGGTGTAGGTGTGGCCGCACACTGGAGACGCCGCGGCAGGGTCATCGCGCGCCGGGTCATAGGCCCGACCAGGCCCCTCGCACTCGACCACCGCGCCATCGCCCATCTCCCATGAGGCGGTCTCGGGCGTGGCCGTCACCGACACCGAACCGCCCGGCACCTCAGCTTCGGCCGTCTCCGGCTGCCAGGTGTCCTCATCGATCCACAGCCACACCGGCACCCGCACCAACACCGGGCTTCCGATACCGGGAGAGGTTTCGATCCCGGGATCAGGCAGCGCCAGCGCGTCCCGCGCCTCGTCCGCAACCGCAGCCGGGTCGAACGCAGGCTCGCCATCGCCGCCCTCCGGGTCCGCGGCTTCAGCTACCGAAGTCGCGCACTCCTGCCCATTGCCCTCGCCCGAACAGACCGTGCCAGCCAACGCCCCACCCGAGGCCGAAGCCGAACCAGAGGCACTGCCGCCGCCCGCGCGGGGCGACTCCCCGGCCCGTCCCCCGCCCCCTGGCGATCCCTCGCCTGACTCAGCGCCAACATCACAGCCGGGCCCGGTGCCATCCGAACCGCACTGCGCCTGGCCCGAAAAGTAGTTGGGGTCCGCGAAAACCACGGCTCCCGAAATGCCGACAGCCACCGCAGCCGTCGCAAGAATGAACGCCGGTTTCCGCGATCTATAGTTCAGCATGAGCCCGACTCATAGATGCGCATCTCAGAGACCCGCCACTGAAGCCCATCGTGAACAGCAGTTGCTTCCACCCGGATTCGAATAGGCTCCTCCGGTTCGTCTTCCACGAGCTCCCCGGTTTCTGCGTCCTCACGCAGCCACTCTGTGGAATCCATGCAGTCTTCAATCTGGGCCGAGTCGTCGCTCATGGACGTGACCTCCGGGTCATGGGTCGGCTCCCCCCGGGCGATCACATCCTCATCGGCCTCCGCGCCCAAACCGAACTCGGCAAGCTCAGCAGCCTGTCCCTCGGCGTATTCGTCGAGCTCTGCATAGTCATGATCCGTGGTGCGCGACGCATCGACGATGACACCCCACAGCCCCATGTAGGCGTCGAGCGCCTTTTCCTCCGGCGACAGGGACGGCGAAGGCGACGCGGAACTGGGTCCTGGTTCAGGCGATGTGGGCCCGGACGGATTCGACACCTCACCCGTGCAGCCTGCCGCCACCGCGGCCAGAACCACGGCCGCCACACCGGCACGCACCCACATTGCGCCCTCCACCACCCTCTGAGTGAACGAGTGACTCCTGAAAGTAATTGAAACGCGCGGGACATTAAAGAGTCCAAGGCCCCCGTTGAAGCCTAGTGTCACCTCAAGGTAAGACAGTCATGAAGCATGCAGGAGAGAATTCACATTCCTGGAATCAAGTTCCCATTCCCGCCCCAAATGCATACTGGACACAACGGGATGTTTTCTCGCTACCACTCGCACGGCTGCGGAGGAACGAAGTCACCTACCTGGAGGGAATGAGTACCGACTACTCCCCCGTATCGAAGGCACGAGCCAGAGACTGTGCGGGGCCCGAACGAGAGCCGCTTTGCCCCCGCATGCGTGCACCTCCATCCGTGCGGAGGGTTTTCGGCTGGCGGTGGGGCGCCGGGTTGACAGGTGGTGCGTGGCGGCAGCCGTTGGCAATGCGAGACGCCTCTGCCGACCCTTTACGCCGCGTAGTCCAGGAAATCCTGTACCGCTGGGTTCTCCCTGTGGTCATTCAGGATGCCGCGCAATTTGACCAAGGTGCCAGCAGAGCGTTCCGACTCCACTCCGCCCATCGCCTGGATGACCTGGTGCCCAAGGTCTACTGCCGCATCGACGTCTCCCAGCGCAAGGTGCGCTTCGGCCTGACGGGCCTGGTAAATGACTGCGCCGCGCACCTCCCGCTGCTCATCGTAAGGATCCTCGTGGGAAACTGCAGCTTGGAAGTGCTGCAGCGCTCGGGACGGTTCACTGAGAGCCAAGGCGGAGCTGGCCGCAACTTGGTGGAGCTCACCATGGTTGACCCAATACAGCTGCGCGAGGTCTTCTCGTGGGGGAGGCGATGCGCCATAGGAACTGAATGCAGCATCGATGGACCGCCAGGCCGCCGTCGCTTCGCCAGCCTTTGAGTGGGCGCGCGCAGCACGCGCATGCAGCATCGCACGTACTCGGGGTGAGGAGATGGCGTGGCGTTCGGCGAGTGCTGCGTCGACCAGGTCGAGCGCGCCGCGCGGATCCCCTGCGTTGTAGCGCAGGTTCGCCCAAAACCCCAAGGTGAGTGCACCGATGGTGGGATCGTCGGCCGATGCGCTGGCCCGCATTGATGTCACGAAGTGGCGTTCCGCCTGAGCGTGCCGGTCAGCATCGTAGGCGCACCAGCCGGCGAGCCGGGCGGCCTCGGCGGCGCATCCAAACAGCTTTCGGCCCACAGGGGTGGTGTAGGAGGCGTTGCTGAGCAGATCGCTCACAAGCCTCAGTTCGAGGAGCGCCGCGTCATAGACCCGCCCTGCGCCAACCGTGTCGTCGAGGTGACGGAGGGCCGACAGCCGGGATTCGAAAAGGTCAACGGCATCGGCGCCGACCCGTCGTCGGCGGTCGTCGACCGCAATCGCGGGAGCGGCGGTGGACCAGTGAGCCAGGGTGGTAGCCAGAGCTCCGGCGGTGGTGACAAGGAAGCCACGGCGGTCGAGTTCCATGTGCTCTCCCGAGCCCGAGCTTGCGCTGATGAGGGCGGTGACCGTGCCCTGCGGCGTCCACGGGACCTCCAAGGCGTCCTGGTCATCCGGGAACGCCCGCAGGAGGAACGCTGGCCAGCCGAGCCGGTCGACCTCGGCCGGAGCTATGCCGTGCAGGTGGGCGATGGCCAGCTGGGCGCTGCGTTCCGGGGTAGTTCCGGAGGTCCACCGGGTGAGTTTCTCTCTGCGGTAGGCCATTGACCCATAGCCGAGCAAGCGGTGTCGGTCGGCCACTTTCTTGAGGTAGGCGGCGGCGGAGAGGTTGCTGCGCGCCACCAGGACGCTGAGGGGGTGGGTCTGGAGTGTGGTCGTCATCGTCGGCAGCCTCCGCGCATTCCAGACCTCCATGCTTACCCACCGTGGCCCAGAGCGGCAACAGCCCGGCGATGGTGAGCAACGTGAGGCAACACCCAGGCAACTCTCGGCAACAGGTCAAGGGCTTCCGGGGGCCGCGTGAGAGGCCGAAGGTGTGAATGCTTGCTCCCTTACCGGCCCCAGGAGACTACGTGTGCATCCGTCGCAGACGCCTCATGCCAGGCCCTCCTGAGCTCATGGGGCAGGGCCGATCCGAGTCGGTCACCTGCCCCCGCTCCGTTGTACGCGCGGCCTCGCGATCGGCTCTGCCATTCAGCGACGTGACAACCAGCAATCCCCCACGCGCCCTACCTGCCTAAAGGCGCGCATTCCAACAACCCTCAGGTCACAGGAGTCTGCTCATGCTGTCCCTGAATGATCTCTCTGGCGCCCGAGTGCTAGTCACCGGAGCCGGAGGGCTAATCGGTAGCCGCCTCACCGCTCAGCTGCGCCGGATCGGCGCGCACCCGGTGTCGGTGTGCAGAATCGATGCCTACCCGCGTCGCGTTTACCACGACCGCTTCGGGATCTCGCTGGACGATGAGGACTTCCACGTTGGCGACATCGCCGAACCCGGAGTCGCGGCCCGTCTCATGGACGGCTGCGACTACGCCATCCACGCCGCGGCCCTGGCCGACGTAGCTGCCTGTACCCGCCGCCCTCAAGAAGCCATCCACACCAACATCGTCGGCACCCAACACGTCCTGGAGGCCGCCGCAGCCGCTCCGTCGCTGCGCCGTCTGGTGTTCGTGTCCTCCGCCAGTGTCTACGGTAACCAGGCCAACCCCACCGGCGCCTATCGCGAAGACACGCCGGTGCGCCCCCTATCGGTCTATGCCGTCAGCAAGGCGTGGGGGGAGAACCAGACAGCGGTAGTGCTCGGTGAAGCGGGGACCTCCTACGCCGCATTGCGCTACTTCTCGGTCTACGGCGAGCCGCAGACAGTAAAGGAGAACTCCCACTCCTGGGTGGTGGCGTGGTTTTGCATGCGCGCTGCCCTGGGGATGGAACTGCACCTACACGGAGGCGGGCACCAGATTCGCGATCTCGTCCACGTCGACGACATCGCCACTGGGACCCTCATCGCCCTGCTGGCGCCCGGCGCCCACAACCAGACTCTCAACCTCGGCAGTGGGGTAGGCACCAGCATCCGCCAGGTCGCGGACCTGGTCGGCACTCACTTCCGTGACCTTGTCGTGCGCGAGACTCCGCTGCCGTCCGGCGATCCCCAAGGCGGGCGCGCCTGCACTCGCCGGATGGAAGACGTCTTGGGCTGGCGACCCGATATCACCGTCGCCGACGGCATTGCCCGCTACTCGGAGTGGTTGAGGGACACCCCCGACGCCATCCCTGCCTGGCTGTACCCGCCTGCCACTGCCGGAACCTGAAGAAGGTCCGGAGAAGGAGCCCGCTGTGCAGTCACCCCTACCTCCCGCAGGGCTGCCGTTGAAAGACCTGGCCGCCATTGGGGCACTACCCCTGCACCAGACCATGGACCATCCCACCCTGGAATGGATCTCCGAGCACCTGCCGGCCCACACTGCTACCGCGCCGCAGATGCCCGCGCCGCTATTGCCCGCTCCCGGATGGTTCACGAGCCCGGCATCGGCCGTCGGCATCCATGGAATCGGCCACAACGCCCGCGTGTCAGCCCTAGCTGGACTGATGGCCCGCCTCCGCGGCCTGGACAAGGCCGCCACCGATGTACTGCGCCTGGCCGGCGCCGTTCACGACTGCCGACGCCTTAATGACCGCAGCGATCCCCACCACGGGAATCGGGCGGCGCTCTGGCTGAAGGGCCACCACCGTCAGGTGACCTCGGCGTTGGGACTGCGCCTGGAGCCCGACGCAGTGGCACTCGCCTGCACTGGTGTGGGCCTGCACAACGTGGCCTACGAGGAGTTCACCCCACCCCTGCACCGTGCCCGCCACCAGGCTGCCCTGACGGTGGACCTACTCAAGGCCGCGGACTGCCTGGACCGCTACCGGCTCCCCGCACGGCGCTGGTGGCCTGACACCTCCCATCTGCGCGTTGAAGTTCCGGAATGGCTCCACCACGCCGCCGCCGCGCTGATGCTGCACAGCGAACGCGACCGCCTCCGCGGCGCGGAGTTCCACGACGCCCTGTTCAACGCCCACAACGCCATCGCCCGCAGCACACAAGGAGGCAGCCCGTGACCACCCATGGCCCCGAGGCCCTGCCCGCTCCCGCTCAACTGTGGAACGACGCCCACACGGGATATGGACCCAACCGCCAACCGCGCCGCGCTCCCCGCGGCCTGGCCGCCAATGAAATGCAGTGGCGAGACTTTCTGACCGCGCAGACGCCCAACGGGTGGCTCCTGCACTCCAATGCCCTGCTGGAGATGCTCACCAGCAGTCGTCCGATCCACCTGATGCACACCACCACCTACCTGGAGCAGATCCGCGCCAGCCGCCAGCTCTACCAAGCTGCCGGATGCCTCGTCGGGGCTCTGTACTGCGCGCCGCTCACACTCGACGCCAACGGCCTGCGCCCCCACAACCTCGGCGCCTGGCTGCTGGAGTCCAAGCCCCACACCGACACCCTCATCTTCGAAACCACCAGCAGCCGCCCTACCCCCACTGAGGGGATCGACTACCTGCGGCTGGGATCCCTGCATCTGCACGCCTATCTCCAGCACCGATCCTTCCTCACCGAGGAGGAAGACGCCCGACTGCGCGGTACTGCTGTGGCGCAGGTCGCCCGGACCGCAACGTTCCTGGACCAGATGCTTGCGGGCGCCTGCGGAGCGGCACTGTCGGCGCGGCAGTTCCTGGACCAGCTCACTGCCGCCATCGGCGACGTACCGTTCCTGGGCTATCTGTACTTCGAAGTGGTCGCCGAATACCTGATGCTGCACTCCACCTCCGACCGCACCGCGGCATGTGCAGAGGTGGGCGAGCTAAACAACCGGCTCTACAAGGACCTAGCGTTCAACGCCGTGGACACCATGGGGCACCTGTTCGACCTGGCGCTGTTCCGCCCCAGCCACGACCGGCTGTGCGAATTAGTCGGCTACATCGAGCCCGGCCTGGTCGCAGGAGTAGCCGACTACACCGCGCGCCGCCTGCCCCACCTGTTCGCCTGCACCACCCTGGGCCCGGACATAGACACCCACGCCGCTACCTTCCACCAGGACGACTTTGAAGCCCTCTCGGCTACCGCGCCTGGGCTGATGGGGCAGATGGTGTTCCGGCTGCTGCGCACCAGCCCGCGCTACCCGCAGCTGTTTCCCATCATCGAGCAGGCCAAGGCCACCGCCGTCTCGGCCTACTGGAATGCCCGGCAGATGCCAGCCCCGTTCAACGGAGTGATCCCCAAGGGCGAGATCGGCCTCAATATCGCCTGGCCTACCGGCGTGCGCGCCTGGGTCGCCCGCACTGATGACCACGGCCTGCTCCACCCCTCCGAAGAGCTGGACCTCACGCTGGTTCCGCGGCTGGCGGACCTGCGCGAAACCGCCCTGGGAAGGGCACAGTTCGCGTTGCCCACCTCCGGCCACGGCGCACGGTCCCACACTGCCGTCCCTGCCTCGACGAAGCGGAGTCTGCAATGAGAATCGCTCTCCTCGGCGGCGCCGGATACCTCGGCACCGTCGCCACCCGCCTCCTGTCCGCGCTAGGGCACCGCGTGACGGTGGTCGACGATCTGATCTATGCCCGCAACGACCATCCCCGGCGGCTGCTGCCCACCGCTGACACCTTCCTGCGCGGCGACCTGCGCGACCCGTCAGACCTGCGCAAGGCACTCGTCGGTGCCGATGCCGCCGTACACATGGGCGGGGTGGTCGGCGAACCTGCCTGCGCCCTCGATGAGCGCCTGGCCATCGAATTGAACTTCGCCTCCCCGGTCCTGGCCGCCGAGGCCGCCCGCGAGCTCGGCGTAGGCCACTTTGTGCTGTTCTCCTCCTGCAGCGTCTACGGCCAGCGCGAAGGCACCGTCGCTGAAGACACCCCGGCCCGCCCACTGGGAATCTACGCCCACACCAAGATTCAGGCCGAACAGCACACTGCCGCTCTCCTCGACCAGCACGCGCACCTGAGCGTGCTGCGGCTGGCCACCGTGCATGGGCGCTCCCCGCGCCAGCGTCTGGACTCCGTTGCCAACCGCATGGCGGCCCAGGCCGTCGCTAGCGGCCGCATCCCTCTCAGCGGAGGCGGTCAGCGCCGCCCGCTGGTCCACGTGCGCGACGTCGCTGAAGTCCTCGCCGCTGTCCTCGCCCACCCTGACGGCCAGCAAATGCTCAACGTCGGCGCGGATGAAGAGAACCACACCATCGCCCAGATCGCCGACACCGTCGCCCAAGCCGTTCCGGGCGCGCAGATTGATCGCGGCCCCGAGCGAGACGAGGCCGATGCCCGCGACTACCGCACCAGCTTTTCGCGCCTGGCCCGCATGTTTCCCGGCACCTGCCGTACCCCACTCATCGACGGCGTCCGCGAGATCGTCCACGACCTGAACGATCGCCGCCTCGGCAACGTGGACCTTCCCGAATACGACAACCTCTGCGGCCTGCGCGCCGCCCACGCCGCCGGCCGTATCCAGGCCGTGCGCACGCCCGAATGCGAACAGCTGCACGCCACCTACTGCCGAAGGGGGCGATCGTGAGCACACCCCCCTCTCTCAAACCGGTGCCGTGGAACCGTCCCTCCATCGGGGAAGAGGAAATCGCCGAAGTCGTCGACACCCTCACCTCCGGGTGGCTCACCCACGGCCCCAAGGCCACCGCATTGGAACATGCGGTCCGAGACAGCCTGGGGACCCAGGACGCCTTCGCCGTCACCTCCGGAACCGCCGCCCTGCACCTCGCCCTACTCGCCGGCGGGATCGGCCCCGGAGACGAGGTGATCACTCCTAGCCTCACTTTTTGCGCCGCCCCTAACGCGGTGCAGCAGGTCGGTGCCCGGCCCGTCTTCGTCGATGTCGAAGCGTCCACCTACAACCTGTGCCCCCAACTGACCCAGACTGCGATCACCCCCGCGACCAAAGCCATCATCGCCATGCACTACGGCGGACACCCCTGTGACCTGGCTGCGCTCCGAACACTCGCGGACCGCCACCACCTGCTACTGATCGAGGATGCCGCCCACGCTCTGCTCGCTCGCCGCGATGGACTGCGCGCCGGCACTGTTGGAGACCTGAGCGCCTTCAGCTTCTACGCCAACAAGGTCATCACCACCGGCGAGGGTGGCATGCTCACCGGCCGCTCCGACCTCGTCCACCGGGCCCGCTTGCTCGGACGACACGGCATCGACACCGCAGTGTGGCAGCGCCACCAGGGCTGCAGGACTGCCGACTACGAGGTCACCGTGCCCGGCCTGAAGTACGTCATGTCCGACCTGGCCGCCTCGGTCGGCATCGCACAGTGGCGCAAGCTGAAAGCGTTCACCGAGCGCCGTGCTCAGATCGCCGCTGCCTACACCGAGGCGCTGTCCGGACTCATCGGCCTGGCTCCGCCCACCGTGCTCCCCGGCGTCGAGCCGGGGTGGTTCCTCTACTCAGTCTTCGTTGACCCCCATCGGGCTCCGCTCACTCGCGACGCCCTTGCTGCGGCGCTGGCTGAGCGCGATATCGCGACCAGCCGGCACTTCCGACCGGTCCATAGTCTGCGCGTCTACTCCGGTGCCGACGGATTGTTGCCCGTGACCGAAGCCGCCGCTGCCCGGCAGCTTTCGCTGCCCTGCTATCCGGCCATGACCCACGATCAGCTTGTCCGGGTGATCGACGCTGTGCACGCCGTCTGGAGGATCTGACGACACACCGCCACCCGCAGCAGCCCGCCACCTGCCGAATCCCTGTCTGCCAGGCGGCGGGCTGCGGTAGCCTCGCGGTGCCCCACAACCGTAGCTCAGGGGCCACCGCGCCCTGCAGCAAAGACCGCGAACCGAGAGCGCATGGCCACCCGATTCCATACCCACCACATCGAGATCCGCGGCGACGTCGTGGTCAAGCGCTACAGCGACTGGAGCCGGGGCGAACCGCAGCGGGAGTGGACCGCACTGGAAGTGCTGAATCAGCACGCCCCTGGTCTGGCACCGCGTCCGCTCCACGCGGACCTGGACCACGCACCGCCCGTGATCACGATGAGCCGCCTGCCGGGCCGGGTCATGCGCGGCGAAGGGGCCACCCGTGAACAGGTCGCCGCAATTGCCCGCGCGTTGAACCGCCTCCACCAAATCCCCACTGAGGCCGTGGCCGCACTCGCTCCGGCCCCGTGGGGGCCACACGCCGCCGTAGCCAAGGTCCGCCGGTTCATCGCTGCCCATCCCGACCTCGGCGGCGACCCGCTCGTCCAGAAGGCCCACGAGCAAGGGGCTGAGTGGATGGCCACCGGCGCCCCCGACCGCCTGCTGGAAAACGCCTTCCCCCCGGTCTTGGGTTTGGCTGACGGCAACCACGCCAACCTTCTCTGGGACGGGCAAGAGGAATGCGTCCGGCTGATCGACTGGGAGGATTCCGGGCGCAATGACCGCGCATTCGAACTCGGCGAGCTGATCGAACACATCTCCTCCCTCGACGGTGACCTAGACGGCGAAGCACTGCTGTCCTACATCGACCTCACGTCTGAAGAGAAGATGCGGGTGCGCGAGTTTCGACGTCTGGTCGCACTGTGCTGGCTTCTGCAGCTGGGCCCCGGTGGCTCGGCCACGCCGCACAATCCCCCCGGAACTGCGCAGCGCATTGCCGCTCGGGTCACCGACTTGTTTACCTAGAACGGGGCTGCGCCGGTCCGACCCACCGAGTCCCGGGTAAGCAAATAAGGCTCCTCCGAGAAATGAATGTCGCCGATCTCGCCCGCCAGATCCTGGAGTTGGACCAGCACATCACGGGCACCGAGTCCCAGATCCGCGAGATCTTCCCCGCGCGGGAGGCCGCGCGGATCATCGAGTCGGTGCCCGGGTTCGGCGCCGTCCTGGAGGCGGAGTTCATCGCCGCGGCCGGCGACCTGGCCGCCCACGCCGACGCTGGTCACCTGGCCTCGGCGGCCGGACTGGTGCCGGTGACACGGGACGACCAGCCGCACCGGCAACCTGCACCGACCCGTGCTCTGAGGCGGAGTTCTTCATGTCCGCGCTGTCCTCGATCCGCACCGAGGGGCCCAACCGGGAGTTCTACCAGCGCAAGCAGGGTGAGGGGCTCAAGCACGTCCAGGCGGTGATCGCTCTGGCCAGGTGGGAGGGCGAGTGTGGTGTGGGCGCTGCTGCGGGGCGGCAGGGTCTTCACCCCCACCCCACCAGCCCCGCTGGCGGATTGACAGCATCATTGAGACTCCTAGGTCGCGTGCTCCACCAGTCCGTGCGACTCCACGACCCCCAGCTCCGCACCCGCCGCCGTGACGAGGGGATCGAGTTCCCCGCCGCTGCCGTCACTGGCCTCCCAGGTCACCGACCACACCACCCCGACCTCCACAGGGAAGCCGCCGCGCTCGGCGGCGGTGGTGTAGGTATGGCCGCACTCCGGCGAGGACGCGGCAGGGTCATCACGCGCCGGGTCATAGGCCCGACCAGGCCCCTCGCACTCGACCACCGCGCCATCACCCATCTCCCACGACGCCGACTCCGGCGTGGCCGTCACCGACACCGAACCGCCCGGCACCTCAGCTTCGGCCGTCTCCGGCTGCCAAGTCTCCTCATCGATCCACAACCACACCGGCACCCGCACCAACACCGGACTCCCCTGATCGGGAGACGTCGCGATCCCGGGATCAGGCAACGCCAGCGCATCCCGCGCCTCATCAGCAACCGCAGCCGGGTCAAACGCAGGCTCGCCATCGCCAGCCTCCGGATCCGCGGCTTCGGCAACGGAAGTCGTGCACTCCTGCCCATTGCCCTCGCCCGAACAGACCGTGCCGGCCATCGCTCCGCCCGACGTCGATGCCGATCCGGAGGCACTGCCATCGGGACGCGGTGCCCCTTCAGAACTCCCCTCACGCCCGGGCGCCCCCTCCCCGGACTCCGCACCAACGCCGCATCCGGGCCCAGTGCCATCCGAACCGCAGTCCGCCTCTCCCCAAAAGTAATCAGGATCAGCTATGGCAATGGCGGGAATTGCCATGGCGATAGCAGCCGCGATAGCAATAGCGGCCACCCTATGTCGGCCTCTTAGCATGACCCCGGCTCATAACCACGCATCTCCGAGATCCGCCATTTCAACCCGTCAAAGGAGGCAGTGGCCTCGACACGGCGGAGCAGCGGACCCTCGGGTTCTTCCTCCACCAGCTCACCGGTCTCCGCATCTTCTCGAAGCCACGAACTGGAGTCCATACAGTCCTCAATCTGGGCGGTGTCGCCCTCGATCGCGCTTACTTCGGCGTCATGCTCAGGAGCCCCGCGCGAGACCACGTGCTCTCCTGCTTCGGCGCCCAGCCCGTGTTCGGCCAGCTCGGCCGCTTGCCCTTCGGCATACTCATCGAGCTGGGAATAGTCAGGGTCGGTGGTACGCGAGTTGTCCACAATCACGTCCCACAGGCCCATGTAGGCGTCGAGCGCCTGTTCCTCCGGCGACGGCGGAGGCGATGGCGACGCGGAAGTGGGTGTCGCTTCAGGAGACGTGGACCCGGACGGGTCCGACGCCCCGCCCGTGCAACCTGTCGCCATCGCGGCCAGAACCACGGCCGCACCGCCGGCGCGCATCCACATTGCGCTCTCCACCACCCTCTGAGTGAACGAGTGGCTCCTGAACGTAATTGAAACGCGCGGGACATCAAAGAGCCCAAGGGCCCCGTTGAAGCCTTGTGTCACCTCAAGGCAAGAGAGTCATGAAATTATCGACGATTAATTCGCGTAATTCCGCTTCCCTTCCACGCCTGCTTGAAATGGATACTGAATACGCTGCCCGTCGCCCTGATTCGTCAACCTCGCCGTCATCTACTTGGGCTGCGCTCGCCGATAACGTCACCGAACACGTTGAACGATGCCCGAGCATACAGCTTCCGGATCGCACAAATCCGGGAGAACGACATCAGCACCGGCGGCAGCAAGCGTCTCAGCGGAGGTGGTTCCGGAAGCAATAGCGATGACCGAGGCGCCACCTTCTCTACCTGTAGTGACGTCTTCCAGCGAGTCGCCGATGATGACGGTATTCGTTCGATCGAAGATGTCCCCGGTTGCGTCCGAGGCGCGGGCTTGAGCGACGGCTACCAAAGCGGGCCGGTGGGGGTCGTCGGAGGAGTAACCGCCCACTGCGCTGTCGACGAAGCCGTCAAGTTCGAAGGCGCGCAGTTTCAGCTCGGCTGAGGGCTGGAGGTTTCCGGTCACGACGGTGGCGGTCACGCCCGGCATCGCCTGGACAGCGGCCAGGGCCGCATGGGCGCCGGGGAGTACGAACCCATGGGCACGCATATGGTCAAAGTGGTCGGCCTGGAGGCGCGGGATGTCGCGGATCGCGATCTCAGTGAACCGGTCGGCCTCAGCAATGCCGTTGGTGGCGAACAGTTCCTTCACCGCGAGCGGCACGGTGCGGCCCGTGCCTTTGGCCGGGAGCCGCTCCGGGGGCCGACCGACCAGGTCGGTGAAGACTTCCCGGTAGACCAGGCGGTCAGTCTCCCCCGCGTAGAGCAGCGTCCGGGCGATGTCCCACAGCACCAGCACAGGCGTGGTCACGTGCCCCTCCTGATCTCGGCGGACCGTTCACGGACGTCGTCGACCATGCTCCCAACCCGAGCGGCAATACCTGGACACGATCCCCCGCTCGCTGGACGAAGCCGCCCGGGTGGACGGGGCGACCCACGCCTAGACCTTCTTCCGGGGTCTGCTGCCGCTGCTGGCCCCGACCCTTGCCGTCAATGAGCTGCTCAGTTTCGTCGCTATGATCACTGATGTGATCTCAGCGAGCTAACTGGAGTAACTCCGCGGGTACCGGAGCCGAGACGCGGACGAGGAGTCTCTTAGTCATCAGCGATCTCTTCGGTGATCCAATCCTGAGGCACGAGCGCCCGACCGTTGCTGCGCCTCCAACGTGCCTCGACTGAGCTACGGAAGGGCTCGTCGTCCAGGTCAGCGTGCTCCATCACGACTACCTGGAAGTCACCGTCAAGGGACTCAACCGTGCTCTGAATGGTTTTGTAGAGGTTGAGCAGAGCGGTTCTGTCGGGGCCGGCCAAGGCGGTGCTGTCTGGAGCATCTTCGGGGAAATAGACCTGGGAAGGCTGGTCGAGGATGAGGAAGCGAGGCACTGGACTGCCCTGCTCGGAGAACCATTCGTGCATGCTAAGGAGGGTGGCGACGTGGTAGCCGAGCCAGTTCTCGCCGCCTCCCATGTCGGCCAGGCGGACCGGGCCGCGGGCGGTATCTGCGACGACGGTCAATCCTCGCGAGTCGAGCCGGATGGGCGACTCCTTGTGTTCAAGGTCCAAGGCGACAGCCTTTTCCTTGATCTTCGTATTGATCCGGGAGACGAAGCTGTTGAGTCGATCATCTCGCGCTCCGCCTCCGATCACCTCCTCGAGTTCTGCGATCTTCGCTCTAATTTCTTCGCGCCGGTCCACGACCTGAGGTCTTTGGAGATGGCGGCCGGCTGTTTCCAGGAAAAGGCTGATGCGACCTTGGACAAGAACTGCCCGCCGCAAGTCGTCCGCCTGGCCTTGCGTTGCGCGCTGGCCGGAAATCAACGTATCGATCTGCTCCTGATTACGGCCTAGAGCACTTCGGATGTCCTGGAGGGTGTCTTCTTCCGCTGAGATGAGGGCGTTGATTTCGGGGGTGTCGCTGCCAATGACGGTCATGTCGGCGTCGAGGCGGTTGAGGTCCCGGCTAATGACCTCCGCAATCTGGCTCAACTGCGGCTGATGGCTGTCACACACTGGGCAACGCGGCTCCTGGTCTGCCGTGTTGGCTGGTGCGAAGAGGTTGAGTGTGGCCAGACGGGCATGCTGCTCCGCCGCCTGGTCAAGGAATTCATTGTTCTCCTGAGCGGCGCGCTTCAGGCCGGCGACGCGTGCGCGAGCCTGTCCGTGCCGTTCACGCAGGCCTCGACGCTGCTCAACGAGGGCGGAGACAGGATCATCTCCGGCGTCAGGCATCTGCGTGGGGGCACTCTCGGCGATGGCTTGGCGGAGATGATCCAACGCCCTCTCTTCTGTCATCCTCTCCCGGGTCGGTGGCAGCAGGCCTGCCTCGACGGCTTCGGTGACCAGGGCCAGTGCTTGCCCGGAGGCTGGTGACAGGCTGCCGGCGGCGGCTAGCGCCGCCTCCACCTCGGCGAGTTCCTGGCGCAGCAGACGCAGACGGCTCTCCAGCAACGCCTGCTCGGGATCGACGGCACCAAGGAAGTAGGGAATCATCGCCCGGATCGTCGCCGGCAAGAACTCCTCGCCTTGCGAGTGGAACAGCAGGTCCGGGTTGGCGACCTCGTTCTGCTTCTGCAAACAGAAGAAGAGCGCATGGCGCACCGACGGCGCGATTGGGGTAGCGCTGCGCACGGCCGGAATGCGCACCGTCCGGTCGATCCCGGCGAACTCCGACAGGATGTCCTTAGCGATGTCGAGAGGGGTGGAGAAGCTCAGCTCTGTCCGCTGAGGAGGCGGTGCACCAAGTGCTTGAGAAACGACGCACATCGTGGTCGCCGTTGCCGCCTTTCCGGCCGGGGCCGGCCGCGCGATGAACAATTGCTGCTGGCCCTTCACCAGAGTGACGGCAAAGACCTGCACGAAGTTGCGCAACGCCGCGCCTTTAATGACGTAGTCCTTGCTGGCTAGGCAGTAGTCGACGATGTTGAGCAGAGCGCTCTTCCCGCGCCGTGAGTCGCCAGTGATGATGTTGAGATTACCGACCCTAAAGGGAACGGTGCGGATTAGGGCATCTTCGTTATAGATGGAAATAGCGCTGATCTGGAACGTCACGGACGGACTCCTAGCAATGTCATGACGGTGCTGAGGCTGCCCGCGCTGGGGAGCCAGCGCCCCAAAAGGTATGCCGCTTTCTGGATGGCCTGGATCTCGTCCGTGGCGCCGTTGATCTTTTTAGTGAGCCGACCTGGAGCCACCGTGAGCTTTCCTGCCTCATCGACGTGTACGGCGTCGCTCTGCAGTGCCAGGAGAAGCCCTGGACGCACCACCGCGGCCAAGGCGGTGGCGTTCTGTGACATGGTCACCTTGACAGCCTTATTCTCCTCCAGCCATCGAGTCAGTCCACTGTTGACGGATTTCGGCAGGGTACTGCGCACAGCCGGTTGCAGGGCCATCACAGCGGACAAGACAGCTACCGTGATCGGGCACGGCTGGTTGTACTGAAACTCATGGCCCTGGACGGCGCGGCAGGTGACGAGCGCGGTAAACGGGGGATTGTACAGGGCGCGTTCTTCTCGGCTGAATTGAGTGAGAGGGTTCACGCCTTCGTCGCTCCTGCTGGCTCCAGTACGGCCATGAGCCGTGTCATGAAATCAATGTGCCAGCCCACCTGCAGGCCATCAGCTAGGATGTGGAAGGAGCCCTTGGAGACGAACGGTTCGTCGCATCCGACGCGAATACGTGGACGTGCCTCGCGCGTTGCCCACCGATAGATCTCCTTGGCAGCCGCTACCTTCTCCGCTTCCGTCGATTCCGCGTCGAGGCTGTCTTCCATCTCCGCGAAGAGGTCCTGCCATTCCTCGACGAGGCGGCGCTCGTACTTGCTGATCTCGCCGGGCAACAGCAAATTGTCGTACGACCACCGGGAGCGCTGGGTGAAGGCGCGGATGTAGTCGCGCACGGCGATCTCGACCCTGGCCTTTCCGATGTCGATCAGGCCCATTTGCCGGACGAAGACCATGCTTGCGTAGTCCGACGGATCCGGCCGGAGGACAGCGATGTCCTCATCGATGGGCAGATTCTCCGGCCGGAACTGATTGCGCAGGTCGGTGAACACGTGGTCGAACTCGCCCCCCGTGATCGCGTCCATCTCGTCCGTGCGCAACTGCCGGATCGTGCGCTGATAGAACCAGCCTTCCAGGCGCTGCAGGAAGGGCTGGGCATATTCATGTCCTACAGCGGAGACCACTCGCTCCATCAGCAGCTTTTCCACCTCATCGACATCTGGGGCGTTGCCGATGACCTGTATTCGGGCGAGCATGGCCTGCCGCTCACCCTCCGAGAGGTTGTCGAAGGCTTCGTATGCCTTTTGGTTTTCCTTGCTGGTGGAGGCTTGCCGAGCAGCTTCCAGCGCTTTGAGCCCGCGGATCTCGTCTCTGACCCCCGAGGCGACGGGCTGCAGCAGGTATCCAGCCGAATCGGGAGTCAGGTCGGCGGTGGTCAGGAGGAAGAGGCCCGTCTCGTCCAGATCAAGCAGCTTGTTGGTGACACTATGAGCCCAGATTCGCAGGGTTTTCCACAGGTCCGTGCTGTAATCCGACATTGTGACGCTAGCGGCTCGATGCTTGAGCTGGTAAAGGATCCGGCCACCTTCGACGACTTCTTCTACGTCGTCGCCCGCTTCGATGGCAATGGACCAATCAAGTCCGCGGCCGTGCTGGTCGACGCAGAAATGAAGGGCCTTGCGGAGCTGGTACACGTACCCAACTGCGGACGCCGATGCTTCGAACGGAGCTGTTGTACCCGCCATCTTCCCTCCAGCCTGACCACCCTGGCGCATGCCTCACTGATCTTTACATGGCACGCATATCCCCTGGAACCCTTTCGCCAAGAGGGCAGGTGGATCCGCACGCTCCACCAGCAGAAGCCGCCTCGACCCGAGGTCTGTACAACCCGCTCAAGGGGCGCCCCGCGGTGTGCAGCACGTCCTCGCCGCTGCTCGCCCACAACCCTCAGGTCCGATTTGCCAAAGCCCGCCACGCGCCACGGCCTGAAAGAAGTCGAGCCGGTTCCGGGGCCAAAAGCGTTCGGCGCGCTGCCGCAGCTCTGCAGACGCGGCTATGTCCCCAGATCCATCCCGACTTTGGCTCAGTCCCGCTGATCGAGAAGGCACTCGGCTCTCGCGAGATCCTCGGGAGTGCCTACCGCCACACCATCGTCCAGGACGGAGGCCAGACCATCCGCACGGCGTGGCCGTGTTCGACGAAGAGCAGCGTCTCTACCCGCCAAGTCACGGCGGCGAGGGCGTCTCTCACCGCCAGGTGAAGCACCTGCGCCAAACGCCCCCGGGACAACTTGAGGGGGCATCGCTCTCCCCCTGTCCGGCTTCGGCCAGCGAAGACTTCTGCCGACGCGGGACCACTCCTGCAAGATCTGGCCACAGCCAGGACTGGACTTCACGGTTAAGGACTTAGGAGCGCGCCGGACGGCGCAGATCCTCTTCGCCAGAGGTGGGCCAGGACCGTGCCATTGACCTTGATCGTCACGGCCAAAGTGCTACGCCCCACAGCGAAGCCTTACCCCAATCATGCACCAACTTCGTTAGGAGAGCGCGAGCTGGGCGAGGGAAGGGGCGATCGCCAGTAGGGAGGGGGTCATGGCGAGGGGTGCTCGCACGCTCGACGGGATACCGCGAACCAGGTCTTTTTGCCTCCGGCAAGGGAGTCGCTGCCGCATCGGCCGTTCGAAAAGGAGCTGATTAGGGGCAGACCTCGCCCGCACTCTTCCAGCCGTGTCGATTCCACCATGCTTTGGCCCGCCTCGCCGATGCTGGACGGCGTCGTGCACGGCAGCGCGGGCAACGCCGGAGAGGCGTCGAACATCTCGACGACGGCGATCTGGCCGGCGCACCAGATCCGTAGCCCATAAGGGGGTGCGGCGTGCCGGAGACTGTTGGTCGCCAGCTCGCTGACCATCAGCTCGGCGACGTCGATCTCGTCGGCCGCGACCTCCATGCTGTCGAGCGCGCAGCGAGTCAGAGTGCGTGCTCGCTGGGCGATGCTGGGACCACTAGGAACGTGCCAGGCACACGCATGCTCGATCATCGGATTCACTCCCACCACGGCGTTGTCCACCGGTCGTGGTTCGATTCTTCGTCCGTGCTGTCCAGCATGACTCCGTGGTTTTCGGAACGCAATAGATGTGCTGCGTAAAAATTACGAAGAGGAAGTATGGCAGGATGGAACACGGACGTGTCGAGCGCACCCGGAGGAGAACGACGTGAGCGACGACGCCCCATCTCTGCGCCAGCGCTGGCTGGGCGAGCGACTCGGCCAGCTACGGCACGACGTCGCGATGTCCCTCGCCCAAGCCGCTACGGCCACCGAGCGATCCACCGCCTCGCTCAGCCGCATCGAGAACGGCTTGGTCGCCCTTCGGCCACGTGACGTACGCCCGATCCTGGACGCCTACAGGGTGACCGACACCGACCTGCGCGAGACCATCATCGCGGTGGCCGGGGAGATCCAGACCGAGCGGCGCGGCTGGTGGGTCGACCACCACGACCACGTTTCGCCCGGCTACCTCGACCTGCTCCGGCTCGAAGGCACGGCTACCGCGATCGGGGTCTATGCCACCGGAGTCATCCACGGCCTGCTCCAGCACCCCGACTACGCCCGTGCCGCCGTGGCCGCCACCGGAGACTTCCCCTCGGAGCAAGCGCTGGAGGACTTCCTCGCGCTACGTACCCAGCGTCAGAAGATCCTGACCCGCGAGGACGACGCGGTGCCGCTGCACGCCGTGCTGCACGAGAGCCTGCTGCACCAACCTCTGGGCGGCACCAAGGTCTTCCAGCGCCAGCTGGACCACCTGCTGGAATGCGCCAATCGATCGACCATCACCGTGCAGGTTCTACCCATGGGCGCCGAGCACCCGGCCCTGGCCGGCGCGTTCACCCTGCTGTCTCTGGCCCGCCTCGACGTGGTCCACGTCGAACTGATGACCAGTGACGTCTACGTCGAGGACGCAGCAGGCGTCGCCCGCTACCGGGAGGCATTCTCCACCCTGGCCTCCCTCGCGCACGGGCCCGACGACTCCGCGGCGCTGATCGCTGAGACAATCAACCCCGCCCCCTGACCACGCACCACCGGTCGAGAGAGAACACGTGCAGCACACCGCGCACCCCCTGTGGCGCAAGAGCAGCTACAGCACCGCACAAAGCTCCTGCGTTGAAGTCGCCGACCTCCCCGCCGGCCACCATGCCATCCGCGACTCTAAGAACCCCCACCTGGCGGCTTTGGCATTCCCAACCCGCGAGTGGCAGGCGTTCCTCAACCACGTCACGACCAACGACCCCACTTATCGCGTTATCTGACCCGGAACTGGAGTGTGGCCCAGTTCGTCGTTCAGAACCCGTTCGCTATCCCGGGAAGCGTCTAGGAGATCGCGCCGGTCTTCAGCGGTGAGAGCGCCTTTATTGAATCCTGCTACATCAATGCATGCCTGAAGCTTCGCCGCAGTTGCGGTGTCGATCTGGGCTTGGCATGTGTGGGCGAGGACGTCGTGGGCGAGGGAGGCATCTTCGGCGTCTAGCGCGGCGCGCACCACGGTCTTGATGATGTGGTGGGTTTCGGGAAATCCGGTGGCGAGGTCGATGACGCACAGGCCAAGCCGGATGTGGAAGACCGGGTGCTCGCGAATCGTCTCCTCGACCTGAACGTAGCGGTCCAGCATCTCGTCGATCGCCGGAGTGGCGTCTTGGTTGGAACGGAAGAGGCAGGGCACGCGCAAGGTGGAGGCGATCGCCTGTTCCCACTGGGTGGGGGTGTGGGAGTCGTCGAGGAGCTGGAGCGCGTGGTCGGGGCCGCCGGCGGCGCTGTGGGCGAGTACGGCGGCCTGGCGTCCGTCGAAGAGGCGCTGCCCGATCGCGTTGCGCCGTTGGGCATGCTCCAGTGCCTGTGGCCAGTGGCCGGTCTGGGTCAGGGCTCGCGTGCCGTCGCTGAGAACGGTCGTCCAGAGCCACTGAATGATCGTGCGGTGGTCGTCTGGGGTGGCGGTGAGGTCGGAAAAGTCGACCGGGATATCGGCGATGACGGTGCTGGTGCGGGCTCTCGCCGCGGCGAGTAGGTGCTCGAAGTGGCGGTGCGCGGCCTCGCCTTCGCCGTCGCGGATCAGGAGTCGCGCGAGGTTGATGAGTGGTTGGAGGGCGAGCTTGGCGGTGTCGGCGTCGTAGCCTGCGCCGTTGAGGAGAATGCCGGCTTGGCGTGCGCATAGCTCGCGTGCGAGGTCGGGAAGCCCGCAGTCGCTCGCGGTCAGCGCGGCGAGGTTGTGGGCCTGCGCTGCGTACAGAAGTCGCTGGTCGCTGTCGCCGTCCTGGCGCGCACTGTCGACGCGGGTGCGGATCTGTTGCAGGCGCGTGGTCAGGGGCGGGCAGGGCGGTTTGCCGCGTGGCACTAGGGGGTGGCGGCGGGCCACCTGTTCGCAGACATCGGGCAAGGGCGAGCTGGTGGCGGAGTGGGGCGTTGGGTGGTTCATGGGGGGTGTCTCTGTTCCCTGCCCGACGCCGCGGGCGCCGGGGGCCGTGTCTCACCAGGTGATGGTCACCGTGGTGTCGGGCCTGGTGACGCGCGCCCCGTTTCGCGCCCCGTCGTCCGACGCGCCCGTGGGGTGGGCGGTGATGGTGGGTTGCGTGGGACCCTCTTTGCGCCAGCGGCGCAGTAGCTCCTCGGTGCGCGCGGTGAGCGCTGGGCTGTTGGGGCCGTGGGCGATGATGCCGAGTTCGTCGGTGGTCTCGGTGATCGGACGCAGCCTCAGGTAGGCGAGGGTGCCCGCGCCGTCGTGGAGCGTGGCGCCGCCCCAGCGCAGCGTGGGCGCCACTTCCGCGCGCCTGCGTGCCTCGGCGCCGAGGGCGAGGCGGGCGAAGTGGGGCGCGGTGGTGGTGGCCAGCCAGAGGTCGAGGTGTTCGACCTGTTCGGTGTCGTCGATGGTGATGCCGGTCCATTCAGCGTGGGCCGGGTACGTCAGCGCTCGCCCCAAGACGTGGAGGTCCTGGTTCTCGTCGGGCGCGAGGTTGAGGGTGATGTCCTCGGCCAGCGCGAGGGCCTCTCCGGAGGAATGCGCACTGCCGCGCAGCGGGACGAAGCCGCACACCAGTGTTGAGACACCGTCCATGTGGTCGGGTGCGGTGCGGTCAAGAGCGATGCTGCGGGTCAGGCCGCTGCCGTGCAGACCCAGCGGCACGACCATGCGCCCGGTGGGGGCGAGCTGGTCCCACCACGCGGCGGGAATGTCCCAGGCGCCGGCCGTGACGATGACCCGGTCGTAGGGCGCGGAGTCGGGGTGGCCGGCCGCGCCGTCGCCGCTGATGACCTCAACGTCCGGGTAGCCGGCCGCCTGCAGCGCGGCCCGGGCGCCCTCAGCGAGGTCGTGGTCGATCTCGATGCTGGTGACCTGACCCTGTTCACCCACGAGCTCGCGCAGCAAGGCGGCGTTGATGCCGGTGGCGGTGCCGATCTCCAGCACGCGGTGCCCCGGGCGCACGTCGAGCTGTTCCAGCATGGCCGCGACCATGTTCGGATGCGAGGCCGAGGACAGCGCATGGCCGTCCTCGGCGTGCTTGGTCACCACCACCTGCGGGGCGTAGGCGGTCTCGGGATCCACCTGGGGCAGGAACACATGCCGCGGCACGCGCGCGAAGGCGTTCTCCACGGCCGGGGTGTGGAAGGTGCCGCGGTTGCGAATGGCGGCGACCAGTTCCGCACGGAGCTGCTGGGTCGTGGTGGTGTCGTGGGCGGTGTTCACTGGGCTCACCTTAGTGGGATCGTGTTGGCCTGACCTGCTGAATCGTGGAAGCACCGGTGCAGGTCTTCGGTGGAAGACGGCGCCGGCGGCGGCCTGGGCCATGAGTGCTTGGCGCGGGGTGGGGATGCCGGCTCGGTTCCAGGCGAACAGGATGTGGTGGGCCAGGGTGGCGCGCAGCCCGCGCGTCAGAGTGCCGGTGCGGGCCAGGCCAGCGAGAGCGGCGCCCGCCTCGTGGAAGGCACCGATCCAGCGGGACGCGTCCTCAGAGGCTGTGTGGGCGGTCGCGAGACGGTGGACGTGGTCGATCTCGATGCCGCTCGGCGCCCTGGAGGGTGTGCGGTGGGCGGCAACGCGGGCCCAAATGTCGCCGCGTTCGTAGAAATCCCGCTCGGCGCCGCGCAGGAGCGCGCCGGCCACTAGCAGGCCCCGCTCGTTGCGATGGCGGTCTCCGTTGCGGCGCAGATGGTCGAGGAGTTCGCGGCTGTCGACGGGGAACAGGGCGTGGCCGACAGCCATGCCGTTCGGCCCGCCGAAGGCGTGGGTCTCGGGCTCATAGATCGTCCAGGCCCAGTGGTCGATGGCGTCGTGGACGGCCAGCTCGCGCAACAGCTCATCGATACGGGAACGGGTCGTGCTGCGCTGGGGCTGGTAGCGCAGGTGCCAGCAGGTGGCCTTGCGGGTGAACCACCACCGGGTGAGCCACCCGTCGTCTTCGGCCTGGCACAGCGCGGGGGCGAGACGGGTGATGGCGGCCTGCTCTGCGGCGTGCCAGGAGTCGAACCACAGGCTCACCTGGTCCCACGCTCCGCCCGCGAGCGGCAGCGTCGTGGTGTTCATGGGCGGCTCGCCTCCCCTCCGGCGATGAGCAGGCAGGTTTCCCATCCACCCGAGCCCGTGGCGATGCGGTGCAGCGTGGCGGCGATGCCCGCCCGGCCTTCGATCAGCCCGGGCCCCAGGGACGGGGCATTGTGGGTGACCTCGCGCAGGAGCGAGTCCACAAGGAGGGGGAGGTAGTCGGCCAGGGGGCGAAGCCGGCGTCGGCGGCGGCGTGCCAGGTCGTGGCGAGCACGCCCGCCCATCCGTGGCACACCGGCGGATCGACCAGTTGCGCAGTCTGGGCGGGGTCGCTCAGGCAGCGGTACAGGGTGGTCTCGGCGTGTTCCTGGCGATGAGGGTCGCCGAGGGCGAGTCCGGCGAGCTGAAGGGCGCGGGTGATGCCGGGGGTGCCGTAGCACCAGGACGGTCGTCGGGGACCGGCCTGCTCCACGACACCACTCTGAAGTTCGTGGAGGGTGAGGTGTTCGGGCCACCAGCTCCCGGTGGGACCGTTCTGGCGCCAGCGTTCCAGCCAGGTGGCGATCGTGTCGATCGCCTCCGCCTAGCCGTCGACGGCGATGCCGGCGCGCGCGCAGTGCGCGAGCAGTGCGAGTGGTCCGGCGATTCCGTGGGCCATGCCGAGGTTGGCGTGACCGTCCTCAACACGGTTCACACGCTGTCCGGCGGAGGATTCGCGGCTCCACCAGCCCGGCAGGGCGCCCTCTGCCGCGTGGGGTGCGGGACGAGGGGTGGTGAGGCGAACCAGATAGTCCAGCACCGCACGCAGTTCGGGAGCCTGGGGTGAACGGTGCAGCAGATAGGCGCCAAGTCCGCTCGGGCCGCGCACCGAGTCGAACTCACTCAACGAGGGGCACAGCCCTGAGTCGAAGCGCCTGTGGGCGATTTCCAGCCGCTTTGCCACCATCCGCAGCACAGCCCGGTGGAGATGGTCCTGATGGCGCTGCCCCGGCGTGCGGTGGCGAACAGACGCTCCATCTCCGGCTTGCGGGATGCCTCGTCCTGGTCAGCGACGGCGCTTCCGCTCGCGGCAGCGCCCCATCAGGCACGGGCCCGCCCCCGCGAACGCGGCTGCTGCGCTGACCTGGCTGGAAGAACAGATGGCCGGCGGCGCCACATCCGCAGCACCACCGGCCCTCGCCTGGGTGTTAACCGGGGCCCGGACGTCCCCGGCCTCAGCCGGGAGATCATCCGGTTGCCCTCGGACCTTCTTCAGGCGCGCGCCTTCGGGGCCCGTCAGGCGTTGAGGCGGGACAGCGCGGTCTCTAAGCGCTGACACACCTTGTCGCGGCCGCCCCTGGGATTGCCCCCTACCTGGTTCGAAGGCGGCCGGGTCAGGCCGGACCCACGGAACAGCAGGGTAGGGGGCGTATCGCCGATCCAACCGGCCCTGACGAGCGCATGGTCCACCCTCGAGCCGCCCTCCGCAGAAGAACGGTCACCCACAGGCGATACAAAGAAGGGGTCGCCAGCCTCCTCACGTCTTGGAAGGTCCACCATGCCCCGAACCTTCTGCGTCTACGTCGGTAAAGACTCCACCGGAAACTTCACCATCGGCCGTTCTCAGCAAATCTGGGGCTGGAAGCCCGAGGCGCTCAAAAAGAAAGTCAGCGGAACAAGAGCCGAGGACACCGCCGCCTCGATGCAGCCGGGCGACACCCTCCTCTTCGGCTATTCCGTCCACCTAGGCCCCCGGGTGCCAAAAGGCGGTCTAGCCAACGCCGTGTTCGCCACGGCCGTGGCCACCACTATCACCGAGCCCCTGTACGAATCGTCCACCCCGGTGTGGCCTGATGCCGTCTACGATAAGCGCGTGCGGTTCTCCCTGGTCGAGGAGAAGGATCATGTCCACGCCTCAGAATTCGGCCCGGAGATCGCTGAAGCCCTGCGCCTGTCCGGTATAGGCCAAGGCCTCCCAGTGATGATCGACCAGGCCGACGGAGAACTCACCGCGGCGCTCTCCACCCTCGACACGCTCGAGGCCGAATATACGGAGCCCGAAGAACAGGCCGCGGCCGCACAGTCCTCCCCCACAGCCTCCGGACACATCAAGCACACCGGCGCCGTTGACCAGGCCGCCCTCACCAAGGCCCGCAAAGAGCAAAAGAAACTGAGGAACGCCAAGCTCGGCGATGCCGCCATCGTCACCTGTGCCCTGTGCGGCCGGGCGCTTCCCCGGCGCATGGTGCGCACTGCCCATGTCAAGGCGCGTCGGTACTGCATCACCACCGAGTTCCTGAACTTGTCCAATGTGATGGCGGCCTGCACGTTGGGGTGCGATGAGCTGTTTGAGCACGGCCACGTCTACGTCGACGAACACGGGCTAGTGCGCACTGGGCCTGGCGCTGCGGCCACCCCGGACCTGCAGAAGGCAGCGGAGACGCTCGCCGGACGTGAGTGCGCCGCATTCGACAAGACGAACGAGGACAGTAGGGCTTTCTTCAGATTCCATCGCGAACAGGCGACCGGAACCTAACCCTAACGGCAGGCCAATCCGCACTCCTGCTTCCGAGAGGAGTCCTTCGTAGCGAAGCTATTCCGGACGCGCATATCCATTATCGATGCCCGCACCCCGACGCCGGATGGTCGCCGTAGCCGAGGATGCGCGCTCCCGACCTCGCTGCCGGACACTCACTCCCCTCGCGTTCCCCCGCGGAGTCGCGCTGATTGCCGCTTTCGCTGACCATCTCCGGCGCGAACCCGCACGGCAACCAGGCATTACAGCCCCTGGCACGGTCGATAGCAGCCGGTGCGACGCGCGGAGAACGCCGACGGCCAGACGCGCAAGCTCCAGCCGACACAGGTTACGACTACGACCAGCTGCTCCAATGACTCCGCACGCGCGGGTCCGAGACGCCGAGGACTCCATCGACGAGTTGGGAGCCGAACGACCAGTCGCCCGCCCTGGAGTATCACGTGAAAGGTGTCGGCATCACGCACGAGCACACGCGACAACAGCGGTGCGACTTGTTGTGGGAACAGCCGAGCCAGGCCATAAACAGAGGGGCCCCTCGCTCCACTTCCGAACCTCGGCAAGGTCTCGCCGAACTCGCAACAGCCCGGCTCAGCCGACCGGTCCCTTCGACCGCACCCGCGCTCAAGCACTGCTCACCGCCCAGTGGGTCACCGCAGACCGGCGCCGCGCCGCCTGACCCGAACCGCCCCCGCTCGCCCTGGGCGCCGCCTACGGTGTCCGCATGCGAGACGACGACCAGCCCCGCGGCGCGGTGGCCATCATCGCCAACGCCCGCGGCGACCTCCTTCTGCACTTGCGCGACGACATCCCCCATATCGCCTGGCCCGGCCACTGGTCGGTGCTGGGCGGCGGATGCGACCCCGGCGAGACCCCGCTCCAAGCGATCGCGCGTGAACTCGACGAAGAGGCCGGCCTGGCCGTCAAGGACCTGGCCGAGCTGTTCGAAGTCCCCGACGTCCACGGGTCCGGGCAGCTCATCACCGTCTTCACCGGGACATGGGAAGGCGAGGCTGCCGCCCTGCCCCTGGCCGAGGGCACCAAGCTCGACTGGATCAACCCCGACCTTCTCGACACCCTGCTGATCCCGCCATTCATCCGCAACGCCATCGACCGCTACTTGGCCGCTCGCCTCTGACCATGTTTCCTTCCGCGACGACGGACCGGAGGGAAGGACATGCGTATCAGCGTCATCGGCTGCGGCCACCTCGGAGCAGTCCACGCCGCCTGCTGCACCTACCGAGTGGGCCGAATTTCGCGACGCCGATCCGACAGTGCTCAGTAAGGCTGCACGCACGCAGCAGTTGGTCAACGGCTGAGTAAGGCTGGACCATGCCTGGTGGCGGACTGCTGGCTGGAAGGCAACTGTGATCGGCAAGGGAACCGTCTGAACCGGCCACCGCTCCGCTTTGCGCGGTGGAGAGCCAGTCCCGTGCGGCGACTACAGCTCATCCCTGGCCAGGGGATTGCGCCCACTCCCCGGAGCGAGCACCTGCAACATAGACGCCTCCGGAGAGGCGTGGACACGTGATCACGACCGACCCCATCTCCGGCCAGGGCTCACTGCAACGTGGACGCCCCCAAAGGGGCGTGGACACCCTGACGGCGACGGCTGGGACTTCGCGGCTCCGGGGGGGGCTGCAACGTGGACGCCTCCGAAGAGGCGTAGACACGTTTCCCCAGAAGTACGCACCCAATTCCGGCCTCTTGGCGAAAAACCCCGCGAGGCGACTCCACCGCAGAATGCCGTGCCTTGAAATCTGCGCAGGGCTCCTTAAGGACCTCAAGGGCTCCTCCCTGACCTGGCCGGCAGTCCGGCCAGATGCCGCACGCCCATGGTCGGGAAGCGCTACCTGCTGCCGGTGCTTGTCAGGCCGGTCCCGTGGCAGCGCGAGCGGGTCTGTCCCTCTTATGGGGGGCGGAATGTCCGGTCCGTCCGTCAGGTGAACTGGATGGTGAGTGTGGCGTTGTCTTTGACGACGTCGGCAGTCTCAGAACCATCGAGTCCCCGCGCGAGGGCGATGGTGGGCTCCCCTTCCGCGGGGTCCCACGCCGCTGCAACCGCGGCAACCTCACTGGCCAGCGCCTTCCCCTCGGGGCCGTGGCCGACCGCGCCCAACTCGAACTGTCCGTCTGCGACCTTGCGGATCTGGACGTAGGCCAGTGAACCGCAGCGCACGACGGCCGGCAGGAGCCAGCGCAGTGCCGGAGTGATCAGCCTGGATTCGACTCCTTCGGCTGAGGGCACCATGCGTCCGGTTCCGGGCACGCCGGCGGCCATGCGCATCCACAGTCCGCTGAACGGAGTTTCGCCGGTGATGATCCGGCCCGACCAGGCATCGGACCGGGGCGTGGACAGCACCCCCTCCAGGGCGGCGGCGTCGATATCGGCGTCCTGGTCGTAGAACACCTGCACCCCCTGCTCCAGTACGAGGCGCCGTTCGCCTTCTTGGCCCTGGAGGGGGATGAAGCCGCACAGGCGCGAGTCTGCGGACACCATGCGGTCGCCGTCGCGGTCGAAGGCGACGCTGCGGGTGAGGCCGCGCCACCGGAGCGGCACCACGATCCGGCCGTTTTCGGCGAGCTGCTCCCACCAGGCCGGGGGGATGTCCCACACCCCTGCGGTGGCGATGATCCGATCGAAGGGCCCGTGGCCGGGGGCGCCGTCGGCGCCGTCGCCGGTGATGACCTCGACCCGGTCGTGCCCGGTGGCGTCCAGGTGCTGGCGGGCGGCGGCGGTGACGTCGGGTTCGATGTCGACGGTCACCACCTTCCCGTCGGGCCCGACGAGTTCGTCGATCAAGGCGGCGTTGAATCCGGTGCCGGCCCCGATCTCCAGTACCGACATTCCGGGGTGCACGTCGAGCTGGGTGAGCATCATCGCCACGACGTCGGGCTGGGAGGCCGAGCTGATCGCTTCCCCGTCGCGGTAGTGGGTGTTGATGTTGGCGTTGTTGTATGCCTCGGCCGGGTCCAGGTGCGGCAGGAACAGGTGGCGAGGCACTGCGGCGAACGCCGCGCGGACCGCGGTATCGGGGCGGGTGACTTCCTCCACCAGGGCGGTGTGCAGCTGCTCAACGGACGGTGTGTCGGTGCTGTTCGTCATCGGCGCCATTCTAGGTTGGGCGGTTTATTTCCGCTGGTCAAAGTCGTATTCACTCAGGAGTAGAGCGTGGGTCCACGCCGTGGTGTCGCCCAGGACGAGCAGGTCGATGCCGGCTTGGCCCTCCATCAGATCGGCAGTCGTGGCCGGGCCGGTGAACGCTGCGGGTGGTGACAGGCCCATGCGGGTCGCGGTCAGGGCGAGTCCGGCGGTTCCGTGACAGAGCCCGGGATCGGTGAGCCGGTGGGCGTCGGTGAGCGCGCCGCGCATCGCTGCTGCGGCGCGGGCGCAGCGGGCCGAGTCGCCGAGTGCGTGTCCGGCGAGGTGCTGGGCCCAGGCGATGCCGGCGGCGCCGTAGCACCAGGAGGGCCGCGCGCTCAGCGGGCCGGGCCGGGTGGGGGTGATCAATTCCGGCCAGCGGCTGCCTTCCTGGTGAGTGTCGAACCAGTCGAGCAACCGGTGAAGCGCAGGTGTGTACCCGGATGGGGCGGTGCCGTGCAGGGTGAGGATCGCCAGCATCGCCAAAATTCCCGCCGCCCCATGGGCCAGGCCGAAGTTGGCGTGCCCGTCGGGGAAAGCCGGGTGGGCGCGGCCGGTGGGCGCCTGATGTGTCCACCAGCCCGGCTCGCCGGCGGGACCGGGGCGGGTCAGGCGCACCAGGTATTGGGCCACCGCTTCCAGGCGGCTGCTGCTGGGGTGCAGCGCGTGGAGGTAAGCGCCGAGGCCGACCAAGCCGGTGATGAGGTCGTATTCGCCCATTGCCGGAGCCTCTCCGGCGTCGAAGCGGGCGGCAGCCGCGGCGAGGCGTGCGTCGATCAGGTCGAGCACCGCTGCGTCCAGGCGCTCCGCGGCCCCGGTGTAGCCGGGATGTCCCGCGGCATGTAGCGCGAACACCACCGCCGGAGCCCCCTTGTAGAGCCCCGCGTCGACGCCGACCGAAGCGGGCGCTGATGCTATTTGTTTCGCGGAGGCGTGCGCGGTCGACCAGGGGGCGCGGCCGAGTCGCGCGGCGGCGGCCGCGGCGATCAGCCGCCCCGGTGCCCCGCGCCCGAGCGACGATTCTGCACTCATTGGTGGTCCTTGCGGTCGCGCAGGCCGAGGGCGACCGCGCGGGCGGCGCGCAGAACCGTGCGTTCACCGGCCCGGTAGGTGCCGATGATGCGGTTGTAGTGCATGTGCAGCAGCGACTCCACCACGGCATCAATCGGCAGCTGCGGCGGCAGGAGGTCACGGTAGCGGCGCAGTTGCTGGGCCAGCGGCAGCCAGCCCGCCGGCGGCTCTGCGCGGATCAGCCGGTGGGCCTCGGCGACCACCGCCCGGTCGGGCACCTCCTCGCCTGGTGCGGGCGGCCGGTCAGTGAACCACGCGCCGACCGGGGTCTGGGTGAATTCGGCGGCGATGCGCAGCATGGTCGCGGCACACACCGCCGCCGGGTCCCCCGCCGGGGCGCGCAGCTGCTCGGCGACGAGCGCGGAGTCGGCGACAAACACGCTCTCGGCCGCAGCAAGCGCGGCGCCGTCGCCGTAGCGGCCGGTTTCGGGCCGGTAGGTGTCCAGCGACAGCCCCGAGCACGCACCGTCGCGCACCAGCCCATCGACCCACCGGCCCAGCTCGACCGCGGCCGCACCGTAATCGTCGGACCCGGCGACGGCCAGGCGCAAGCGCAGGTGGTCGCTCTCGCGGTCGGACCGGTACCGGAGAAACCACAGGTCGCGTCCGAAGTCGGGCAGAGCCGCGACGATGTCGCCCAGGCGGTCCGCAGGGGCGAACACCTTGGCGGTCAGCCACCGAGTGTCGGGCCCGGCGGGAAGCTCGGCGCCCGCGGCGTCGGCATCGGCCGTAACCGCGGGGACGGGATGGGGTGCCGCGGCGCTGGTCAGGGTGGCCGCAACCTCATGCGGGCGCCCGTCCAGCCACCCGGAGTCGACCTCATCGGCGAACAGCAGCGCCTCCTCCTCGCTGGCGACATGGGTGCGCAGGACTTCGCGGTGCGCGGACTGGGACAGGTCCAGCTGCAATCGCTGGTCGCCGTGGCGCAACTCGACGCGGTCCGGCATATTCCAGTACTGCGCCCACGCGCGTAGACGTTCCGTCCATCCCCGCGCTGCAGGAATCAGGGCGTTGTTGGTGATGCGCCACCGCCGTTCGCACAGCACGATGCGTCCGCGCCGCACTCTCGGCAGGTACGGGAGCGCGCGAGCGGCGCCCCAGTCGAAGGCGAGGAAGGGTGTCTGGCCGCCACGCGGGAGGTTGACGAGGAAGCGCGCCAGCGGCGGGACCTGCTTTTCGAGGGCGAGCGCGTGGAAGGCGGCCGGCTCCACCACGGTTTCACCCCACATCAGGTACAAGCGCCCCCAGTCGGCCACCACCGACAACTGATCGAGGCCGATGGCGGTGCCGGTATCGGCGGGCGGGTAGTCGCCGACCGTGATGAAGTACCGCGCAAACTGGCGGACGCGGGCGACGTTGTCGCCGTGCGGATAGACCGGCGGGCACACCACCTGGGCAATAACCGCGCCCTCCACCGAGACCGGAAGGTTCGACAGGGCCTCGGCCACGCCCTCGCCGCCGGTACGCCCCGTGAACACGCCGGCGGCATAACCCGGCGCCACCTCCACCCGGTACCGGCCGTCCTCGACGGCGGAAAGATCAGGTGCGTGCAGCCGTGCAGTCATCTCCACGTGCGGCGGCACCCGGGTCGGATCGGTGCCCACCCGTTCCAGCGCGGCGTCGTCGAGCACGATCTCCCCGATGGTGCCGGCCTCTTGGATCAGGGCAAACAGCGCGGCGTCACGATCGGCATCGCGGTTGAGGGGCAGCTTGGGCATGGCGGAGCCTGGATAGCCATGCGGCAGCCCAAGACCGCGATCGGGATGGACGAGGTCGACCAAGGGCACGCGGGTCGCTTTGCCATAGCGTTCCAGGAACGCCGCGTGGTACTGCGCCCAAGCGGGAAACCGCTGGTAGGGAGCGAGCCGCAGAAGCGTGGTCGCGGCATCGGCGAGATCTACACCGACACCGCGCGGCAGCTGCACGTCAGCGTCCAGACGCAGATTGAGCCCAATCGGGGATCGCGGGGTGTCCGCTACCTCGCGCATCCGCGCCGCGAGTGCGCGCCGGTCCTGGACGCCGTCCGCCACCGCGAGATCGTCGGCGATGGCCTCGACCTCCGTGGCAGTCTCCTTGGCGCCCGCGGTGGCGAGCGCGCGGGCCAGGTGGGCGAGGGGTGCGGTGCAGGTCGAGGGCGGGCGCAGCCCGGTGAGGAGGATTCCGTGCTCGACCAGCCCGGCGCACAGTGCCCACGCTTTCGGCGCGGGAACGCCGAAGGCGACGGTGAGGTCGTCCACGACGTCGGTGAACCGCACGGGGGCGCGGGTCTGGTCGAGGACGCGGCGCACCGGCGCGGACAGCCCGACGGTGACGGTGTCCACCACACCTGGCAGGTGCAGGCGTTGTCCGCGCATCATGACGGTGCTGGACGCCACCACCGGCAGCTCGGCGAGCACAGCGGGGTCACCAGCCAGTAGTTCGACGGTGGCCTGCACCCACTCCCCCTCCGCCACGGCCTCAGCGGCGTGCCGAGGGCCCCAGCGCACGCGCGCGGCGCTGCCGAAGGACGCGGGCGCGGTGCCGGCCCACCAGCCGAACGGCGTCGGTCGGCGCGACCGCAGCACGTAGCGGATCAGGGACAGTGTTGCCGTGCGAACCTCGCGCGCACTGCGTCGGCCGGAGCTGATGTCGTCGAGGCGACCGGCCAGGCCCGGGGCGGCGTGGGTGACTGCGCGGCGCAGCGCCTCCTCCGGCCACACTTCAGCGATCCATGCTCGGGAGTCGTCAGTATCAGTGAGGTCGGGCCAACGGCCGGGATGCACAGGGTCAAGGACAGCGCGCAGGGCTCCGGAACGGCCCGCCGTGAACAGACGCATCGATCGGGTGCCTTTCCGCGTGGCGGGGGCGCCACCGGCGAACAGGTGGCGCCCCCTCAGGGGCAAGTCAGGAGCCGCTGACGCAGGCACTCGGACACGACGTCGAGCACCCGTCCTGCGTCATGCACGGAGTCGGGGGTTTGCACGCGGTGGGAGCGGCAGGGATGACTTCGATGTCGAGGATGAAGTCGTCAAAGGCGACGACGTCGGCGTCATCGGCCGGTGCGGTCGGTGCGGGGTGTGCCATCAGAACTCCTAGATGGTCGTCGAGGGGTGAACGTTGGCGGATGCGTGCCGCCCTCACAAGGGCCCGCCCCAAACAGCACGGGTGCCCTGTGGTGAGCGCGCAGCGGGTCACGTTGTCGTCGTGGTGGGCGGCGGCCCTGCGGGGGTGAGGAGCGCGGTGATCGCGGCGTGGTCGGAGTCAGGGTTGGGCACCACGCGGAACTCGGTGCCGGTGGCGGCGAGGGCTTCGTCGGCCCAGACGACGTCGACGCGCGACTGCTTTGCGGTGCGTTCCAGGACTCCGAGCCGTTGGGCGACGTCGACCATCCCGTAGGCCGCTAAGCGGGCCGCAGGCGCGCGATCAGGGCTCATCTGGCCGGTGGCGGGGTCGTAGCGCCATCGCGCGCCCCGGTTGCGCGGTGCGACGTCCTCGGCCGTCAGCCCGAGGTCGTCGAGCCCGTAGGAGTTGATATCGCCGGCCAAGAGCACGTGATCAGTGCCGGCTTCGGCGAGCATTCAGCCGATGAACTGGGCTTCTTGCTCGGCGGTCGATGTTCCGTTGGGGGTGAGGTGCATGCTGGAGGCGGCGATACTGCGGCCGGTGGCGCGGTGGGTGAGGATCGCGGTTGCGGTTCCGTGCCAGACCTCGGCGCTGTGGGCGTCGAACCAGTCCTCTGGCGCGAACGCGAACCGGGAGGGGTCGTAGAGGAGCAGCTGGTGGTGCGGGGTTCGGCCGATGATGAGTCCGGCGGCGGTCAGCCCGAGGACCTGCTCGCACAACCGGATCGGGGCCTGCCCGTGGACGGCGCCGGGGCCGGACCCGACGCATTCCTGCAGCACCACCAAATGCGGGTGCAGCCCGGCCAGCAGCCGGAGCGTTCGCCGTAGCCGTCCGGGGTGGTTGCCGTCGTATCCGCCGTCTTCCAGGTTGGCGGAGGCCACGCGAAACACCGTGCCGGCCTCTGGCCGGTGCTGGAGCGCGGCGGTCATGCCGTGTCCGTCTTCAGTGTTGCCAGCGCGCGTGCCGCGGCCTGCTGCTGGTAGGTATTGCCGGTCCCGCGGGCGATCGCTAGAGCGCGCCGCGCTGCCTCGCCGGCGGCGCTGGTGTCGCTGAGAGCGCGGTAGGTGTCGACGAGGCCGAGCAGGACATGGCCGGCTTGGGTGGGGTCGGTGCCGTCAAGGTCGCACAAGGCGTTGGTGAACACCTGGAGGGCGGCCTGGTGCTGGCCGTCGGCGGCGAGGGCTTCGGCGAGGAAGCGTCGCTGCACGGCGGCATCGCGCGCAGTGGCGTGGCGGGCGAGGTGGACGGCTTCGCGGCACGCCTGCACGGCTTCGCTGGTGTGTCCGAGTTCGCGCAGCGCCGAGCCCCGGCACTGCCAGGCTGAGGCTGCCGGCAGCAGTGCTCCGGCGCGTTCGGCGTGAAGGCGGGCCTGGTCTGCCTCCTGTGCGGCGTCGGTGAACCGGCCATGTGCCATGGCGCGCACATGGCCCATCAGCGCCATCGCCGCCCGGAGGCCGGGTGCGTCGAGGGCATCGGCGGAGGCGGTGCCGAGTTCTACGGCGCGGGCCCAGATGCGTTGGGGCCGGCGCGCGTGCATCCAGGAGCGCAGTGCCTCGGCCAGTGCGACGGTTTCTTCGTGCAGCGCGGCCTCGTGCGCGAGCTGCAGAGCACTGTGCAGGGTCGGTTCGCGTGCGTCGAACCAGTCCAGACCCTGCGATCGGCTGAGGGGCAGCGCGTCGGGCAGCGGCCCGCAACCCCAGCACAGGCGCCAGGACCGGTTCGGGTTGACCGCCCGGTCGGCCGCCGTCGCCGCCTGGACGAGGTACTCCACAAGCCGCCGCACCGCAGCGGCCGCCTCCTCGGGCGCCAGGCCTCGGGCCGCGCGCTGTGCGCACGCCGCGACGGGTGCGTACATGCGCCACCCACCGGCGGAGGCAGAGGTGAGCAGATGGGCTTCGGCGAGGGCCTCCACGTTGCGTGCTGTCTCGTTGGCGGGAAGGTCGGCCAGCGCAACGGCTTCTTCGGTGTCGATGCGCTGCGTCGCGGCAGGGTGGAGCCCGAGCGCGGCGAAGACTTTCCGGGGTTGTTCGGGCAGCACCGCGACGGTGTGGGTGATCTGGTCGATCACAGCATCCTCCGGTGGGCAGATCTCTGCGGCGGCGTCGGGATCCAGGGCGGGGCCGCGCAGGCGCAAGCGTCCCGCTAGCGCGGCCACTGCGAGCGGCATCCCACTACACGCGGCGACCGCTTCGGCAAACCGGTCTTCCTCCTGTGGGGCGGAATGGTCGAGGAGCCGGGCCAAGAGGTCAGCGGCATCGTGGTCGGCCAGCGGCTCGATGGTCACGGTGTGCGCGCCGTTCAGGGCCATTTCGGGGAGGGTCCGCCGGGTGGTGGCCAGCAGCAGACCGCCGGGTCCGGCAGGCAGGAGTGGGCGCAGCTGGTCTGCGGTGGAGGCGCCGTCGGCCAGCACCAGAAGGCGGCGCTTGCGCGTGAGGGTCCGCCACAGCCCGACTCTCTCGAATGCCGTCACGGGTGGGCGGTCGCAGCCCACGGCGCGCAAGGCTGCCCCGAGCGCGTCTCCCGGCGGCAAGCCGGTGCTGAAGTCGAGGACGACCTGGCCATCGGGAAATTCCTCAGCCACTTGGTGGGCCCACTCGGTGGCCACCGCGCTCACGCCCGCCCCCGCCAGGCCGGTGATCACGACGGCGGGAACCTATCCACGGGGACGGGTGTGCAGGGCATGCAGGTGGGCCAGTGGCTCGGCGCGGTCGACAAGCCGGGGTCGTGGGGGCAGCTGGCGCGGCACCGCCGCCGTGCCGGCCGGGGCCGCTGCGTGGACATGGACCGAGCCGTGAACGCTTCCCGCCTGCACCACCGCGCCCGCGGAGGAGAGGGCGTTGTGGGTGGTCACTGGCCACCCCCTCCAGCCGGAGCGCCGGACGGTAGTGGCGTTTCGCCGCGGGTCCCACCGCGCAGGGAGTCGGCGCCAATCCCGGCGGTCTGGTTGGGTTCCAGGGTCTGGTGGCGGCTCATGGGCGCTCGTCGGTGGGAACCAGGCGTGCGGTCAGGCGGGCAGGGCCGGACAGGAACGGCGATTCCATGCGCGGCACCTCGCCCTCCTCGGCGCGGATGCGGGGGTGGCGGGTGAACAGCGCGTCGAGCGCGGTCTCCATGACCGCGCGGGCGACGTGTTCGCCCAGGCAGCGGTGAGGCCCATGTCCGAAGGCCAGATGCGCGGTCCAGGGCCGGTCGACGTCGAAGGCGCCGGCGGCTAGGTCGTGGTTGGCCGCCGCGAAGCCCAACAGCACCGCCTCACCAGCGCGCACGGTTCCGGCGGGGCCGTAGTCGACGTCGCGGGTGGCGAACAAGTACGGCAGCGTGGCCACGCTCGGTGCGGCTCTGAGGGCTTCTTGGGCGGTGTTGCGCCACCCGGCCGTGGCGGCACGGCGCCGCTGGTCGGGGCGGTTCAGCAGTAGCTCGACGGCGCCGACGAGGGCGGCCGAGGTGGTGGCGAACCCGGCGGTGACCAGCAGCCACAGCGTTCCGCGCAGTTCGGTGGCGGTGAGGGCGTCGCCGGTGTCGTGGGCCGCGATCAGCCCAGAGGTCACGTCCTCGCCCGGGTGGGCGCGTTTGGCCTTGATGAGCCCATCGAGGTAGGTTTCGGCCTCGGCGCGCGCGGTGGCGGCCGGGTCGGCCTGGGCCGCGAACACCGCGCCCACCATCGACCGCAGCCGGTCCCGGTCTGTGGGGTCGGTGCCCAGCAGTGCCTCGAAGGCGTGCATGGCCATTGGCTGCGCGTAGTCGGCGACCAGGTCGCAGTGCTCCGGAAGCCCGCTGGCCAGGCGCCGGGCGGCCGATTGCAGGCGGGGGCGCAGCGCGTCCACTGCGCCCGGTCTGAACGCCTGATCGGCCAGTCCGCGCAGGCGCCGGTGTTCCGGGCCGTCGGCGGTGAGCATGTTGTCCACGTCCACCATCGCCGCCACCGGATGGGCGGCATCGACTCGGCCTTCGGCAAGGTCGGCCCAATGGCGGCGGTCGCGGGTGTAGGGGCTGCGGGGGCCCAGCGCCTCGCGCAGCGCGGTCGCGCCGGTCAGCGCCCAGACCTCCATTCCCGCCACCGTGACCCGCGCGAGCGGCGCGGCGGCGGCGAGCCGCTCTGGGGTGCGCTGGGCGGGGTCGGCGAGGTCGAGGGGGCGGTGGGGGCAGGCCACAGTGACTCCTCACGAGGGGTGGGACGGGGGGCGGTCTCACGGTTGCAGCGCACGGGCAGCGCCGCCAGACCGTGGGCGAAGGGCGCCCCGGTGCGCCAGACTGGCTCCTGTTCGGGGGCCAGGGCCAGGCCGGGCAGCGTGATCAGCGCGGCCTCGACCGCTTCGACGGCGATGCGGTGCGCCAGCTGGCGGGCGGGGCACTGATGGGGACCAGTACCCCAGGACAGGTGAGCGCGCGCGCCCGAACGACGCAGGAGCGACGGTGCGTCGTCGGCGACGGCCGGAGCGACGGCCGGGTCGCCGTTGGCGGCCAGGTAGCAGGGGATCAGCAGATCGCCCCGCTGCAGACGCTGTCCCTCCACCGTCATGGGGTGGGCGGCGTAGCGGCCGGGCAGCAGCGCGATCGGCGGATCGCGCCACAGAACTGCGTCCACGACCTCGTCCACCTGGGCGCGCCGACCTCGGACCTCGCCGTGCAGACCGGTATCGGTCACCAGAGCGTGCAGCGCGTTGCCGATGAGGTTGGCCAGCGGGTCGTGCGCTGCAGAGATGAGCAGGATGACCTGGTCGGCGACCTCGCTGTCGTCCAAGCGCTCTGATGCGGCGACGAGGGCGGAGACGACGTCCTCACCCGGCATACGGCGGCGGGCGCGGGCGGCCTCCAGCGCCAGGGCGCCCAGGTCGGCCAGCGCGGAGCCCTCGCCCTGCCAGACCCGGCCCATGCTGTCCACCAACCGGTCACTCTCGCGGCGGCTAAAGCCGAAATAGGTGGCCAGCAACCTCAGGGGCAGCTCGAAGGCGTAGGCCGTGAGGTCGCCCGAACCGGTGCGGGCGATGGGGGCGAGCAGGGCCTGGGCGTGGCGGCGCGCCTGCGGAGCAACCGCGGCGGTGGTGACCGTGGACAACGCGGAGACCACAGCGCCGCGATACCGTGCATGGGCCGTCCCGTCCGAGGCCAGCGCATTGCGGAACGGCCTCAACGGCCCCGCAACATCCTCCGGCATCAGCGCCCCGGAGGCGAAGAACCGCCAATGGTGGGGATCCCGCGGGAAGCGACGGTGGTCCTGCAGGATCTCGCGGGCGAGGTCGTAGCTCAGCACCAGCCACGCGCGCACGTCGGGGGCCACCTCGACCGGGGCCAGGGTTCCGTACTCGCGACGCAGGCGCTCGACCATGTCGGGCACCGGCTCGGCATCAGTGCCGTGGAGCCGTCCCGGCGCGGCCTCCGAAGCAGCCGGCGGGCGCGCGTGGGCGCCAGCCGGGCAGGACGGCGGGGGTGTGGAACGGCGGGGCGGCGGACGCATCGCGGTCCTCGATTCCAGAAGAGAAAGGGGGGCCTGTCTGGCCACCGGGCGCTTCGCGAAGGGCGGCGAGGCCGCCGATGGAGACGAGCAGCACGGACGGGAGTGATCAGCCCGAGCGGTCCTGTTTGGCCGCCTTGCGTGCAGCGCGGGCTCGGCGCCGGGCCCGGCGGTGGGCCTGGCGCACGCATGGGCAGATGCGCACCCACAGCACGATCGCGAGCGGCCACGTCGCCGCAGCCAACAGCGAGCCGATCTGCTTGAGCCACTCCGGGGCGGTGTTCTCCACGTCGTGGTACTGCCGCAGGTCTGCCGAGCAGCGAGCCGAGCAGGCGTCGCCGGGGTCGGGTAGCGGCTCGTCGACGGCCAGCGTCGCGACGCCGATGCTGGCATAGAGCGCCGCGACGCCGAGCGCGAGCGAGGAGGAGTCCATGCCGGTCCTTTGTGTGGGTGGCGTGCCGGGTCAGCAGGGGTCCAGCCGGGTGCGGATCGCGTCGGCCTGGGTGGGGGCGAGCGTGGTGAGCACGTCGAGCGCCGCGTCCAGGTGCTCCCGTTCGGCGGCGTTGTCGGCGCGGCGGTGGGCAAGGTCGGCGAGCAGGAGGCGTGCCTGAGCGCCGTCGTAGGCGGCGCCGAGGTCGAATGCGTGCCGCGCGGCCTGTTCGGCGGCCTCGGTCTCCCCCGCCGCGAGCAACCCGCGCCCGAGAACCACCAATGCTTTGGCGGCGTGGAAGCCTTCGCCAAGCTCTTCCAGCTCTCGCGCCGCGGCGCGAGCGGTCGCGATCCCCTCGGGCAGTTCCTCAGCGGCGACCAGGGCGGCGGCGAGCTGGCGGCGCTGCACCGCGGTACCGCGGGCGTCGCCATGCTGCTCATAGGCGGCCACCGCGCCACGGTGATGGTCGATGGCCTCAGAAGCGCGCCCCGCAGCAGTGAGGACGGCACCGAGCATTTCCCCGGCCGTTGCGGCGTAGAGGGGACCCGCGGAGCGGGCGGCCTGCATGCCGGCATGGGCGGACTCCAGGGCCTCATCCATCTCCCGGACCCGCAGATGCAGCGCGGTCACCAGATTGTGGACCAGGCATTCGGCGACCGGGTCGCCGACGGCGGCCGCTGCGGAACGGCCGGCCTGCACCGTCATCCGCCACAGGTCAAGCGCGGTACTGCGCTGCAGCCACGGCCGCATCGCCTCGATGAGGTGAAGTACGGCGGTGTGGCGTCCGGTGGCACCGGCATGCACGAGGACCGCGCCGAGAGCATCGGTCTCGGACTCAAACCAGCGAACGGCGCCATCAGTGTCGAGGTCCGCGGGTGCGTGGCCGTTGATCCACTCCCGGTCGTAGAACAGGCGCTTCGGCATCAGCGCCAGGGAAACTCGGGTGGCTTCGGACTCATAGAACGCGACTGCACGGCCCCGCGCGGCGGCTGCGGCGTCGGCGACCTGGCCAGCGGCGGCCGTGCGCGCCGCATCGCGCACCTGCTCGGGCATGCTCACTGCGCCCTGCTCGCGTGGCTCTGCCAGTCCGCAGGCGCACAGCCGCTCCAGACGGTCCGCAGCCTCGGAAGGACCGGTGTCCCAGACCGCGGTCGCAGCCTCAGGGGTGATGCGCAGGGCGGGCGCGGCGACGGCGAGCAGCAGCGCGTCCTCGCGGTGGTCCTCGGGCAGGGCATCCAGCGCGGTGCGGGCGATGTCGGCCATAGAATCTGTGCCTTTCTCAGGGGGTTGCGGAGGGTCCGGCATGTCGGAGCAGTTGATGAGGGCGCCGACGAGCAGGCGCAGCGCCAGGGGACGACCGCCGCTGCGCGCCAGAGCCGGGGCCAAGTCCCGACGGCGCGCGTGGGGCGGCAGCAGATTCAGCAGGAGGTTGCGGGCCTAGGCGGGCGGCAGCGGCCGGATGGGTATCGACATGACCGTGTCGATGGCGAGCTCGCGCGGCGCACGGCGCGCGGTGGCCACCAGCAGCGATCCTGCTCCCGCGCCGGGGACGAGGGCGCGCAGCACCGCGAAGTTGGCGACACCGTCAGCGATGGCGAGCACCGAACGATTCGCTGTGAGGGTCCGCCACAGGCCCACGCAGGAGGGCAGGTCGGTCGGGATCGCGTCTGCCGGCACGCCTAGGGCGTGCAGCCCGGCGTTGAGTGCGGGTCCGGCGGCGGGTGCGCGGTCCAGTTCAAGCATGATCTGCCCGCCCGGCCAGCGGTGGGCGGTGCGGTGGCCCCAGCGCACCGCCAGGCTGCTCGTGCCGACACCCGCGGGGCCGTAGAGCAGGACTGCCGGCCATCCGGAGTCGCGGGCGGCGTCGGTGAGCATCTCCAGTTCAGGGGCCCGGTCGACCCACACGCGCGGCTCGGGCGGCAGCTGGCGCGGCGCCGGCGGGCGCCACACGGGCGCAGCGGCATGGACGCTGCCGTGCACCACGCCGGCCTGCACGACCGTGTGCGCGTCGCCGTTCATCGTCGGGCCGCTCATGGGCGCTTCCTGAGGAGCGCCCGCGCCTCGGGCAGCACTCCGGCCAGCCGGGTCAGGTAGGCCGCACCCGCACGGCCGGAGAGCTGGATCCGCACGTCGCGGTTCACGGTGAGGACCACGCTGCCGGGAGCGCCCTCGGCGGCCACCACGTCCGGCTCCGGGTTGATCCCGGTGCTGTCGGCGGTCACCGCTGCTCCGCCGGTGCGGCCTGCCGGAGCAGGCCGAGAACGTCGGCGGTAACGGACTCCGCCGCGCCGGCCCCGGTGACCGGCACGTAATGGGTGTGTCCGTGCTGCACCAGCCGCACCATCGGAGGGTCCGGGACCACCAGGACGGCTGCATCCGCGACGGCGAGCATGGTGCCGTGGCCCCCATCGCCATGCAGCAACCGGACCGGCACCCGATGGCCGTCCAGCAGGCCGGCGACCTCCCCCAACAGCCCACTCACCGGCCCGCCTCGCCTTCAGGACTGGCGCCGCAGCAACTGCGGACCACTACATCGACCTGGAGGTTCCGCCCGTCGGCACGGTGGGTTCGGGTCTCCTCCAAGACCGGGCCGCAGCTGTCGTACAGGCGCAACGTGTCGAAATAGTCCGGACGCCGCTGACAGATGCGCTCGGTGAAGGGCCGGAGCGCAGAGCTGTCCCCCATTTCCGGGCTGCCTGGTACGTGTCCCCACCGCGCCCACGGCCACGACTCCTCCCGGCGCCGCCAGTAGGCGGTGTGCATGACGGTGCGTCCGTCGCCATCGGCCCAGCAGGCGCGGTGAACCAGCGCCGCCGCCCCCGGGGACAGGCCGAGGAGCCGGCGGACCATCGCTGGTGGATCTTCGGTTCCGGTGCGCTCGGTGTGGGAGGTCAAGGTTGGTCCAACTGCGCTTTTCACGGTGCACTCCCGTGGTCCGGTTTTCCGTCGTTGAGTGGTCTGGCTCCCGGCCCCGCGGCGGACATCAGGTCGACGCCGCAGGACCGGGCGCTGTGTAGGGGGCGGCGAGCGATCGCCGGCACACTCGGCCCGCTCCAGCCGCCCCCAGCCGCACTTGCCCACGAGCCCGGAAGGGGAGGGCGGTGGGTGCGGCCTTCCGCCGGGGAAAGCCCACCAGGCGGGGTCTTAAGGCAGCGAAGACAGATCTAAGCGCCAGTCCCCCGATGAACGGGAGCGGCGTCGAGGGAGAGGCTTGGGCGGCTGCGGGACGCGCGGGGCCGTCATTTCGCGGTATGCGGCGGCCGCGCATGACGCGTCGTCGTCAGCGCTCACTACTCCGCCTCCGCGGCCTGCAAGAGCCTCTGCAACTCAGCGGCCGTTTCAGCGGTCAGTAGCACGCCGCTGCCGCGGAACTGGGCGTTGTACTCGCCCGGAGTGCTGTCGGCGCGACGGGAGCGCCAAATGGAATATCCCGGGTGGGCCCGCTGAAGCGTGTCCAGTGCCGGATGGGCTTCGTCCCCCGGCCACGGCCCGTGCAACTGTTCGCGGTCGCTGTGTCGCGTCCTCATGCATCCTCCCTGGTGGAGCGTGATGAGGACGCTACGCGCGGTGTGGATCTAATCCCATGGACTGCTTGTCCGGGTTCAACGGCTACACATCGGTAACCCGGACTGGCTGTCCGGGTTAGCGCTCTTGGAGGGTCGCGATCATCTCCGCAAGGGGCTCTGGCGGCCTCGCCTTGCGCTGCCGGAGATCCTTCACCAATGAGGCCGCCACCCGCTGATGACGAAACCACTCGTCGCTCACCGACTGGGCTGCGCGCGCCGCGGCAATCGCCTCGTCAGTCCGGCGCCCCAGCTCGTGCGACTTCGCTACATCCAGCAGGTGGCGCCCCCACTGGATGCTCATCAGCTCGCGCCGGTCCACCCTGCGCGACGCCTTCAGCGCCTCGGTGGGCTGCTCCAGCACGGTGTGAATGTGGGTTGCCTGGACGGCGAGCTGCGTGGGGCCGAAGCTGATCCAGTAGTCCCGCCGGTCGCCATCCATCTGCACCGCTGCGCTGTTCGCCGCTCTCAGATGCGCCTTCGCATCACCGCTGCGGCCGTCCGACCCCGCGACCACGGCCGCCTGCATCAGGAGCCCGCCCCACGCCGACAACCGCCTCGGTTCGCGTTCCCCCATGCGGGGCGCGATCCCCTCAGCGGCGCGCACCACCAGATCTTCAGCCGCCGCATAGCGACCCTGGTGAAGCAGCACCCATGCGTACGTGCCCAAGAAGGATGTGGGCCGGTATTCGTCATCACCGTTGCGGGCGGTAAGGATCGCGCGCTCCACCCCGGCCAGGGCTGCATCTACGCGGCCGGTGTGCACCAGTAGCGCGGAAGCGAGGTCGTAGGCGTGGGCATACGGCGCCGCCACCGCGGCCTGGCCATGCTCGGCCTCGGAGGACCGGCACCGCGCCAGTAGATCTGGCACGAGTGCGGCCAGTGCTCCGAATTCGCCGGTGAAGTAGGCGCCATAGCCTCTTTCAACGATCCTCATCAGCTCGGCCGGCGTCTCCGGCTCCACGTCGGGCGTACCGGGCAGCAAGAGATGCGGGTCGTAGACGGCATCGCGCACCGCCGTCACGGTTGCATCCCCCACACGCTCCATACGCGGCCGCTTGCCGGTGAGGTCGCCAGGGTCGCAATCGAGAGCGCGCGCGAGATCCATAAGTGCCTGCAGGCTGGCAGTGCGCTCGCCGCGTTCCAGGCGGCCGATGTAATCGGAGGTGAGCCCGGACTTCTCGGCGAGCTTGTCCTGGCTCCAACCGAGGTCGCCGCGCTTGCTGCGCAGCGTCGGTCCGAAGTCTATGATCTCCGCCATCGGGCCCCGCCTCCCTGCCTGTCGTGTCGCAGCTTCAGGATAGGGCGGTGCCCTCCTGCGTGTCAGTGGAGGCAAGACGAAGCCTCGGCGGCGGGCCTGCACCTCACTTGCTGCAGTGACGCTCGGTCCGGGTTTAGCACATGCCCAGTGCGACGTTAGGGACAACTGGTTTTCCAGTGGGACGCCTGCCGTTGCGGGTCGTAGGTGGCTTCAGAAGTGCGTTTCCTTGCGCCTTCACTTGCAGCACTCCGGCGCGGGCATTGACGGCCTTCACAGCCGCCAGTTCGAGGAAGTCTTCCGGTGCGTAGTAGCCCCGTCACCCTGCCACGCTCTTCCTGGGCAGAGGCAGGGCATTCTGCGGGGCATCGAAGGGCAATCTGGAACGGCCAACGTGCCCCGGCCCGATGCACTTTTGGCTCCTAAGGTGAGAGGGCAACGTCCCATCAGGACCACGGTGGGTAAGGAGTCGGGGTGGGCGCCTAAACCGGCGAGTCGCCCACGCAGGAATGAACGCTGCACGTCGCCGCTCAGTCGGCTGCAGCGCTCAATCTCAGCGCCACCGGGACCAGAGTGAATCGCCTGCCACCTGCCCCTCGGGCGAGTTAGCGTCGACGCATGGTGGAAATCACGGACTACGAGCGGCGAGGGGACCTGGACGCCCCCTTCGAGCGAACCAAGAAGGCCGAGAGAGCGCAGAGGGAATCCGAGCGCATCCACGACGCGGTGAGGTGCGAGGTGCCGTCGCTGACGTGGGAGCAGTACTCCGCCGGAGAGCCGTGCCCCGGCTGCGGCCAGCCGTACCGGGACAAGGAGCACTGGGAGTCCAAGGCGACGATGCACTTCACCGATGAGGAGCGTGTCCGCTACGAGGCCGAGCAGGCTCGGTTCAAGCAGCATCACGGCGAGTGCCATACGATGCGCCACTCGGTCTCCGGGTCGCTGACCACCCACTGCGGCAGGTGCTGCCCGCGCCCGCCGATGTCGCCGTCGCAGATAGAGAAGATCGCTGGACTGCCTGGACGACCGACTCCGCCCCACGAGCTCATGAAGTGGCGGCTGCGCCTCTACTGCGGCCACGTCGTCGAGAAGGCAGCCCACTACACCCACAAGACTCTCCAAGCCGCGTTCACGGGCTCGACTTCCTGTCCCGAGTGCAGCCTGGACCCGGCGACCATCGTCGACGGGGAAGCCATCGGGCTGAAGGAGGAACCACCTAGCTCGATACGCGCAGGAGCCCCGGCAGCGGAGACCAAGCGGCCTCGAAAGCCGACGAAGGCTGAACTGGAGGCGAGGGTCCGCGAACTGGAGGCAGAGGTGCAACAGCTGCGGGAGGGGTGAGTAGCGCGGGCCCGGCGGTGGGCGCGCAGTGCAGGTCCAGGCTGATCTGTCCGCCCGGCCACCGGTGGCCGGTGCGGTGGCCCCAGTGCACCGCCAGACCGCACTTTCCGACACCAGCCGGCCCGTACAGCAGGACGGCCGGCCATCCGGAGTCGCGGGCGGCGTCGGTGAGCATCTCCAGTTCAGCGGCCCGGTCAACACACACGCGCGGCTCGGGCGGCAACTGGCGCGGAGCCGGCGGGCTCCATATGGACGGGGTGACGTGCACGTTGCCGTGCACCACACCGACTTGCACCAGCGTCTCCGCCGCCGCAGGGGGGCTCGGCCGCTGGCCCGTTCACCGGAGGGCCTCGGCATCACAACCGTGGATGAGGACGCTGCCGGCTCCCCATACCCGGGACCGGACTTCGAGCGCCTCACCGCAGGCGCCGCGGAGGGTTCGTACTTCTTCGAGCAGCGGCCCGTCGGTCGCATACAGGCTCGTCGTGTCTTCGTGGCGGGCGTAGCGGGCCCGGATCTCGGTGCGCTCCGTGACGGGGCCGCACCCGGAGCGCTCCCACAACTCCTGGCTATCTCCGGGCAGGTGGCCCCACAGGTGCCATGGCCACGCCCGGTCCAGACGGATGAAGCTGGCCGTCGTGCAGACCGTATGGCCTTCGACGTTGGACCAGCCTTCCCGCCACACCAGCACCGGAGTTCCCGGCTGCTCCCCCAGCAGGCGGCGCACATCAGCCGGGGCTCCTCCTGAGTGAGGCGGCGGCTGTGCGGTGTCAGGCACTCCGCAGCCTGAGGATCAGCGAGCATTTCCACTGCGCCCTCATGGGATGTGAGTGGGTTTGGATCCCGGCCCCGCGGCGGACGAGCAGGGCGACGCCGCGGGACCGGGCGATGGAATCGGTGCGGCGAGCGATCATCGCTCTCTCCCTCTCGGTCCGCTCCAGCCGCCCCCGGCCGCATCCGACGTCTCCGCCCCGAAGGGGTGGGGATAAGGATCGAAGGTGTGCGGCTACCGCCCGGCTAGAAAGTGCCGGACGAGGACCAACGCTCAGGCGATGCGACGCGGCACGGGAGAGGGGGACGGGCTGCCGGGAGAGGCTGGGGCGGCGGCGGAACGCGCGGAGTGGTCATCTCAAAGAGGAAAGCCGCAGCGTCGCGAGCTGCGTCGTCGTCGGCGCTCACTGCTCTGCCTCGACGGCCTCAATCGCTGCGCGCAGCCCGGACACCGTTGGTGCGATGACGGTTCGGTAGGCGCAGGCCGCACTCCAGTCGCCATTCCCGTCGAGGAGGTCCCGCCTGATGTGCCAGCGGGGGAAATCGCCTGCGAGAGCTTCCGGTTCCGTGGGCTGTGGTTCGCGCTCCTGCCGAGTCCTCACTGTGTCCATGTGGGAACGCTAGGGCGGCGCGGTGAAGGGGGAGGGCACAGATTGTGCCCTTGGTGTTCGACTACGCCTTGAGCACGCCGACTTTCTCGGCGAGCATGCTCGCCCGCTGGCGGCGTCGCGGATCGCGGGTGTCCATCTCCTCCAGGAGAATCCGGCGCGCGTAGCCGTTGTAGCGGATCGTCTCCGGTGCCGCAGCGTGCGCCGCTGCCAGGGTGTGCACTGCTTCGTCAGGGCGCCCGTCGAGGTGGTAGGCGCGGGCCTGCTCGATTTCGTGGCGCGCCCTTCGCGGCCGCGAGGGGATCGCCACGGCGGGAGCCCGGTCGGCCTGCCGCACCGATTCCCCGCCCGCACGCAGTTCCACGGCGATCGTGGTTGCGTGTGCACCCATGATTGTCCGGCTGAAGCTCGTCACCGGGTGGTAGTAGGAGCCCGGGAGGCGTTCGGCGACTGCGCTGGCATCGTCCCAATATCGCCACGCGTCCCCGGCCTCGCCGCGTCGTGCAGCCGTGTAGCCAGCCTCGAACATCATTGCCCCGCGGATCGCGGCAGCGGCGTCGGTCGCATCCTCAGCGTGGTGGTTCAACGCGGCGAGGGCCTGCAGCGTGATGTTGTCGGCGGATTCCCAGTCCCCGGCGTCCCGATGTGCCTGGGCCATTAGCCATGCTGCGACTCCGACGGCGTGAAGGTCACCGGAGTCCTGGGCGGCCACGATGCCGCGCTCGGCGACTCGCCACAGGAGGTCCTGGGCGGGCTGGTAGGCGATGAAGAACTGCGAGAGCGCGTATACCTCCGCCAACACCGCCTGTGCGGCGCGCCGCTCGGCGCGCTCCTCGGCCTGGTGCGCGGCGAGCTGAGCATCGCGGATTAGATCGGGAAGTAGTTGCCCCAGCACCTCGCGGTGCTGGGGGGGAGGAATGGCGGGCCGTCCATGCCTGGTCGAGCCGAGCACGTAGATGGGTCACCGGGGGCGCTTGAGTCGAGGTGAGTGCCGGCAGCGCGTTGATGGCGCTACGCACGGCGGCCAAACGCGGGTGCCCTGGCCCGGACAGCTGGTCGACCTGGAGCCCGCGCGCGCCGACAAGGTCGGACAGGTCACGCACCCGGAGCGCCTCGGCCAACCGGAGAAGGACAGACACCTTAGGTTCGCCCAGGCGCCCGACTTCGAGCGCCTTCACCCAGCTCGCGGACTTGCCCATGAGCCCACCGAGAACTTCCCGCGTCATGCCGCGCCGGGTCCGCAAGATTTTCAGCCGCGACGCGAATGGGAGCTCGTCGGGCAGGGGGTCGCGGGTAGAACCGGGCGCCATGGGGGTCTCGCCTTCCTGAAGAGTCGCACCACCAGGGTACGGTGGCGCCCCTTCCACGTCAGGATCAAGCCAGGAGGCACGGTGCTTCGACGCCGAGCCTCTCGTGCTGTTCGCTTACTCCGCGGGCACTCGTACCTGCACTGCTGTCTCAACCCGCTGCGCGAAGCTCCAGTTGTCCGGCTAGTCTGTCGCGATTCGACGCGTCCAACAGCGCTAGGAAGAGTCCGGAAATGGGCGATCAGCAGGACGTGCGGGCACTGGACTACCTGTACGAGGCGGGGCTACTGAAGCGATACCAGCGGACGGGATGGGTCATCGCCGGCGTCAGCGCGCCGGAGTCGATCGCGGACCACTCCCACCGCACCGCGATCGTCGCCGCGGTCATCGCCGAACTGGAGGGCGCGGACCCGCAGCGGGCAGCGTTCCTGGCGCTGTTCCACGACACCCAGGAGACACGGCTGACCGACATTCCCTACATCGGCAAGCGATACCTCAAAGCCGCGTCGAACGAGGAGGTCACCGCAGACCAGACGGCGGGAATGCCGGAAGGGCTGGCACGGCTGATCAGCGGCACGGTGGCCGAGTACGAAGCGAAGGCGTCGGCCGAGGCCCGCTGCGCGAAAGACGCCGACAAACTCGAATGCCTGCTGCAGGCCGTGGAATACCGCGAACAGGGAACTGACACCCAGGCCTGGATCGACACCTCCCTCTCGGCGTTGAAGACCGACTCGGCGCAGCGGCTCGCGAAACTCGCGCTGGACCGGTCGCCTCTGGCATGGATGCATGAGGCGCGCGACGCCAAGCCCCCGAGGTAGACGCCTGTGTGAGGCCCGGAGCTTCGGCGTCGGGCCGCTGCACCGCGCTTGCTGCAGTGCCGTCTGACGAGACGACCGCAAGCGCAACTACGTCAGGGATTCTCCTGATCGTATTGGGCCTCGATGCGCGCGGGGATCCGTCCGCGCGCGTTGACGTCGATACCGCGGGAGCGAGCCCACTCGCGGATCTCCGCACTCCGCCGACTGCGCGGCTTCCCTGCTCCGGCTGGGCTGGCTAGACGACCGGTGTTGCGTGCGACGGGCCGCCCGCTGCTGACATAGCGGGCCAGCGCCTGACGGAGGTCGGTGGCGTTGGCTGCGCTGAGGTCGATTTCGTACTGCTGCGAGTCCAACCCGAACGAGACGCTCTCGTCGGCCGCTCCCCCGTCGAGGTCGTCAACGAGCTGAACAATGGTCTTCTGCGCCATGGGCGCTCCTTCATCAGAATTATTGTTGATGCGGCCGGCCTTGCCGCTTCTGTCGGCCGTTGACACGGTGGCCTGCCCGAGGCGCCTCCCGGCCGCGGCGGCAGGGATTCGCGGCGCCTCGGGTGCGCTTCCGCATGCTGCAGCGAGACGTCAGGAACCGGGCTCCGCATGCGGGGAGTCCGCAGGTTCGGCAGGCGGCGAGTGGTGGCCGCCCTGTCGATGCGGGTTTTGCTGCTTGGCGCGTTCGTAGGTGATTGCAGCGTCGAGTTCGTCGACCGTGTCGGCGTACACCTCGACGACCATTCCCTGCCCACGCTCGGCCTGGGTCAGTAGACGATGGCGGTCGGCAATCCAGCGTCGACCCGGCTCTGCTTCGGGCATGTAGGTGGCGGTCCAGCCGTGGTCCCAGAAGAACCTGCGCCGGCGCGCCTCAGCCTCAGGGTCAGGCAGCGGCTGCTCGTGCTCCATCGCCCCTCCCCTGGTTGGTTACGTGCTGAGCTCCCTCGACGAGGTGCGCCCAGACGGTGGTGGATCCCGACGCTGCCACGGCCACTCCCCAGCGTTTGCTCAGCGCCGCAACGATGTGCAGGCCCCTGCCGCCTTCCTCATCGGCGTCGGCAAGGCGCAAATGCGGAGTGGTGCCTCGAACTGACCCGGGGTCGGTCACTGCCAGCAGCGCGGCGCCGGGGGCGCGGAGCAGCACCAGCGTGAGGGTCCCTGGGCGTGTATGCAGGCACGCGTTGGCGACCAGTTCACTGGCCGCTAGGCGTAGATCGTCGACCAGTTCGCGGTCGCCGTCGCCCATCAGTGCGGCCGTTTCAATCCACGAGCGCGCAAGCGCGGAAGCGCTCACGTTAGCGGAGAGGTGAAGGTGTGCTGCTTGCTCTGCTTCAGGCAGCAGAGCGGCCAGCCACGATTCGTTGAGGACAGGATCCAGCATCGCTGATCACCTCAGGATCGCGAGTCGAGGTCAGCCGCGATCAGGCGGCGTCCTTCGACTGTGCACTCCACGCAAAGCAGGCGCAATACAGGTAGACGAAATTTTCGTCTACCGATTGTTCCGGGCTATGATCTTCCGGTGCGGTAGGACAGACTGGAGTCGGTCGGCAGAGCGAGGAGGCAGCAACCGTGGCCCAGAGAGTGGGCATCACCCGCCGCACACTGGCGCGCCTGATGCGGGAGGCGCGCAAGAACGCCGGCCTCAAGGGCGGTACAGCCGCCCAGCAGGCAGGACTCACCGCACCGACCCTGTCCAAGTACGAGCGCGCGGAACACCCGTGGCCACCAGCCGTGGTCTACCAGCTCAGTGACCTCTACGGGCTTCCCCCGAACGATCGCGACACGCTCGTTGAACTGGCGAAACAGCCCCCGTTGGGCGCGTGGGCCACGGCAACCCCGGAATGGTTCTCGCCCTACGTAGGCGCCGAGTCAGAGGCCACCGAGATCGCCCTCTACCACGACGCCCTCGTCCCTGGCCTGTTCCAGGTCGCTGACTACGCTCGGGCACTGATCTCTGCTGCCCCCCGGCCGCCGTCCGCAGCGGAGTTGGAGGAGCGTGTCTCCGTCCGCATGCGCCGGCAGCAGCGTCTGCAAGGCGATGCTCCGCTTCGCTGCCGCGCGGTCGTCAACGAAGCTGCCCTGCATCGCGCTGTCGGCGATACCAACACCATGCGCAGGCAGCTCCAGCACCTGTTGGACGTCAGCGAGTACGAAGGGGTTGAGTTGCGCGTGCTTCCCTTCTCGGTGGGTGCACACGCAGCCAGCGAAGGCAGCTTCGTGTACCTGCGCTTCCCCGACATCATTGATGGACTCCCCTCCGGCGATGTTGTCTATATCGAGCACGCCGCCGGCTCACTTTTCCTTGAGCCCCCCGATGACACGGCCAAATTCGCCAGACTTCACCAAGCAGTGTGCGACGCCGCCCTCACGCCAACGTCCACCCGCGACTTCATCCGCTCACTACTCCGCAGCGATTACAGCTAGAAGGCAGCCCCTGATGGACCGTTCACAGCCCCACTGGAAAACATCCAGCTATAGCGGCGGCCAAGGCGAATGCGTAGAGGTGGGAATGAGTGACCTTGCGCCTAGCACCCGGATGCTGCGCGACAGCAAGAACCCCCACGCTGGCCAGATCGAGCTGACCGAAACCGAGTGGACCGCATTCATCGGCGAAGTCGCCGCCGAGTAGCCGTGGCCCTCAGTTGCCCCGAGGGGCAGCTGCCACATGGGGGCGTTCCTCGCGTAAAGAGGGCACGTGTCTTGCGATTTTCAGCCACCGCGAAAGGTGGCTGCCACTGCGTCACCGTTTACCGGCGCCGCGCCGGCGGCCGCGTTGCTCTGCTGCCACGGCCTATCAGCGACGCCGAGTGGTGCATCCGCATAATCGTTGCGATCCACAGCTACCCCGGAGGGCAACTGCCACAGGCGGTCACCCACTGGGCGGAGTTCGTCCAGAAGTTGCGATGCTTAACTGCCACGAGGGCGGCGAGAAGACCGTGCTCGGGACGTGGCGGTTGCGATGCTCAGCTGCCCCCAGGGAGCAGCTGCCACGCCACGGCGCCAGCTCGTCGGCGTTGCGATCCTCAGCTGCCCTGGAGGACAGCTGTCACGCGGCCGCCGCCCTGGAGCAGACGCTCATGCCGGGCGTTGCGATCCTCAGCTGCCCCGGAGGGCAGCTGCCACCGCCCGTGCCCGACCTGTGGGCACCACGTACGTGAGGTTGCGATCCTCAGCTGCCCCGGAGGGCAGCTGCCACGCGGCGACGTTGCGTCCTGCCTGGTCCATCGGGTGTTGCGATCCTCAGCTGCCCCGGAGGGCAGCTGCCACCGGCCGGGCGGCGCGGCGGTGGCCTGGGCGCCCTGGGGTTGCGATCCTCAGCTGCCCCGGAGGGCAGCTGCCACGCCCCGGGGCTGTACCCCCGGGGCGGGTCTGACCAGGTTGCGATCCTCAGCTGCCCCGGAGGGCAGCTGCCACTTGTCGTTGACGTAGCCGCACGCCGGGATCACCACGTTGCGATCCTCAGCTGCCCCGGAGGGCAGCTGCCACTCCCGGTAGGGGGCGAGGATGGACTTCGACCCGGCGTTGCGATCCTCAGCTGCCCCGGAGGGCAGCTGCCACCCTGCAGCGTGCGCTCGCTGCTGTGTGCTCACACCTGTTGCGATCCTCAGCTGCCCCGGAGGGCAGCTGCAACCAGTCCGCATCCCTAGAGCGCTACCTCCGCCGCACGTTGCGATCCTCAGCTGCCCCGGAGGGCAGCTGCCACTCCTGTCGGTCAGGGGTGGTTCCCAACTGACATGCGTTGCGATCCTCAGCTGCCCCGGAGGGCAGCTGCCACAAGTCCCTTCCGCTCAGAGAGCGCGCGGCGGAAGGTTGCGATCCTCAGCTGCCCCGGAGGGCAGCTGCCACACGAGGTCGCCCCCGCCCCGGCTCCGGAGCCTGCTGTTGCGATCCTCAGCTGCCCCGGAGGGCAGCTGCCACCACGCCCCTGCCCGACCTGTGGGCACCGCGTGCGCGAGTTGCGATCCTCAGCTGCCCCGGAGGGCAGCTGCCACGGTGCTAGGAACTGTTCCGGGAACGATGCAGGACGAGTTGCGATCCTCAGCTGCCCCGGAGGGCAGCTGCCACCACCTCGTTCCGGGCGCCCGAGGTCGGCGCAGGGCTGTTGCGATCCTCAGCTGCCCCGGAGGGCAGCTGCCACACCCCGGAGCTCTGGCACGCCGAGCGCGCCACGGTGTTGCGATCCTCAGCTGCCCCGGAGGGCAGCTGCCACGCCATTGGGACGCCCTTTCTGAGGGGGTTTCTGGGGTTGCGATCCTCAGCTGCCCCGGAGGGCAGCTGCCACCGTCGGGCCGCGGCTGCGCAGTCCGCGGGCCTTCCGTTGCGATCCTCAGCTGCCCCGGAGGGCAGCTGCCACGATACGACCACGACAGGACGTTGCCGGGCTGAGTGTTGCGATCCTCAGCTGCCCCGGAGGGCAGCTGCCACTCCTCGTCGACCACGACGAGGTAGGGGCCCTGCAGCGGGGTTGCGATCCTCAGCTGCCCCGGAGGGCAGCTGCCACACATCCGGGCGGGCAACGACGGTTCCCTGCCCGGGGTTGCGATCCTCAGCTGCCCCGGAGGGCAGCTGCCACAGGCCGAACACCGCGCCCTGGCCGCAGACCAGTGGTGTTGCGATCCTCAGCTGCCCCGGAGGGCAGCTGCCACGGTGACGGTCGCGGTCATGGCGTTCCTCCAGGCGTGAGTTGCGATCCTCAGCTGCCCCGGAGGGCAGCTGCCACCTTGCGAGCGATCCGCATTTGGGGTTCGGTCGAGATGTTGCGATCCTCAGCTGCCCCGGAGGGCAGCTGCCACGTCGACGTGCGGATCGGGTCAGGGTTTTACGCGGTAGTTGCGATCCTCAGCTGCCCCGGAGGGCAGCTGCCACCCCGCGGCCGCGGGAGCTCCGCCCCCCGCTTCCGCCGTTGCGATCCTCAGCTGCCCCGGAGGGCAGCTGCCACCTCCGGAGCGGCGGGCCTGCGGCGGAACCACATTCGTTGCGATCCTCAGCTGCCCCGGAGGGCAGCTGCCACGGCGCCTGAACAGCCCAAACGCGCGCTGAACAGCACCGGAAAGATGCTTCGAATCAGACAATGTGCCCGATAGCCCAACAAAACAACTTCGGAACCCTCCGGGGATTCCATGGGCACTCCAGGTTCCCAACTACAGAACCAGTGCACCGTCGTGCGGCAGCCGACGCGCAGCACCGAGCACCTCGACGGTCTTGAACGACCCCCGGCTCATTCGGTAGATGCGGATGCTGTCCTCGGTGTCATCGATGATCCGATGAAAGGCGTCATTCAGCCGCACCAGGTCAGCGCCGCTACACACGATCTCGAACACCGACTTCTGGACGCGAAGCCCATACCCCTCACAGACCTTGGCCACGCGCCGGAGCCGTTGAGCGCCTTCGGGGGTCGTGGTGGCAACGTCGTAGGTGACGAGCAGTTCCATTCACACCGTCCAAGGCAGGTAGCCGGGCACGTCCTTGCGCAGATGGCGGGCCATAAGACGTGCCTGCACTGCCGGAAGGAGGGCCGCGGGCACCTTCCGATCGAGGACCCGATGGTCGTAGGTTCTGGCGCGCTGCTGCTGCCAGTAGCCCAGCACGGTCTTTCGGCCTTCTTCTGTGAGCTGGACCGCTCCACCCGGAAGCGTCTCGAAGTCCTCTTGGCCGAGTTGGCGCCGGTTGATGAGCGTCAGTGCCACACGATCAGCCAGTACCGACCGGAACTCCTCCATCAGGTCCAACGCCAGTGCCGGCTTGCCGGGGCGGATGCCGTGGAGGAACCCGACGTAGGGGTCGAGGCCGACTTGCTCGCAGGCACCGTGCACCATCGAGCGCACGAGTCCGTAGAGGAAGGACAGCAATGCATTGACGGGGTCGGTCGGTGGGCGCTTGACTCGGCCGGGGAAGGCGAAGCCGGTCTCGGGGCGCACCAGCAGCGCGAACATTTCGAAGTAGACGCGTGCTGCGTTGCCTTCCACTCCCATCAGTTCATCGAGGTCGCCGGCGCTCTCTGCGGACTTCAGGGATTGGGCCAGGTCTTCGGCGGCTTCACGAAGCGAGATCTTGTGCTGTGTGGTGTCGCGTGCGCCTTTGAGAAGGACCTGGCGGGAGTTCTGGATCTTGCCTGCCACGCACGCTTTGGCGATTTCCATACGAATGGACGCGTCATCGTGGGCTCGGTGCTGTGCGTGGCGGAGGAGCACGTTGCCGCGCGTGGGGCCGTCCGTTCGGAATCGGAATCGCCCTCCCCCACTCATCCACACCACTGGGCGCCCGTCGTCAGCGCAGCGGCTCAGGAGCTGGGAGGAGACTTGGACGTTGCCCATCACCACGATGGACTCCAGCCGAAGGAGTGGAAGAGAGCGCCGAGGCCCGCCTTCTGGGAGAGCCACACGCACGGTGTCGCTGTCCAAGTGCAGTGAAGCGCCGGGAGTTTGGACGTAGAGCGTGTTGAGGAGTTCAGTCATTCCAATCGCTTTCGGGGGCCGGAGTGAACAGCGTGCTCTGGAGCTTCTCGAAGCGGGGACGCTTGGCCAGCACTTTGGGCATGCAGCCGGTGTTCATCGAGCAGCGTCGACACCGTGCGTCGGCCGCTGGCGGGGGCAAGGATTGCTGCTCCACCACGTCTCGGACCTGCCGGGCTGTGCGGAGGACTCGTTCGCGCATGTCAGTGTCGACGGCCACGAAGTGGCGGCGGCGATCAGCCATCGCATAGATGGCGGCGGTATCGATGGGGGTGCCCAGGCGCTGCTCCAGGCACATGGCTTGGGCGGCGACCTGGACGTCGGCGGCTCCTCCGGGCTTGTAGGCGCCGGACTTGTGCTCGATGGGTAGCACGGTGCCGTCGGGGTGGATCTCGACCACGTCGCACACTCCGGTCAGGCCCAGCTCGTCGTGCCAGACGGGCAGGGCCCGCAGGGTGCGCACCTGGGGGCGGGACTCCTGGCCGGGGTCGTGGACCCGGCGGTGCGCCAGGGTCCCCCGCACCGTCGCGGCGTCGTCGGCGAAGGCGTCTTCCAGCAGGATCAGCCCGGCCTGGCGCGGGCAGTAGTCGTAGTGCTCCAGTGCCGACAGCGGGACCGGCCAGGGGGATGCCTGGCCGGGGCCACTGCTCATCCGGCCACTAGCGGCGTGAGGGTGATGCCCTGCGGCAGGTTCGCCTCCTCGACGGTGATCTTGTACTCGTCGAAGGAGCGCACTACGCGGTCCCGGTCATCTGCCGACGTGGACTGGTCGGTCAAGTGTGCCTGCACGCGGTCGAGCAGGGTGTGGGCCGGGGCCCTGCCGAAGGCGTCGTCATGGGTGAAGACGTAGAGGCCGCGCAGGGCCATCTCTCCCCTGGAGGAGGCCCGGTCGTGCTCGAACATCATGGTCAGGGCGCGCCAGAATGCCTCCAGGTCAGCGGAGGTGACGCCGGTGCGCTGGGCCAGCGGGGCGCTGAAGTGTCCGAAGCCCTGGTAGAGGCCGTAGGGAACGGTGTGCTTGGTTCCCATCTCGGTGGACTCGCCCTTTTCGGTGTCCTCGGTTTTGGTCTGCGTGATGCGGGTGATGCCGTGTTCCTGATCGAGGATGCGGTGCAGTGACCGGGAGAAGGTCAGCTGCAGGGGCCCCTGAACGCGCCCGGCGGGCTTGTCTCCGGTGCTCATGACGGCGCCGAACATGCGCACGTCGAAGAAGGTCTGGCACATCCAGTCACGGGCGCGAGGCTGGTTGAGGGCGGTCTGCTTCTTGTCCTTTTTGTCGCCCTGGAGGTCCAGAGCGCTATAGGCGCGCTCGTGCTGGGAGTTCAGTGAGACCCCGGCCTCAACGTAGATATCGAAGCCGGGCTCGCCGCTCTTGAACAGCGGGATGGTGTTGCGGATCTTGCGCTTGATGGCGACGTCGGTGACCAGGCCCTGCCCGGTCTCGGGGTCGGTGCGGGGCATGCCGCCGGCGTCGGGGTCGCCGTTGGGGTTGCCGTCGCGGACGTCGAAGAAGTAGACGAAGTCGTGCTTGCGTGCGGGGTCGAGGTGCGGCTCAAGGGTGCTCATGTGTTGTTCTCCTCAGGTGCGGTTTGCGCGTTGGGCGGCTCGGGTGGCGGCGCGCTGCTGGTGGTAGCCCACGACGAACAGGCCCTGGCCGTGCAGGTCCAACGTCGCCGGCGGCCCTTCAGGCAGGCTTCCGAAGAGCTCGTGCAGGCGGTCGCCGAGCGCGACCGCTGTTGCGGGGGACTCACGGCGCAGGCGTTTGAGGTGGCCGTTGGCGTTCATGCGCAGCCGGACGAGCTGGGACAGCGGTGCTACGGCGGCCTGTTTGAAGAAGCGGTCGGTGATGGTGGTGTTGGGGCCCCGCTTCGAGCCCGGATCGCGCAGGGCGTAGTACTGGATCTCCTCCAAGACGGCGAAGATGCGGCCGCAGACCACCGCAGGGCGGTCGTCTTCGGTGTTGAGCTCGGGCATCAGCCGGTTCCTTTCGGCGGGATCGCGTCGGATGAGCAGGAGACGCAGCAGGGCCACCCGGGCGCGGTCGATGTGTCCGTCGGCACGGATGCGCTGGATCAGGCGCTGCAGGAGCCGATCGGGTGGGCGGTGTTGGGGGCCCCGCAGGGCGCAGGTCATCAGGTCGCGTTCGGCGTGCTCGGGTTCGCTGTCGCGGATGTAGCGCCAGGAATTCTCTGGTGATTCAGAGCCGCGTCCCAGGCTCAACGCCATCAGCCACAGCGGCACGTGGACCGGTTCGTCGGAGGTCAGATCCTGGATCTCGTGGTCTTGGAACCAGGCGGCGACATTGGCCAAGGCCCGTTCGAGCGGGACTTCGAGCCAGTCGCGCACGACCACACGGCTCTGGTTGGCCGACAGTGTGAGTGCGTAGAACTTGTTCGAATCGGCGATCCGGCCGATGTTGGGATGGCGGGCGCGGGCGAGTTCGTCGAAGACCGCAGCCACCTGCTTGGGCTCTGCGTCGCGCAGGCTACGTAACGGGGAGAACGGGGTCGGGCTTTTCAACCACCACACGGTGACCGAGTCGGTGCCGCGGTAGCGGTGGTCCTCATCGGCCAAGAGCGCGTTCAGCACAGCCGCCGACCCGGCACCGCATGGCTCGCAAAGCGGGATATCGGCCAGCTGCGTGCGCCCGCCGCGGCCTTGGGCGCTCTTGTTGATCGAAACGATCTGCGCGTCCCGGCCCCGGGCTTTTCCAGTGGGGATCGCTCCCGACTTGATGGGTTCGGGCAGCGAGTCCAGCAAAGCGTCTTCTCGACCGCACGAAAGGCAGTGCCCCCGGGCCGAACGCCTGCTCTTGCGGTGCCCGACAACGCGCCGCCAGCATGTCTGGGCGGCTTGCCCGAGGTGGGGCCAGTCAGACACCGAGTCGACCTGCAAGGCCACGGTGTCGGAGAAGGTCGCCTGTTCCGGCACGCTGAGGCTCAGATGGTGCTCACCGGCGAAGAAGGCCAGGACGGCCGTGGCGGCGGGGTCGACGGGTTCAGTGGAGGCCCACTCGTGGAGCAGCGCGATGAAGGCGTCGTTGCGGCGGATGGCTTCCTGGTCCGCCTTTTCGGAGTCGTCCCGGGGTTGGGCAAGGACGAACTCGAGGGTGTCGACCAACAGCATCGGGGGCGGCTTGGCCCCGGACCGGTAGATGTAGGGCGCATTGATCGGCAGGCCGTTGCGGTTGTCGGCGCTCGCCAGGTCGTCCAAGGTGGGCGCGCCTTCGGCGTTGCGGCTGAGCGGGCGTCCCTTTGCGTCGATGAGGATGCGCCAGCGTACGGTCCGGGGCCGGAAGCCGGCCGGGGGCAGCTCGGCCATGTGGGGGCCGTGGTCGGCAAGGGCTTTGAGGAGCACGGCGCTCACGCCCTTCCGCCGGTGCGCGCCCGCGGGGCACCGGGAAGCTCTGCTCCCTGCTCGGGAACCTGCACGACCCCGTTATCCATGCGGGCGTGGAACCACTGGTAGGTCTCGCGAGCCCCGGAGTAGTCGATGCTGTGCAGCATGGCTCCGAAATCCTCGCTGTCCGGGATCGGTGTGCGGGCCGAGGGCTTGGTGAAGGAAGCCGAGAACTCGCGGGTGCCCAGGAAGGGCTGGGAGAAGCAGGCTCCGCGCTCGACGCGGCGGCGGAACTGGTCGCGGTACTTGGCCTGGGGCGCGTTGGCATGCTCGCGCAGCCGGATGTGGGCGTAGACGCGATAGGCCACGTCACGCAAGCCCACCATGTTGCGCTGGTCGCGCTTGGTCTCGGCATCAAAGCGCACCGCCGGGTCAGCCATCGCGCGGCGAACCCAGTCGGTGGAGGTGATCTCCTCGACCTCGTTGCGGCGCACCGAGAACCACGCAATGGGGGCGAGCACCTCGATGCGTTCGATCCGGTAGTCGAACTCTGGCTTCCAGAAGATCGCTTCCAGCAGCCCGGTGGCCGCCGAGGGGGTGATGACCGGGTAGCTGAAGCGCTCGGTTTTGAATTCGGGTCGGGTGAAGCAGGCGAAAGGGCCGGCGACCTCGACCGCGAGCGGGGAGAACGGCTCCTTGTTTGGGCTCGTCAAAAGACATACTCCTGACTGTCGGTGAATTCGATACCACGCAACTCGTCGTAGTCGCCCAACCACTCACTCAGGTCGCCGATCACCGGGGCGAGCAGGCCAGCGGCTTGTCCCCTCACCGCGCTTTTCGGAAGCGTCGCGATATAGGGGCGCAACTCGCGCAACAGTCCGCCTGCGGGAACACCCTGACGAAGCAGATTCAGCACCTGGCGAACCCGCGGCTCGGCCTCGCCGCAGGCGTGGTGATGGGGAACGACGACCGGGACCGTGTTTTCTTTGATCATCTGGAATAGGGATGCCGTCTTCGGGAAATCGTAGGAGGATCGGGCCTTCTGGATATCTGCTCCGCTCTGTTCGACGCCCTTTCCTGAGAACCGGATCGGGTAGTAGCGCGCCAATGCCTCCAGGTCGTCGGGAAGGGCCAGATCTGGCCCAAAGTAGGCGCGGGTGGCTCCCAGCGCGGCGCCGTAAATGAACTCCCCGCCGGTACGGACGTCGCCGTTTTCGTCGACGAGATCGAAAATCACCACCCGGCCCTTGTCCAGATACCCGGAGCGGTTGCACCGGCCAGCCGCCTGCTGCATCGCCTCGGCGGTGGCGAACGCCCGGAACACCTCCGGGAAGTCGAGGTCCACACCGGCTTCGACCAGCTGTGTCGAGACCACCGCCACCGGTTGACGGGCGGAATTGAGAGCGGTGATCTGTTCGATCGTCGCCTTGCGGTGTCGGGCGACCATTCGGGTCGACAGGTGGAGCACGGGTCCGGCTTCAGAGCCGCGCTCCCACTGGATTAGCCGATGCAGGTCCCCTGCTTGAGCGGTGGTGTTGCAGACCACCAGCACCGAAGGGCATTCAGCCACGCGCTCGGCGACTGATTGCAGGGTCGGCGCCGGGTCGCTCCACCATTCGTAGTCCACCCGGGACAGCTCGGTATACAGGGCTGCTGGGTCGTCGATGACGTCGTGGGCGGTGATGTCTTTGAGCGGGGAGAGTTCGAAAAAGGTCGGCTGGGTGGCCGAGGCCAGCAGGACGGTCACTCCGAAGTGCTCAGTGAGGGTGCGCAGCATCGACAGGATCGGCACCAGCATCTCGTCGGGCAGCGACTGCACCTCGTCGAGCACGAGCACCGACCTGGCCAAGTTATGGAGCCGCCGTGTGGCGGCCGGGCGGCGGTCGAACAGCGACTCGAACAAGCGAACCGTCGTGGTCACCACAAAGGGGGCGTCCCAGTTCTCCGCGGCGAGCTTGTCCCAGCGGCGATCGTCGCCGCCGTCGAGGTCCACGCCGCTGTGGTGTTCGAGCACGACCGGTTCGTCACCGGCCCGCTCGAGCACGTCCCGGTATTCCTGGGCGTTCTGATCGGTGATCGAGGTGAACGGCACGGCCACGATCACGCGGCGCAGTTCGTGCTTGCGGGCGTGGTGCAGGGCGAACCCGGCCGCGGCGAAGGTCTTGCCCGAGCCGGTCGGGGCCGGCAGCCGGTAGAAGCCCTGGGGCCCCTCAGCCGCGGCGACGGCCTGAGCATAGACCCGCTGACGAATCGCATCCACCGGGCTCGGCCGACGGCCTTTGAGCTTGTTCTTCATACCCTCTTCGAAGCGCTCCACCAGCTCGTGCGCAGACAGAGGATGTGCCGGACGCGGCTGTGAGGCGAAGTGCTCCTCGGTGTCGAGGAAGTCGGCGTCAACCACCGCACTGAACACCATGCGCACCAAGACTTCGACCACCAGCGGGTCCTGTGCGGCTGCCTCTTCGAGCCAACTGGGGAAACCGGGGCTTTCGAGGATCTCGGGGATGCGGGCGGCCACGCGGTCAACGGCTTCTTGCACCGGCGAGAACAGCTCGTTGACGGCTTCGTCGAGTGCGGCTCTCAGGTCGGTGGTTGAGGGCAGGCCGCCGTGGTGGCCGAACACCACTCCGCTGAACACGTCCAGCCCGGCCTTGTCGGCCAACCAGGTCCCGGCGTGCTTGTGGGGGACCCCGACACGCGATCCGGATTCCTCGGCGCGGTCCAGCCCGTCTTGCCAGGAGCAGCAGCTCTTGCCAACGTCATGCACCATACCGAGGTAGGCGGCCAAGCCGCCGGCACCAAACACGTCCGCATGGCGCCGCGCGCGCTTCTGCGTACCGCGCAGGTGGTCCTCAAGCCGATGCCGTCTGCCAAAACCGTCGGCGCTATGCCCCCAGAGCTCCATGCTCGGAACAGTAGACGAGCCCACTGACAAGCGCCGGAGATTCACTCAAAGGACTGCAAATAAAGTAAAACAGACATCCCAGTCAACCTAAGACCGAGATGCCCGTTTTGACCTGCCACGCGAAAGGGATCCTAGTTTCGATTCTCGGCATCATTAGCTACGGATGCCGCTGTTGCAAGGGTAGCACTGGCCAACTTTCTAGGAACCCTTACCGCGTAGCAGTCTAATTCTTTGGTAAGGCTGCGGGGTCTCCCGGACTCTGCCAGGATCCAGGCGTGACCGGAGGGCATGCGGCCTTGCGGGCACCAGAACAGTGAAGGAGATGGGCGCCATGAACAGGCGACTCTGGGCACTCGAGCTCATCAAGATCGGATCAGCCGCCCTGAGGGCAGCTTTGTCGATCCTCGGGGGGTGCCTCTCGGCCGAGTAAGAAGATAGGGAGAGCCCCTAGGAGACGGCCCTGTCCGGCCACCCCCTAGGGACTGCACGGGGCCCGAGGCGCTATCAGTCAAGCCGCTCCTCGGGCCCACCAACTGAGCATAGAGCAGAGAGATCCAGTTCTCAGGTTGAGGCGTCCAGATTCGTGCCACTCCCATACCGAGAACCGCCAAGTGACCCTTTCCCCGATGTCGGCAGCTGGACCGCGAACTCTTGATTCTCATGGTATGAAGATCAACTGCTGGTTCGGACCCAGCTAGTCTCCGCTCCTATCCCGGAAGGACAGCTGCCACACGGCACGCCAGCGCCGACTACGGCGTTCTGTTGCTGTTGCGATCCTCAGCCGCCCCGCAGGGCGGCTGCCACCGTGTGGCCGACCCCGGAATGGGTGACGCCGATGGTGTTGCGATCCTCAGCTGCCCCGAAAGGCGGCTGCCACCAGGAACAGCACAATGAGGCCGTCTAGGACCAGGGGGTTGCGATCCTCAGCTGCCCCGAAGGGCGGCTGCCACCTGCTGGTACCGGGCCCGGTTGCGCCGGTACTCCGGCGTTGCGATCCTCAGCTGCCCCGAAGGGCGGCTGCCACCCAAGCCCTTGCCGCGGCCGGTTGACGAGGTCGAGGTTGCGATCCTCAGCTGCCCCGAAGGGCGGCTGCCACAGCCGTCAGTGCGGGATCCTCAGAGACCTCACGCAGTTGCGATCCTCAGCTGCCCCGAAGGGCGGCTGCCACTTCCCGCGGAACACGTTGGCCTGCGTACTCGTCTTGGTTGCGATCCTCAGCTGCCCCGAAGGGCGGCTGCCACCAGCCCATCCTTCAGCAGCTCTGGGACGCGCTTGCGTTGCGATCCTCAGCTGCCCCGAAGGGCGGCTGCCACGCCTGGCCCTCGCCGTATGAGCGCCCGTAGACAGGGTTGCGATCCTCAGCTGCCCCGAAGGGCGGCTGCCACCGCTACCCGAAATTGCGAAGTTCGCGCGGAGAATGGTTGCGATCCTCAGCTGCCCCGAAGGGCGGCTGCCACACGAGACCACAGACCGCGACCGCCCCGGGCCTGGTGTTGCGATCCTCAGCTGCCCCGAAGGGCGGCTGCCACGGTCGCCTACGGACTCAGCACGCTGACCTTGTACTTGTTGCGATCCTCAGCTGCCCCGAAGGGCGGCTGCCACATGAGCCCGATACGCGCACTGCTGCTGGTGCAGCTGTTGCGATCCTCAGCTGCCCCGAAGGGCGGCTGCCACTTCGCCGGCCTTGACGCCGATGACGACGAGGGCGGGGTTGCGATCCTCAGCTGCCCCGAAGGGCGGCTGCCACCGCATCGAAGCATTCCTGCAGCTCATCGATGGTCACGTTGCGATCCTCAGCTGCCCCGAAGGGCGGCTGCCACGGCGCCCGATCAGCCCAAACGCTCTGCTGAGTGGCACCGAACCCCAGATCAGAACCGGTCATCATTACCCGAAATACCCCAAACACACTTGGGAACCTCCCCGGGATTCCATGGGCACTGAGGGTTCCCAAGCATCCCGAGGCCCTCAGCTGGCTAAGCGATGCTGCCTCTGGCCAGAGTCCGATCAGAATACTTCCTGGAGTAGGACACTCTGTCAGCCGCTGTGCTCGCTCACTCCGCAGCGACCCTTGCTTCCATTTCAATGCTTCGACATATAGGTGCTGGTGACGCCTGCCAAGAGCATCCACTGTCTTGTTGGGATCAACTTCGACTCCCGTCTGAAGCCCGCGCTTCTTGACCAGTCGCCCCCAGCGTTCCTTGCGGCCGAACTGCTCGGCGATCCGCCTTCCGGTCGGAAGCGCTCCGTTCGTCCTCTCTTGTTCCAGGGCCCATGACCACACGCGCGCTTAGAAGGGGGACAGTGGCTCCTCGCTATCAGAGTGGTCGGTTCAATCCGGCTCAACGAGGTGCAGAGGGGCCTTCCCGGAGGCGTGGGCGTTCTGGTCGCTGCGAACTGGCTGCTCACCCCCGGCGTACGCACTGCCTACGCCCGCAGCGGTGCTCCGGAATTCGCGCATGAGCAGTTCATAGGCCCCGATCAGCGCGAACGAGGGCCAGGCATGGATGATCCGCGACCACGCCGTGGGGTCAGCCACCGCGACGTTGTCGGCCAGCGAGGCGACGGAGCCGAGGATGAGCAGACTCCACGGCAGCACCCCGCCCCGACTCCCCCGGGGCAATCCTGTTCGCGGCGCCGGCATCCTCGGAGCGTGTCAGCCGCGGTTCATGCGAGCCGTTTGGTGGGGTCCAGGTGGGGTTGAAAGAGGGGCGCCCGTGGGCGCCCCTCGATGACCGGTCCCGTACTTCAGCGGCCGGCAATGCTGTTCCGGCCTGGGGTTTCATGGGCTTCAGCGACTTCTGACGACCGGCCCTGACCGTGGCGATCGTGCCTGGGGGTCAAGGGGTCGTGGGTTCAAATCCCGCCGTCCCGACGCAGGTCAGAAGGGGGATCCGAGGCTCTCGGGTCCTCCTTTTCGCGTCCGGTGGGGTTGTGGGTGGGGTTGAAGGGTTTTCACGTTCCGGCTCCTCGCAGGATCGCCTCCATCGGCCCCGCAGCCGAACGGCGCACCGGCCGCAGCTGCCGGCGGTAGACCCGCTCGGTCGTATCGGTGCCGTCATGGCCCACCAGCAGTGAGATCTCCTCGATCCCCACCCGCTTCGGCGGGAACCCCACCCCGCAGTACGGCACCGACGTCGGCCAGTGGGGCAGTGGCGCCGCCCATGACCGCGCCGTCGGCCTCAACCAGCACCTCCGGAGCGGGTGGGAGCAGTTCGGCGCAGACGGCAACGGCGACGGCACCGCTAACCCCCGCAACTGCGACACCGCCTACTGTCGCGCCTGGCTGCCGCACGCATCTCGGCACGGTCCAACCCGCCCGTGGGGCCGGACTTCCTGGGGACACCGACTGAGTTGAATCGAGAACAGGCCGCCGGCTCCGCCATGCACACATATGCGCGATGGCAATGGTTGTCATTCTCGAGTAGTGCACAGCATGCCCCTTGCGGCCGCGAATCACCACTCGCCCGAGGTGCGGCCGACCGCCGGCGGGGCGGGCTCCCCTACCTGGATAGTGCGCGCAAGCCGCTCCAGAGTGGCCGCGCGGTGGGTCGCGATCAGCACGGTGCCGCCGAAACCGGCGATCACATCGGAGACGGCCCGTTCGGTCGCCGGATCGAGGCTCGCGGTCACTTCGTCGATGAGCAGCACACGCGGCTCGCGCACGAGCGCCCGGGCGAGGGCGAGGCGGGCGCGCTGGCCGCCCGAGAGCCGGATACCGGACTCACCGAGGTCGTCCTCAAGGCCGATCCATGCCGCGGCGCCCACGCGCTCGAGCGCGGCGGCCACCTCGGCATCGGGGCGCGGTGCGGCGCCGCGCAGCAGGTTCGCGCGGACTGTGCCGTGGAAGAGGGTGGCGTCCTGGTCCACCAGCGCCACAGCCTCGCGCAGGTCAGCGTCGTCGAGCGCCGTCAGAGGGACGGCGGATCCATCAGATGCCACCAGCTCGACCGACCCCGATGCCGGATCCCACAGGCGGGCCGCGAGCGCGAGGACGGTGCTCTTGCCCGACCCGGAGGGCCCCACCAGGCCGGCATGGGCGCCCGCGGGGATCTCGGCCGACCAGCCGGCCAGCACGGGGGGCCGGCCCTCGTAGGCGAATGTGACGGAGTCGAAGCGCAGGCCGAGTGGCCCGGCGGGAAGGGCACGGGGGCGCTCGGGCGCGCGCACGACGGGCGGCCGGGCGATCCCCGCGGCGACACGGTCGGCCGCGGCGGCGAGCGGGTGCAGCCGGGTGAGCGTGGCAGTGGCGTCGGCGATTGCGCTGACCCCCGCCAGGGACAGCGCGACGAGCGCCGGCAGTTCCGCGGGGCCCACGGAGGCCCCCGGCCCTGCGGAGAGGACGCCCGCTCCGGCGGCGGTGGCAGCGATGACGCCGATGACCACGGCGGTGAGGATGATCTCCCGGACCCCGGCGACCAGGGTCGACAGCAGTTCGCGCCGGGCTCCGGTCCGGGCCGAGCGCGCGGTGGCAGCGTCGGCCGCGCCGGTGATCTGCGGCGCGAGTCCGTAGGCCAGCACTTCGCGCAGCGCGCCGAGGGCGTCGACGACGGTCGCCGACAGCGCCGCGTTCTCGCGCTGCTCCCGCTCCCCCAGCCGCTGCGCGGCACGGGCCCAGAACAGGGCGCTGGCGGCCACGAGGATGCTGCCGCCGGCCATGACGGCTCCGGCTGCGGGCAGCAGGAGGAACGCGGTGGCCGCGGAGGCGCAGAAAACCGTGAGCGCGGCGCCGATCTGGGCGAGTGTATGGGCGTAGAAGAACTCCAGGCGCTCGATGTCGTCCATCGCCACCGCGGCGGCCCGTCCGGAGTGCTCGTTCCGGCGCCCGGGCACGCTGAGGGCGTAGGCGTCGAACAGCGCGGACCGCAGGCGCGCGAGCACGCGGTAGGCGAGGGCGTGCGAGACGTCCATCTCCTGCCACGTCAGGACCGCGCGCAGCGCGACGAGCGCGGCGACCAGGAGCCACCACAGCGGGGCGGGGGGTGTCCCGTCTACCACGGCGTGGCCCACCGCCCAGGCGGTCAGCACCGTGAGGGCGGCCAGGGCGAGGGCGCTCGCGGTACCGATCGCGTAGCTGCGCAGCATGCCTGCCCGTTCGGGGCGCAGGACGGGCAGTAGGGCGGTGAATGCGGTGACCGCGCTCATGCGGGGCTGCCTTCCGCGGCCGGGGCGTCGATACGGACCAGGTTGTGGACCTGGTCCAGGCTCTCCGGGCGGTGCCCGACCATGACGACGATCCGCTCGCGGGCGACGCGGTGCAGCGTCGCGACGACCTCGGCGGCGCGATCCGGGTCCAGCGCGCTCGTCGGTTCGTCGACGAGCAGCACCGGGCGCCGTACCAGCAGTGCCCGCGCCAGTGCGAGCCGCTGGCGCTGTCCGCCGGACAGCCCGGCCCCTCCTTCGGCGAGCACCGTGTCGAACCCTTGAGGCAGGCGACTGACCTCGCTGAGGACGCCCGCGGCCCGGCAGGCCTCGGTGAGCTCCTTCTCGGTGGCCGGGCCGGTGGGCGCGAGGTTCTCCCGGACCGTCCCGGCGAAGAGCACCGGGCGTTGGGAGACGACGGCGACCTCGGAGGGCTGCAGGGGCCTGCCATCGATCTCGATCCGCCCCTCGCGCGGTTCGAGGAAGCCCAGGAGGAGGTCGAACAGGGTGGACTTGCCTGCCCCCGATGCCCCGACGACGGCGCACAGCTCGCCCCGCCGGGCGGTCAGGTCGAGGCCGTGCAGGACATCCGCCGGCGCCCCGGGATAGCAGAAGCTCAGGCCCCGTACCCGCAGGACATCGGCCGTGCGGCTCGCGCGGGACCCTGTCGGCTCGGGATGCGGCGCCGCCGGGTGTGCCGCCTGCGTGAGCGGCGGCCCGAACGCGCCGATCCGGTCCAGCGCCGGCACCGCGGTGACCCCGAGGAAGCCGGCGTGCCAGTGCCGCGAGAGGTCGCGGACCGGCCGGAAGGCTTCGGAGGCCAGCAGGAGGATGAGGTAGACCTCGATGGCAGGTCCGTGTCCGGTGAGCGCGTGCGCGACGGCGGCCGCGGCTGCGGCCGCCACGCCGGCCTGCACCGCGAAATCGGTGACGGCCGTCTCGCCCAGCGAGACCCGCATCATCCGTTCGGTTGCGCGGCGCAGCGCTTCAGAGCGGGCGCGCAGCCGGGTCCGGGTTCCGGGCACGTCGCCGAGGGCGCGCAGGGTGCCCATGCCGCGCAGGGACTCCAGCAGGTCGGCGCCGAGCGCCTCGTAGCTGTCCCAGTGGTCCAGCCCGCGGCGGGACGACATCCGCTTCCACGCCAGCGGGCCCAGCAGGGCTGCTGCCACCCCCGCGGCGGCGCACACCGCTGCGGCGGGCGAGAGCACGGCGAGGCCCGCGATGACGATCGGTCCGGTGATGAGCGTCTGGGCGACGGCGGGGATGTACTTGGAGACGTAGGCGTCCGTGCCGTCCACGCCGTCGCCGAGGGCGGCGCGCAGGGACCCGTCGCGGGAGGCGGTGTCGTGCAGCCGTGCGGCGGTGAGGGCCGTCGCCAGTGCGCGCCTGCGCACGGCGTGGCGGACCCGCCCTCCCACGTGGGCGGCAGTCGCGGCCTGGGCCAGCGACAGTGCGAGCCGCAGCAGCGCGATGGCGAGGATCAGCGCCAGCCCGGCCAGGAGGTCGCGGCCCCGTCCGCCCAGGACCGCCGACATCGACCAGGCGATCGCCGCCGCCTGCCCCAGGTGGGTCAGCGAGACCGCGACCAGCAGGGCGATACTCGCGCCCAGGGCCATGGGGAAGCGTGCCGCCTCGCGCCAGAGCCGGGTGACGATCATCATCGGGCCGCCTCCGCACGGGCTCCGGGAAGCACTGCGAGGGCGTGCACGGTCCAGCGGCCGCCGCGCGCGGTGAACCCCGACACCGGCCGGGAGCGCCACCGCCCCGAGAGCGCGCCCGCATAGCAGAGCGCGGCCGCGGACCGGTGGGCCCTCCACAGCACTGCGGCCATGCGGGGCACCGGGGCGTCTGCGGCTACGCTCCAGGCCGGCAGCGCGCGGGCGCCGGCGACCCAGTGCTGGCCGCAGGCTTCGGCGGCCTGCAGGAACCGCGCTCTGGAGGTGCGTGCGGCCGATGCGAACTCCTCCGGCCCGGGCGAGCGCCGGGCGGCCAGCGCGGCGCGGCGCTCGGGCCGGACCCGCCATCCGCCGGCAAACTCAGCAGCCGCCAGGGGGATCTCGGGAGCGAGCCCTCGGGCGCTCCACCGCTCCGGCTCGGCCGCGGGGGGCACACCCAGCAGCGCGCGCAGCGACGGCCCGGGCCCCAGCCGCACAGCGGCGGGCCCGCAGAGGAATTCGGCTGCGGCCAGCGCGTAGGCGGTGTCGGCGATCCACAGCGGCCAGGCCCGGTGCCGGTAGCGCCCGAAGCTCCGCCCGGGCTGGACGGTGAACACGACGCGGAACCGGGGCGGCCCGGACGGCGCCGCGGCGGCCCATCCCGCGGCGCGCTCGCGCGCGGCACCGCGCCGGCGGAGGGTGCCGCGCTCCCGGTCGTGGACGTAGTGCCCTGCCTCCAGCGTGCCGGTCCCCGAATCCACGACGAGGTGGGTCTGGACCGGGTAGGCCGCGCCTGCCGAGGGCACGGGCCGGCGCGGGATCTGGGTGGGGGTGCCGTCGGGGCGCCGGTGCACTCCGCCGGCCTGCCACAGCCCGTCGAGTAGCGCGCGTTCGTGCTCGGGGAGGAGCACCTGTTCGGCGCCGGTGTCGGCCCAGGGGTTGGTGCGCGGGCCGGGCGGCAGGGCCGGCCCGGGCTGCTCGGCGGCGAAGGCGCGGGCCAGCCCGGCGGGCAGGGCGCCGCGGCGGAGCGCGGCGCCCGCGGCGCGCGGGGAGCGGTGCATGGCAGGTCCTCACATGTGCGGCGGAGGGACAAGGGTGAAATCGTCGGGAGTGCCCTGCCAGGCGGTGCGCCACCCACGCTCCCGTGCTGCCCGGCCGAAGCGCGGCATGCCCAGGTAGGAGAAGGCCGCCGGGGCGTTGGGGACCAGGCCGGTGACGAAGCTGCGGACGACGCGCAGCGGTGTCCGGGCGACGTCGGATGTGGTGAGGTCGCGGGTGATGACGCGGTGGCCGCGCTCGGCCAGGCGCCGGTCGACCTCGTCCATGGACACGGCCGGCAGCGCCGTGACCGGTTGGACCCCCAGCGCGGGCGCCGTGAAGCGGCGGGCGTGGGTGTGCATGCGCGGGTCGAGCCAGACCTGGACGTGGGCTCCCAGGTCGATCACGTGCTCGCAGTGCGCTCCGGCGGCGTCCAGATAGCGGGCGTCGGCGCGGAAGTCGAAGTGGAGGCCCCGGGCCATGAGGCCCTGGTCGATCGCGCGGAAGACCCATCCCTGCTCGGTGGTGCAGCCTTGGGTGTAGACCCAGGTGTGCACCGCCTCCAGCACGGCCTTCGTGGCGGCCCGGGCCGGGTCGAGGGCCGCGGAGAACCCGGCGGCGTACAGGCCGCGTTCGGGGTCGTGCACGAGGGCCGCGGCGACGGGGGCGAACTCCGAGGGCAGCGCCACCAGAGAGACCTCCAGCGCGCAGCCGCGGAGATGCTCGTCGAGCCCGGGCACACTGGCCGGGTCGATGCCGGCTGCGGGGCCGTCCAGGTGCCACCAGAGTTCGAGGGCGTCGCGCTCGATGATCTCCAGCACTCCGCGGTTCCGGGCGTCGGCGGCGCCCTGGCCGGTGGCGATGCCGGCGTAGTTCAGGTGGTGGGTGCGCGGCAGGTGGCGGAACCGGGACTGGCGCCAGTTCAAATAGACCAGCGAGGCCGGCAGCCACACCTCGGTGCCGCCGGCATCGCAGCGTGTCCACAGGGTGGCGGTCTCCTCAGTGAGGCGCTGGTAGGGAAAGCCCGGGCGGGTGTACTGCCAGTCGGCGAAGGCGGGCAGGTCGTGCAGGCCGATCGGGTCCAGCCCGGCGGCGGCAAGCTCAGCGCGCGTGCCCAGGCGCAGCTCCCCCGGTGGGAGCCCGGCGGGCAGCCAGTTTCCGCAGTAGCGCTCGACGCCTTCGGCGATCGCGGCGATCCGCGCCTGCGCGGCGTCTCCGAACGACGTTCCGAGCGCGACGCGGTCGGCGGGCCACTCGCCCAGGCGTCGGGCGTCGGCGACGGCGGAGGTCAGTCCGAGGTAGGCCGGGGGCGCTCCCGGCGGGTGCGGGACCGCGCGCACGGAGCGGATGAGCCCGCATTCGGGGTCGACGAGGGCTTCCACCGGCAGCGTGGCGCCGTCCCGGGGAGGACGCGGCCCTTCTGCGGCCCGGGGAGCGGGGTCCTGCGGGGCGAGGGTCACGGCGATGTCCTTTCGTGCCGCCAGGTTGCCGAGGCGGGGTCGAAGAGGGTGCGGGTGCGTCGGGCGGAGGCCAGCGGGGCGGTCCAGGGGGCCGGAGCGCCGGGCAGGCCGTGCGCGGCCATCCATGCGTCGATGACGTGCGGGAGCCCGCCTGCCGCCCGGATGCGGCGCCGGAGTCCGGTGTCGGGCATGCCGCCGACCAGCCCGTGTCCCCACGGGCCGCCGAGGTAGTGGCTGGGGCCTCCCCAGCTCCGGGCCAGGTGCACGGCATCGTCGGCGAAGAAGTCGGCATCGCCGCCGATCACGAGGAGGGGGGTGGAGAGGCGGCCGTATCGTGCGGGGAGGTCGAGGCGTTCGGCCGTCCACAGGCGCTGCCACTCTTCCAGCGCCTCCGCGGTCCAGCCCCACTCCTGCGCGGCGGCGACGGGGCCGCGGGTGCGCGCCTGTTCGGCGCGCCGGCGCAGTTCGCCGGCGTCCAGCGGCGGGCGGGATGTGCGGTGGCGGCCGTGCTCGTGCCACCACCCGATGCGGTGGAGGTAGTGCGGGGTGCCGTGGTGGTCCCGGGCGGTCTCGGCGAGTCCGAGTGCGGGGACGGCGGCGATGGCCGCGGAGACCGGAACGCCGGTTGCGGCCGCGGACCGGGCCGCCTCCAGGGCGGTGTGGGCGGCGTAGGAGGCACCGAAGAGCACCAGCGGGAGCCCCGGGTGCTCCTCTGCGACCTGCGCCAGCGCTGCGCCGCCGTCGGCGCCCTCGTGCGTGTAGGGCGCCCACGTCCCCGCCGACCGGTAGCGTCCGCGCACATCCTGGACGAGGCAGTGGTAGCCGCGCGCGTTCCAGGAGCGGGCGGTGGCGGCGTGGCGCCCGGCGCTGTAGGGGGTGCGGACGATGACGATGCCTCCTGGCCGGGCCGCTCGCCACAGCAGTCCGCCCAGCAGGGTGCCGTCGGTCAGCCGGCACTGGTGGACGCGGGCGCCGTGGTCGGTCACTCCGGCGGCTCCGGGATGTGCGGCGGGTCGTAGGCGAGCACGGTGTGCTCGGTGATGGCCCCGGTGGCGGGAACCAGCTTCCACAGTGTGCGGCGGTAGGCCTCCAGGCCGTCCTCGTCGCGAGCCCAGGCGAGCGCCACGGTGAGGATGCGCGCGGTGAGGAGGAGGTGCGCGGCGCCCGAGAGCGGCGGCGCGGCGGCGGCCGCGCGGCGCCAGGTGTCCATGGCCTCCGGTGCGGGGCTGGCTGCCAGCCGCCGCCGGAGGACCTGGCCGGCCCCGGGGTCCTGGGCAGCGGCGGTGAGCGGGTCGACGAAGCAGGTCTCGCCTTCGCGGTAGGCGCGCAGCCATGCCGTGCCCCCGTGCGCCGCGCGGTCGATGCGGTCCCAGCCTGCGCGCTGGTCCGGGGTATCGGCGTAGGCGATCACCAGGGGCGGCCCGGCGCGGCCAGGTGCGCGGTCCCAGGCGTGCAGCAGCGCGGCGCCGTCGGAGTGGCGTTCCACCGCGACCTCCCACGTGGACAGCGTTTCGGCAACGGCGTCGGCGGGCGGTCCGGCTCCGACCACGGCGGCCCTGCGCCGCGGGGCGGGCCAGCGGCGCTGGGCGTCGCCGTGCTCGCGTTCGGCCATCGCGCTGCGCAGCCGGGAGGCGTAGGCAGCCGACTCCTCCGAAGCCACCGCTGCCCCGCGCAGCGCCTCGGGGAGGTCCGGCGGAGGGGAATGGAGCTGGAGGAAGCGCCCCGAGGCTGAGCGCACGACGCCGGAGTCCGCCCCGGTCATGAGCGCGTGCGCCCCGGTGCCCGGCACCCGCGCCAGGGAGGGTTCTGAGTGCATGATCGGCCTCTCAACGGGCCCGGCCGGGCGGCACCGCGCCGCCCGGCCGGGGTCAGTCGGCCGCCCCTGGACGCGCCAGGGGCAGGGGGTCAGTCGAAGGGGTTCTCGACGAGTGCGTTGGAGTGCGAGGCCGACAGGTGAGCCAGCTGCTCCGGCTCCTCGATCTCGGCGACGACCGGGTTCTCCTCGGGGACGGCGGCCTGGTTGTCCATCGGGGTTCCTTCCGTGGTGCGAGCGCGCCGGTCATCGGAGCCGGCGCGTGTTCACCGGCGAACGCTGGATACGATATTGATAACCGTTTTCATTTGCAATAGGTTTGCCCCATGATCGCCCCCGACCTCCTCGTGGCCGACTACCGCGCCGGCCGGACCTACGCCGTCGCGGACGGTGCCGTGCGTCCGCTCGGCACCGCAGTCCTCGCCGAACACGCCGGGGTCCTCGCCCTGCCCCGGAACGGGGCGGGGACGGACTCCTGGGCCTTCGTCGACGACCGCTGCGGCGCACTGGTGGCCTCCGACTTCACCCAGGAGCGGCGCTTTCCCGTCGCCATCCCCGCGGAGCACCTGGCTTGCGACCCCTCAGGCCGCTACGTGGCCGTCACGACCGGCCTGGGCGCCAATGCGGCGCCCTGGAGCGACGTCGTCAGCCTGGTCGACCGGGACGCCGGCACCGCGGTGCGCTTCCGGTCCCGTACCGGCGAGCCCGGCGTCCTGATCGCCGCCGACCAAGCCGGCGGCGAGCCCGCGGTCCTGCTGCGCCACCGCGGACCCGGCGCGATCGAGGCGATCCCGCTGTCCCGCTGCCTGGACGCGCCCGCCCACGTGCCCCCGCTGTCCGGCGCCGTCCTGGAGGACATCGCCGACGACGGGCACGGAGACGTGTTCGACCCGCGCTCCGCGATAGCCGCCACCGCGACCGGCCGCGGCCTGGAGCGGTTCGTCGTCGACGGCGGCGTCCCCCGCGCGCTGGGACCGGTTGCCTGGCCGGCGCCGGGGCGCGCCTACTACCTGCGCCTGGCCCCCGAGGGCGGCCGGGCGGTGGGAGTGGTGCGCGGCGGGCCGCCCGCACCGCAGCGGTGGACCGAATGGACCAACCACCTGGTCGACATCGAGCTGGCCACCGGCCGAGCGCGCGCTGTGCCGCTCCCGCCCGGCCTGGCCTTCCGCTTCGCGCTCGGCGGCACGCGGGCCGCCCTCGCCACGATCCACCCCGACGGCGACGGACTGACCGTGGTGGAGCGCGCCGGCGAGCACCTCCGCGTACTCGCCCGCACTCCGCTCCCCCCGATGACCCGCCCGCCCTCCCCCGGACGCCTGCCGTGGGACGCCGCCGGGGGCGCCCCTGCGCAGCGGCGGGCCGTCGCCCTCGACCCGACCGGAACCACGGCCGCGGTGACCCGGGGAGGAGACGGCCAGCTCCACCTGCTCAGCGATGCCGGGAGCACGACACTGGCCGTGCCCACCCCGCTCGACGAGGGCGGGTACCTGTACTGGCACGGCAGTTCCGCCGACACGATCGGCCGCTGAGCAATGGAGGAGGCTCCCCCGCCGATCCCGCCAGCCCTGGATGCCGCCCTCACGCGCTGGGAGGCGCACGGCCGCCCCGGCGTGCCGCAGAACGGCTTCGCGCTCGGCCGCCGGCCGGGGCGGTCCCGCCGCGGCATCTACCGGGCAGACACCGGCGCCGCGGTCCTGGAGCCGGACGGACACATCCTGCGGATGTCCCCCGCGCCGGACGGGCGGCGCATCGGGGTGCAGCTGGCCGACCGCGCTGACGAGGAGGCCGTCGTGGGCGTGGTCGACTCGGCCGCGGGCACGCTGCGGCTGTACCCGGAGTTCCGCTGCCGGTACGACCCGATGCTCTGGCGGGGCGACTCCTCGGCGTTGGAGCTCGTCGCCGGCCGCACCGGCAGCCTTATCCGCATCGACGCGCACACCGGCTCCGCCAGTGCGTCCCCGCTGCCGCAGGACGGCCGGTTCCGCCTCTTCCCCGGCGGGCCGTGCGGTCTGCTCGCCGAGCGCCGACTCGGCGGGCCCACCCGGCTGAGGGAACGGTCCACCGGCCGCGAGGTCGCCGCGTTCTCTGCCGTGCTGCGGGTCCTTCCCCTCGGAGAGGCCGTTCTCGTCGACGACGGCGCCGGCCTGACCGCCCTCGACCCGCGCGACGGAACCGCGCACTGGCGCTGGGAGGACCCGCAGGTCCGCATCACGGCGCTCGCCACCCGCGGCGAAGCGGTCCTGGCCGCCGGCGTGCGGGCCGGCCGCAGTGTCCTGCTGCGCATCAGCCGGGGCGCCGTCGACGCCGAGGCGGCAGTCTCCTACCGCGGGCAGCCAGCAGTCGCGGCGGACGTGAGCGCCGACGCCGGCGGATTCCACGTCCTCCTCGAGGGGCCGGCCCTGCCGCCGCGCGCCGTCCACGCCGCAGAGCTGCTGCGCCCAGACCCCGCATCCGGCGCACCCCTCCGGACGCCAGCCCATACCGAGTGGCACACCGCGACCGCCGACGACGGTGCCCCCGTTCGCGTGGCCGTCACCTCCCCCGCCGGCGCGGTGGGGCCGCTCCCCACGATCCTCACCTGCTACGGCGGGTTCGGCGTCCCGGCGCTCCCGGTGTTCGAACCGACCGTGCCTGCCTGGATCGAGCACGGCGGCCGCTACGCCGTCGCGCAGGTACGCGGCGGCGGCGAGCACGGCGGCGCATGGCGGCGGGCGGGCAGCGGCGCGCGGAAAGAACGGGCGGTGGAGGACCTTGCCGCGGCTGCACGCGGTCTGGCGTCGGCCGGACTCACCCGCCCCGGATCGCTGGTCCTGGCCGGAGCCTCCCACGGGGGCGTGCTGGCCGCCGCCTGCGCCCTGCGCTCTCCCGGCCTCTGCTCCGGGGTGGTGAGCACCGCCGCGCCCCTGGATCTGCTCGGCCTGAGCGCGCACCCGCTCGGCGCGAACTGGGCGGCCGAATTCGGCGCCGCGGACACCGCGGAGGGCCGCAGCCGGCTGCGGCGGATCTCGCCCCTGCACCTGGCGCAGGCGCTCGCACCTGGCGGCGCCGCGCCCCGCTTCCTCGGCATTGCGGCGGCCGAGGACTCCCGGGTCGCCGCCCGGGACACCCGCGCGGTCGTCGCGGCCCTCCAGCGTGCGGGGGCCGACGCGGCGTTCTGGAGCGCCCCGCACATGGGCCACGGCAGCAACCACCTCGAACAGCTGCACGCCTTCGGGGCCGCCGTGCTGGGGTTCGCCGCCGCGTCCACCTCCACACCACCCTCGAGCAGAGAAGGCAGCGGCCGCGGATGACTCGAACCACCCGGCGCCTGAGCGCGCCGAACAGCCCGGATCCCCGGCACGAAGGCCCGCCGACGGTGCACACGCGCAGGTCCGCCACGCGGGGGCGCGGCCCGGCGCTGCGGCGCAGGGGCGCGCTCGCCGCCAGCGTCCTGCTGCCGGTGCTGGCCACGGCCCTTCCGGCGGTCCTGCTGCTTTCGGCAACGGTCGGGACGATCGCCGTCGCCCCGACCCAGGCACTCCAGATCGTGGTCGGCCACCTGGTGCCGGGCATGCCGTGGATGTCGGACGGGTCCCTGACCACCGTGCAGGACAACGCGGTCTGGCAGTTCCGCCTGCCGCGCGCCCTGCTCGCCGCGACGGCGGGCGCCGCGCTCGCCCTTGCGGGGGCACTGATGCAGGCCGTCGTGCACAACCCGCTGGCCGAGCCCTACATCCTCGGAGTCTCGGCCGGGGCGGGCGTGGGCGCCGTGGCCTTCATCGTCCTCGGATTCGGTGCCGCCACACTGGGGATCGGCGGCGCGGCCTTCGCCGGTGCGCTCGGCGCCACCACCGCCGTCTATCTCCTCGCGCGCAAGAACGGGCGGATCGCGCCTCAGCGCCTCATCCTCGCCGGGGTCGCCTTGGGCTCCCTGTTCAGCGCCATCACCAGCTACCTGACGATCACAACCGAGGCCCAGAACGTCTACAGCATCATGTTCTTCCTCTTGGGCTCGGTCTCGGCCGCAACGATGGGGCACCTGGCGCTGCCCGCGGGGGCATTGGCCGCCGTAGCGCTCTTCGCTGCGCTGCGGGCGCGTGCGCTCAACGCCCTGCTCGCCGGTGACGACGCCGCCGCCTCGCTGGGCGTCGACGTCGACCGGCTGCGCAGCGCGATCCTCATCGCCGCCGCGCTGCTGACCGGTTCCGTGGTCGCCGTGTCCGGCGGAATCGGCTTCGTCGGCCTGGTCGTGCCGCACATCGCGCGCATCGCCGTCGGTGCCGACCACCGCCGGATGCTGCCGGTCGCGCTGCTCGGCGGGGCGGTGTTCCTGGCGCTGTGCGACCTGCTCTCCCGGACGCTGGCCGCGCCCACGGAGATCCCCCTGGGAGTGCTCACCGCGATGGTCGGCGCCCCGTTCTTCCTCTGGCTCCTGCGGCGCGACCGCGCCGACGCACCCGTGGGGGACCGATGAGAGTCGAGATCGAAGACCTCACCGTGCACCGCGGCGGGCGGTGCGTGGTCGACGGCGTCAGCCTCGCGGTCCCCGAGGGCAGCGTGCTCGGACTAGTCGGCCCGAACGGAAGCGGCAAGTCGACCCTGCTGCGCGCCGTGGCGGGGCTCCACCCCGCGGCGGCCGGCCGCGTGCGCCTGGGCCGCGACGACGCGGCTGGGCTGCGGCGCTCCGCACTGGCCCGCTCGGTCGCGGTGATGGCCCAGGAGCACAGCGAAGAGTTCGATCTGGCAGTGCTCGACCTGGTCCTCCTCGGGCGCATCCCGCACGGGCGCGGATTCGGGCGCGACTCCGCACACGACATCGCCGTGGCTCAGGACGCCCTGGCCAGAGCCGGCGCCGCCGACCTGACCGGCCGCTCCTTCGCGGCGCTCTCCGGTGGCGAGCGCCAACGCGTGCTCTTCGCTCGCGCCCTCGCCCAGGAGACGCCCGTGCTCATCCTGGACGAGCCCACCAACCACCTTGACATCGCCCACCAGCTCGAGCTGCTCGACCTGGTCAATGCCACCGGGCGCACCGCCCTGATCGCCCTGCACGACCTCAACCTGGCCGCCCGCTCCTGCGACGCGGTGGCGGTGCTGGCCGAGGGCCGGCTGGTCGCCCACGGCAGTCCCGACGACGTGCTGCACACCGAGCGGATCCGCACGGTCTTCGGCGTCGCCTCGACCTCCGTGGCCCATCCGCGCTCGGGCCGCCGCCACTTCCTCTTCGATGCCCGAACCCTGCCGACACCGGACTCCCCCGGCCATCCGCACACGAAAGAAGGCTCCGCCCCATGAGCTCCACACAGAACCTCCGCCGACCGCGCCGGGCACCCCGGCCGCGGGCCGCGGCCACCGCCCTGGGCACGGCGGTGCTGGCCCTGACCGCCTGCGGAACCGGGGTGAGCGCCGGCGGAGGCGCATCCGACAGCGGCGGCGAGGCCGTGACCGTCACCAACTGCGGCCGCGAACTCACCCTCGACGCGGCACCCGAGGCGGTCGTGGGCCTGATGCCCTCCCAAACCGAGCTGCTGCTGCGGCTGGGCGCCGGCGAGGCGCTGGTGGGCCAGGCCCAGACCGAGGTCTCGGAGCTGCCGGAGGACATCGCCGGCCAGGCAGCCGACATCCCCGAACTGAGCGCTGACGCCCCGCCGGCACGCGAAGACCTCCTCGCCACCGCCCCCGACCTGGTGGTGGCGCCCACGGAGTACGAGTTCACCGCCGAGCAGGGCTTCGCCAGCATCAAGCAGCTCAACGACAACGGCGCGCAGGCCTATGTGGCCACCGGCGGCTGTGCCGACCGCCGCAACTCCGCCGAGGTCACCGACATCCTCACCGATATCACCGCCCTCGGTGCCCTCCTGCGCGTCCCTGATGAGGCCGAAGCGCTGGCCGGCGAGGCCGAAGCGCGCCTGGCCGAGGTGGAGAAGGCCATCGGCGGCGCACCGCGCCCCGCGGTGGCCCAGGTCTTCGTCGAAGGGGAATCCCTCTCGGCGATCGGAGCCGGGATCGAAGCCGACATCATCGCCCAAGCGGGTGGAGACAACGTCTTCGACCCCGACGCTCCCGAGTTCGCCGAGTTCTTCGCCGCGGAGATCAACCCCGAGCAGATCATCGACCGCTCCCCCGACGCGATCGTGTTCGGAGTCAACGGCCCCGAGCACGAAGAGCAGGTCCGCGACTACCTCACCAGCACCTTCCCCGACGTCCCCGCCGTGGCCGAGGACCGCCTCATCGCCATCCCCGCCAGCGACCTCTTCCCGGGCACCCTGGGCAACATCGACGCGGTCGAGACTATTGCCGCGGAGCTCTATCCCGACTCCTTCTGACCTGCCGGATCGGCGCAGGGCCTGCTGGGCAAGGGGGCCGCTGCGGCGGCCCTCAAGGCCCGCGGGCGGGCACCCGATGAGAGGCTGCTCTGGGCGCCGCTGAGGAGGTCGGCGGTGCCGGCCTGCTCGGCGCGCTTGCCGGGATGTCCCGCCTGCGGTCGCGATGGGCCCACAGGTTGCCGGGCCGATCCGGTCGGCCGCACATGCGGCGGCGGAAAGGAAGGCGCACGGGACGGGCGGGGTGCGTTCGCGCCAGTACACCCGCAGCCAGCCCCTGGGGCAGCCGAGGCCCTCGGCGTAGTTGAACTGCGCGCTGCCCTCCACCGAGGACCGCGCCGTCGGCCCCACAACGCCTATGGCTCCGCGCTCGCTTCCGCGCGTCAACCGCGCATCGCCGGCGGCAACAGGGGGGCTCCACCGGCCGCGGACAGCTGCCAGACGCGCTGTAGGGCTGCAATCCCACGGGCGTATGCAGCGGCCATACCGGTAGGCGCCCTGACGGGTCGTCTGCCTAACCGGGCGGTCACCCGGGCGGGGTTCGCGCGCGGAAGGCCGCGGCCCGGGATCCCCGGGGCCGGCTTCGCTCGAAGTGGCGGTCGAGGTCGGCCAGGATGGTGTCGACGGGGCCAAAGGAGACCATCGCGGTCGTGGCGCCCGCAATCTCGCCGCGGAAGGGCGCCAGGGCCTCGCCGGCCCGCCCGGCCAATGGTGCGTCGTCGAGCAGGACGGCCGTGCGCGCGGTGATGGCCCAAAGGGCGTCGAAGAGGTGGTCCGCGGGCGGATCGGGCAGGTCGGCGGCTGCGCGCTCGGCGGCCGCGCGGTCATCGCGGGCCAGATGCAGCAGGGGCCGCGCCCACGGCAGGTACGGACCCCAGCGCAGCGCCGGGTCGGTCGGGGCCGGGCGCCCGTGGCGCAGGCGGAGCGAGAGCAGCGCGAGCGGAAGGAACCCAGCCTCCACGCCCGGCATTCCGGCCTCGGCGAGGTCGGCGGCCGCGGCGCGGTACGCGCGGGCGGGCTCGGCGGGGTCCGCGGCCTGCTCGGCGAGAAGCATGGTGCGGTAAGCCGCCGTGAGGACGGGCACGGCCGGTGACTCATGCCGGGCGGCAAGGAGCTCGGCGGCCCGCGCGTGGCGCCCCGCGGACTCTGTCTCACCGCGAGCCGCGTGGACCTGGATCTTGACCAGCTCGCCGAGGATCTGGAACGGCTGGAGGTCGTGCCGGGCCGACAGCGCGATCACCTCGTCGGCGATCGCGTCGCGCTCCCCGGTCTGCGCCGGCCGCTGGAAGGACTGCACGAAGCGCGCGTTGAGGGCCGACGCAAGCGCGCCGGGGTCATGGAGGTCGCGGGCGAGGTGTTCGGCCTCCTGGGCCGCCTCCGCGGCCCAGGGGTCGCGCGACCCCCGGTGCTCCAGCGCGACGGTGGCCAGCAGCCGCGCCCGGAGCGCGGGCGAGGCGTCCGGCCCGAGCCGGTGCAGCGTGCGCCGGGCGATCTCGACCAGCGCCCCCGCCTGGCCGGGATCGTCGCTGCGGGTCCAGATGGTGGGCACGTCGTAGGCCGCGATGACGCGGGCGGTCAGCTCCGGGTCCCCGGTCCGCTCGGCCTCAGCGGCCGCGGCGGCGCGCTGTCGCTGGGCAAGCATCAAGTTGGGGCCTCCGGTGATGGCGGCGGCCCGGGCGACGGCGCTCATCGACCGCAGCCGGGTTGCGGTCCCGGTGGCCTCGGTACGCGTGAGCAGCCCCATCCGCTCGTCGGCCCGCGGCGCAGGCGTCAGGTGCGGGGAGCGCCGGAGAATGTCGTGTTCGAGCCGGTCCAGGCTCTCGGCGGAGTCCAGGCCGAAGCGGTCCAGCAGCCAGGCACGCGCCGTGCGCAGTGTCGCCAGCGCATCAACCTGGCGGTCGGACTGGTACAGCGCGTGGGAGAGCAGCTCCCAGGCCCGCTCCCGCCACGGGTGCGCGGTCGCCAGCGCCTCCAACTCCGGGACGAGAGGCGCGCCGCGTCCCAGGTCGAGGGCCGCGCGGGCGCGCAGCTCGGCGGCCTGATTGCGGAGTTCGGCCAGGCGCGCGCGTTCCCGCATCACCCACGGCGCGTCGCCGAGGTCGGCGTAGGGCTCGCCGGTCCACCAGGAGAGCGCCTCCCCGAGCACCGCGGCCGCACGCCCGGGGGCGTCCCCGCGCGCAGCCCGCAGCGTGTCCTCGAACCGGTGGACGTCGACGCGCTCCCTCGGGAGCCGCAGCGCGTATCCGGTGCCCACCGTCTCGATGAACCGCGACCGGCTCCGCGGTGAGCGCTCCGGCTCCAGCGCGCGGCGCAGCTCGGAGACGAAGGTGCGAACCGCCCGATCGGCGGTGGTCGGGGGCTCCTCCCACAGGTCGGCGATGAGCAGCGGGAGCATGACGGCCCGCCCACCCGCCGCGACCAGGCGCCCCAGAAGCTCGCGGCGCCGCTGGCTGCCCACGGCCACCGGATTCCCGCCGGGACCGGTGACCCGCACAGGGCCGAGCACCTCGATCGCGATGTCCACCCGCCCATTCTCGCGGATTCCGGGCCCACCTGCGCTAATCCGCTGCTAATCCGGGCCCGCCATCCTCGTTTTCGCCACCCAACGGGCCCGTACGCGGCGCATCCGCGCGGGCGATACGGCGAAGGAGACGAAGATGACCATCGGTATCCCGGGGTTCGAGAACAGGTCGGTCGGCGTGGCCGACGGCGTCGAGCTGAACGCGGCCGTCGGCGGGGACGGCCCGGCGGTCGTGCTGCTGCACGGCTTCCCGCAGACGCACCTGATGTGGCGGCACGTCGCCCCCATGCTCGCCGAGCGGCACACTGTGGTCTGCCCCGACCTGCGCGGGTACGGCGCCAGCGGCAAGCCCGCCGCGGCCACGGCGGGGACCTACTCGAAGCGGACCATGGCCGGCGACGTCATCGCCCTGGCCGACGCGCTGGGGCTCGACCGGTTCGCGGTGGTCGGACACGACCGCGGCGCACACGTCGCCTTCCGCGCCGGCCTGGACCACCCGGACCGGGTCGGCCACGTGGGAATCTTGGACATCGTACCGACCCTGGACACGTGGAATGTGCTGCACGGGGTGGACGCGGCGGTGGCGTTCCACCTCTACCTGATGGCCCAGCCGGCGGGCCTGCCCGAGGAGATGATCGCCAACAGCGCCGACGCGTTCTTCGGCCACTTCCTGGACGCTTGGGGCGGCGGCCCCACCGCGATCCCGGCGGACGTACGCGCCGAGTACCTGCGCGCGTCGCGCCAGGCGGTCCCGTCGATCGTCGCGGATTACCGGGCCACCGCGACCATCGACATCGAGCACGACCAGGCCGACCTGGACGCGGGCAACCGGCTCGCCATGCCCGTCATGGTGGTCCAGCAGGACTGGGGCAGCCAGCTGGGGTTCGATGCGGCCGCCATCTGGCGGCCGTGGGCTCCCGACCTGGAGCACTTCACCACCCGGGCGGGGCACTTCATGGCCGAGGAAGCCCCCGAGGACATCGCCGCGCAGGTCGGGGACCTGATGAAGCGGTGAGCCACCGGCGGTCCTCGCGACGGGGCGGCTAGCAGCCAAGCACCGCCGGTCGGAAAACTGGCCATGGCTCCTTGGTTGGCCGCTAGGGATCACGGCTGCGGAGTGGCCAGACGCGTTCTGGCCACTCCTTTTTCTGATCCGCCGATTCTTCGTGTCGACATCGGCGGGGCTGGCGTCCGGGGCGGACACACCCCGGGCAGGGTCGCACACCGTCGCGCGCACCCCCTGGCGCACGGCCGACATGTCAATGTATGGTTTACAGATGAAAGAACAGTTGACAGGCGCGCTGCGGGCCCTGAAGGTGCGCATGGACGCGTTCCTCGCGGCACGTGTCCTGACGCAGGACGACGACTGGGCCGCCTCGATCAGGCACGCCGTGAGCATGCAGGCGGCCGCCGACGACGTCGTGCGTGCTGTCGTGCAGCAGGCGCGCCAGAACGGCGCTACGTGGCAGGTCGTCGGTGACGCGCTCGGCGTGAGCAGGCAAGCGGCGTTCCAGCGCTATGGAAAACCACTCGATCCCAGGACAGGAGAACCCATGAACACCACCCCGCTCTCCGGCGCGGCCGAACTGGCGGCCTCGGCCATCGAGAGCCTCGCTGCCGGGCAATGGGCGCGTGTCACCGAGCAGTTCGATCCGACCATGAGCGATGGCCTGCCGGAGGACGCGCTCGCGGCCGCGTGGGCCCAGATCGTCGGCCTGTCCGGAGCCTTCGAGGGGCATGGAGAGCCGGAGGTCGCCCGGGCCGGCGACGTGACGGTCACCAACACGCCGGTCGCGTTTGAGGCGGGCGACTACACGGCACGGATCGCCTTCCGCGACGACCGCACCATCGCCGGTCTGCACATCCTCGAAGAGCCGGCGTCATGACCATCGGATCTCCGGGCCGATCGCAGACGACTGCGCCCCGCCGCGGACCCCGTATGAGCGGCCGAGATCTGCGATCCGTCGGCGTATTCACCGCCCTGGCGTTCGCGCTCGCCTGGCTCCTCGCGCTCCCGCTCTGGTTCGGTGACGGGCTCGCCAGCCCCTGGTTCACCCCCGTGGCAACCGCCACGATGATGACCCCCGCGATCGCCGCCCTCGCCGTCGTGTTCTTCGTGGAGCGGCCGCAGCAGAAGGCGTGGACGCTCGGGCTGCGGCCGCTGCGACCGGTCCGCAGGCTCCTCGTCTTCTCGGCTCTGGGAATCTTCGTGGCCATCGCGCTGGTCCTGGCGGCGCTGCCGGTCGGCGCGCTGCTGGGGGTCTATCCGGCAGACTTCACGACCTTCTCCGCGTTCCAGCAGGTCCTCGACGAGCAGGCGGGTGCCGCAGGAGCAGCCGGAACCCCGATACCAACCGGCGCGCTCGTCGCCGTCCAGATCGCCATGCTCCCCTTGACGGCGTTCATCAACCTCGTCCCGGCGCTGGGCGAGGAACTCGGGTGGCGCGGGTGGCTGCTCCCGAAACTGATGCCGCTCGGCACACTGCCCGCCCTCCTGGCCTCCGGCGTGATCTGGGGCCTCTGGCACGCCCCGCTCATCCTCCTCGGGTACAACTACCCCGATGCACCGGGCTGGCTCGGCGTGGCCGCGATGGTCGGCATGTGCGTCCTGGTCGGCGCGGTCTTCGGCTGGCTCAGGCTCCGATCGGGATCGGTGTGGCCCGCCGCCCTGGCGCATGCCGCGTTCAACGGGGCGGGTGGGACCTACCTCCTCTTCGCCGCGGCGGGAGAGCACGTCGACACCACGCAGGCGACGATCCTCGGCTGGAGCGGATGGATCGTGCCGCTCGTGCTCGTCGTGGTCCTGATCGCCACGGGACAGTTCGCTTCCGCCAAGCACCCGACCACCCCGCCGCCGCAGAAGGTGCACCTCCCTGTGAATTCAGCGACGGGACACGGAACCGGTGGGTAGCGACAGCGGATGCTGTCCTCGATCGGCTCCAGCGGCTACGGTCTGCGCGCAGCCCGGTCCCGGTGTCTAAGACGCAGCGGCAGGTGGCCCAGCCCGCCCGCCGAGTGGACTCCCCACGGCTGAGCAGCGCAAGAGCGGCGTTGAAGGGGGATCCGAGGCCCGCGCCGTGGCCCGACAGCAGCGACACGAAGGCGTGCCGCAGCGGCCTGCGCACCGTCCCGGTGCAGCACACCCGCGACGCCTGGCCCGCGGGCGGCTCGGGCCCCTGTCGGTGGTCGTGGCCGACGGCGGCCCGGATCAGGGTGCACCCTGCCGATCCGGCAGCCGCGGTCCGGTACCGCGGTTGCCGGCCCGCCGCTCGGAGCGTCCGCCCCACCGCACCGGCCGCGTGCCCGCCACCGGCGAAGGCGCGGCCGGGACAGGCCGCTGAACGAACGGAGCCCGACCGCGGCCCCCGGATCAGCGGGGGCGGGCGGCGGCCCCGCCGCCGCCCGCCGCACCGGACTCAGCCGGTGTAGCGCAGGCCCGCCGCGGCGAGCTTCTCCCGCATGCCGTAGATATCGAGGCCGAGTTCGCCGTCGCGGAAGCGGGCGCGCTTGGCCTCCTCCCCGGCCTCGCGCCGGCGGGCGGCGTCGGCGACACCGCCGGCGGCCGCCCGGGGGACGGCGACCACTCCGTCGGCGTCGGCGACGACGACGTCACCCGGGTTGACCAGGGCGTTGGCCACGGTGACCGGGATGTTGACCGAGCCCACGGTGGCCTTGACGGTCCCCTTGGCGCTGATAGCGCGGCTGAAGACGGGGAAGTCCATGTCGGCGAGCTCGGCGACATCCCGGCAGCCGCCGTCGATGACCAGTCCTGCCGCGCCGCGGGCGCGGAAGGAGGTCGCGAGCAGCTCGCCGAAGAACCCGTCGTCGGACTCGGTGGTGCAGGCGGCCACGACGACGTCGCCGGGCTGGATCTGCTCTGCGGCAACGTGCAGCATCCAGTTGTCGCCAGGCTGGAGCAGCACGGTGACAGCGGTCCCGCAGAGCCGGGCTCCCGGGTAGACGGGGCGGATGTAGGGCCGCAGCAGGCCGGTGCGGCCCTGGGCCTCGTGGACGGTGGCGACGCCGTAGCCGGCGAGCGCCTGGACGGCCTCCGGTGCGGCGCGCTCGATGGAGCGGCGGACGACTCCGAGCTCGGTCATGGTCCTCCTCGTGAGCGGGTGGGTGGGGGCGGGCTTCAGCGGCCCTGGCGGGTGAGCAGGGCGTCCAGCCGCGGGTAGACCCGCCGGGCGTTGCCCTCGGTGATGGCCTGGTGCGCCGCGCCGGGCAGGCCGGCCCCGCCGAGGTAGCGCCCGGTGTCGTCGAAGTGGTGGCCCGTGCCGGGGTCGATGTCGCGCACGGCGCCGATCATCTCCGAGGCGAACAGGATGTTGTCGTGCGGGACGACGTCGAGCAGCAGGTCGATGCCGGGCTGGTGGTAGACGCAGGTGTCGAAGTAGACGTTGCCGAGCACGTGCTCCTCCAGCTCGGGCCTGCCCAGCGCCATCGCCAGTCCGCGGAACCGGCCCCAGTGGTAGGGGGCCGCGCCGCCGCCGTGCGGGATGATGAGCCGCAGGTCCGGGAAGTCGGTGAACAGGTCGCCCTGGACGAGTTGCATGAACGCCGTGGTGTCGGCGTTGAGGTAGTGCGCGCCGGTGGTGTGGAAGGCGGGGTTGACGCTGGTGGAGACGTGCACCATCGCCGGGATGTCATAGGCGCACATCGCCTCGTAGAGGGGGTACCAGGAGCGGTCGGTGAGCGGCGGGGAGTCCCACGCTCCCCCGCTGGGGTCGGGGTTGAGGTTGACCGCGACGGCGCCGAGCTCTTCCACGGCGCGGCGCAGCTCGGGCAGGCAGTCGGCGGGGTCCTCGCCCGGGGACTGGGGGAGCATGGCGGCCGGGGCGAAGCGCTCCGGGAAGAGGCCGGCCACGCGCGCGATGAGGTCGTTGCAGATCCGCGCCCATTCGGCGGACGTGGCTGCGCCGCCGATGTGGTGGGCCATGAACGAGGCGCGCGGGGAGAACACCGTCAGGTCGATCCCGCGCTGGTCCATCAGGGCGAGCTGGTTGGCCTCCACCGCCGTGCGCAGGTCGTCGTCGCTGATGTGGAGCGCTCCGGGCTGCGGCCCGCCGTCCAGGGCGGCGATCTGGGCCTGGCGCCAGTCGCCGAGTGCGGCGGGAGCGGTCGTGAAGTGTCCGTGGCAGTCGATGATCATCAGTTCTCTTCCTTCGGGTTCCAGGCGCTCAGCGGGATGTAGATGTCGCCTGCCATCAGCGCGCGGGCCGTGCGCACGAGCGCGGAACGGGTGATGCGGTCCGGGGCGCCGGCCTGCCACCCGAGCCGCACCTCGAACGTGCCGCTGGGGTGCTCGACGGCCAGGGAGGTGCCGGTGTCCTCGGCGAGCGGCAGGTCGGCCAGCGCATGGGCGACGGTGCCGGGCAGCACGCACGCGGTGGCGGCGGTGACGGCGGCCAGAACCCCGATCGATTCGTGCACGACGTGCGGGATGAAGCTGCGCGTCGCGATCGCGCCGCCCCGCTGCGGCGGCGCAACGAGGGTCATCTTCGGGTAGTTGCGTTCCGCGACGTCGCCGAGGCCCATGAGGGGGCCGCAGGCCAGCCGCAGTGCTTCGACCCGCTCCCGCAGCTGCGGATCCGCGGCGAGCTGGGCGGGGCTCTCCCGGCCGGTGGCGCCGAGTGCGGCGGCGGCCGCAATCACCAGGGGCTGCCCGTTGTCGATGCAGGTGACCTCGACGGGGCCGGTGCCGGGGATCTCGACGGTGTCGCGGCGGTTGCCGGTCGGCAGCAGGGCTCCGGCGATGGAGCCCGCGGTCTCCAGGAAGCCGATCGTGACCGGCGACGCGGTCCCGGGGGCGCCGTCGATGCGGGTGTCGCCGTCGTAGTCGATGCCGCGCACACCGCCGGGGCCGCGGGGGGTGCGCACCGAGATCTCGGCGACGGCGCCGGTGTTCAGGGTGCGCACCCGCACCGCGGTGGTGTCGGAGTCCGGCACCACCATCCCCGTCTCGATGGCGTAGGGCACGACGGCGGAGAGCAGGTTGCCGCAGTTGGCGTTCATGTCGACGGTGTCGTCGTCGGGGCGGAGCTGGGCGAAGCGGAAGTCGAGGTCGGCGCCGGCGTCGGCGCTCGGGCCGACGATGCCCGCCTTGGAGGTGAGCGGGTGGCCGCCGCCCACCCCGTCGACCTGCAGCGGGTGCGGCGAGCCGAGGGCGGCGCGCAGCACGCGGGCCAGGGCCTCCTCATCGGCGGGCAGGTCCGCGCGGGAGAAGAACGGGCCGCGGGAGGTGCCGCCGCGCATCAGGACTGACGGGATGGCGGCCTGGTGCCCGCGCACCCGCGACCCGCCGGGGCCGCCGTCGCTTCCGCCTGTTCGGTGCTGTGTCTGTGCAGGGGTCATTCTGGTCCTCATGAGGGGTCCGTGCGGGCCTCCCGCCGAGCGGTCGGACCGCTCGGCGGAAGGCATCCCGCAGCCGGGCGCCGCCCGTGTGGCGGCGCCGAGTGCGCTACTCCTGGACTTCGGACCACACGAGGGAGTCGTACTCGGGCGCCTCGTCGATCAGCCCCGACTTCCGGTGGAAGTCGACCGCGACGTCGAAGGCGCTCGGCGTCACCCGGGTGGTGGGAGCGAACTCCTGGGCGAGGATCTCGGCGAGTGCGTCCACGGCCGCCGGGTCGGTGTCCTTCAGGTAGGCGGCGAGCAGCTCGGCGCTCTGGTCGGGGTCGTCCGCGATGAATTCCAGGGCGCGGTTGACCGCCTCGTTGAAGGCGCCGATCTGGGCGCCCTTGCCCTCGATCACGGGGGCGGTGCTGAACATGGTGCCGTGCAGTGCACCGGCCAGCTCGGGGACGTCGCCGCGCTGGGGGGAGATGTAGATGTCGCCGACGCCTTCGGCCTCGGCCATCTGCCCGGTGGGCTGGAAGAACGCGAGTGCGTCCACCTGGCCCTCGGACAGGGCGCCCAGGGCGGATGAGGGGACCGCACCGAGGTTGACGAGCGTCGCGTCGGTCTTGGCGTCCATGCCGGCCTGATCGAAGAGGTAGACCAGCAGCGCCTCGGTGCCCGAACCCGGGCCGGTGATGCCGATGTTCTTGCCCTCCAGGGCGCTGACCTTCTCCTCCAGCGGGGCGTCGGCATCCGGGCCGTCGAACCCGGGGGCGGTGACGACGTCAACGTAGTACTCGGTGACGAGGGACCCGGCGATCCGGGTGTCGGGGTTGTTCTCCGCCAGGTTGAAGGCGTCAGTCAGGACGCCGGCGGCGACGTCGATGGATCCGGAGGTGAGCGCCGCGGCGAGCTTGGCGCCGGTGCCGAGGCGGGGCCGCTCACCGAGCTGGACGCCTTCGTCGTCGAAGTAGCCCTGCTCTTCGGCGACATAGAGCGGGAAGAACGCGACCGAGTCGCTGATCTGGCCGACGTTCAGGACTTCGGGGTCGGAGTCGCCGCCGCCGGAGCAACCGGTGGTCGCGGCGAGGGCCAGGGTGCCCGCGATGGCGAGCGCCCGCGCGGAGTGCTTGGAGAGTTTCATGACCTGGGGTGCTCCCGGTTCGATGGGGGTGCCTGCGGCCGCGTGGGAAGCGCTGCCGAGTGGGGAAGGCGGGGAGGGGAGGGGCGGGGTGGGCGCCGGACGCTACTCGGCGCCGAGCGGCTTCCAGCGGCTGGTGCGGGAGGACAGGAGCCCCACGAGGGCGTTGAGGACCATGGCCAGCGCGGTCAGGACCACGACGGCGGCGAACACACCGGCGGTGTTGAACTGCGCGGCGGCGTCGTTGATGAGGTAGCCGAGGCCGCGGTTGGAGGCGACGAGCTCGCCGATGACGGCGCCGATGAGCGCGTAGGGGATGGAGACCTTCAGCCCCGTCAGCAGGCCCGACATGGAGGCCGGCAGGACGACCTTGAGCGCGATGTCGGAGTTGGAGCCGCCCATCAGCCGGACGGCGTCGACGAGGCCGCGGTCGACGTCGCGCACGCCGGCGGCGGTGTTGAGGAAGACCAGGAAGAACACGCTCACGGCCGCGAGGATGATCTTCATGTCGATGCCGATGCCGAACCACACGATGAACAGCGGCGCGAGGGCGACCTTCGGGATGGAGTACAGCGCCATCATGAACGGCTCGAAGACGTCGTAGACCAGGCGCACCGAGGCGAGGCCGAAGCCGAGGAGCGCACCGGCGGCGGCGCCGATGATGTAGCCGGCCACCACTTCCTGGATGGTGATCCAGGTGTGGGTGCCCAGGGTGCCGTCGAGGGCCCAGTCGCCCAGCTGCTCGGCTACCGCGCCGGGGCTGGAGACGAACATGGGGTTGGCGACCAGCCCCCCGGCCAGCTGCCAGAGCAGGAGGAAGGCCAGCAGGGCGCCGCCCCGCAGCCCCCAGACCAGGGTGGTGCGGCCGTTGCGCTGCCACCAGCTGCGGCGGCGGCGCTCTTTGACGGGGCCGCTGGCGCCCAGGCTGCCGCGCGGGAGGGTGTCGGGCACCGGTCCACTCGTCATTGCCGGGCTCCTTCCTTGAGCGCGGACGCCAGGGTCGCGTGCAGTTCGCGGAACCGCGGTTCCACCTTGGTCTGGTCGGGGTCGCGCGGCCGGGCGATGTCCACCTGCTGGTCGAGCAGGATGGCGCCCAGCGGGCCGAGCACGACGACGCGGTCGCCGAGCAGCAGGGCCTCCTCGATGTCGTGGGTGACGAACACGATGGTGTGCCCGGTGGCCGACCACAGGCGCAGCAGTTCGCCCTGGAGTTCGGAGCGCAGCTGGGCGTCCAGGGCGCCGAAGGGCTCGTCCATCAGGATGGTCTCGGCGCCGTTGGCCAGCATGCGGGCCAGGCTGGCGCGGCGGCGCATTCCGCCGGAGAGCTCGCGCGGGTAGCTGTCGGCGAAGTCGGCGAGGCCGACCGTGCCGATGAGCTCGCGCGCCCGGGCCGCGCGTTCCTGCGGGCTGGTCTTGGCGATCTCCATCGGCATCTCGACGTTGCGCTGGACGCTCCGCCACGGCATGAGCGTGTCGGTCTGGGTCAGGTAGCCGATGCCGGGCGTGGGGCCGACGTGGGGCTTGCCGCGGTGCAGGACCCTCCCGGCGGTGGGCTTGGACAGCCCGGAGAGCAGGTTCAGCATGGTGGACTTTCCGCAGCCGGAGCGGCCGAGGATGGTGACGAAGGTGCCCTCGTCGATGCTGAGGCTGAAGTCGCGCAGCGCCACGGTGGCGACGTCGTCGCGCTGGAACTCCTTGGTGAGGTGCTCGACTTCCAGGACCGGGCTCATGCGGAGGCCCCCTGCTCTGCGCGGTGCCGGGCGGGGGCGTCGGCGAGGGGCGCCGCGCCCGCGAGCCAGCGCGAGTTGTGCACCGTCATCAGGCGCACTTCGCCGTCGGTGAACCCGTTCTCCAGCAGGACGTCGGCGGCGAGGGCGAGGCCGTCCTCCACCGGCGGGTTGAAGGGCTGGCCCAGGTCGGAGCTGATCACGGACCATTCCGCGCCGGCGGCGCGGATGTTGTCCAGCCACAGCTGCCAGGACACCTTGCCGGTCAGCGGCGTGGTCAGGCAGCGCTCCAGGTAGGCGCCGGCCTGGGCGAGGTCGCGCTGGTCGCCGGCGGGGATGCGCTGGGAGGTGAACTCGGGGTGGGTCACCACGATGCGCCGGACGCCGCACTCGCGGGCGAGGCCGATGACCTTGCCGGATTCGCTGCCGTGCAGGTGACCGGTGGCGAGGGTGAGGTCGTGGGCGGCGATGACCTCGAGCACCTGGCGGGTCGCCTCGGTCACCTCGCCGTCCTCAGTCAGGACGGGGACGGCGGGGCTGGCGATCCCCGAGGCGCGCAGGTCCTGCTGGATCTGGGCCCACATCGGCGGCGTCGCGCCCTCGGGGGCCTCCGCGAGGCAGCTGCGCTGGTTGCCGCTGTCCACCGTGGGCAGCCAGACGAAGCGGGCACCGCCGCGGGCCGCGATCTCCACGGCGACCGGGTTCATTCCGCCCACCGAGGCGTTCAGGGTGATGGCGCCGAGCACGTCGGTGCCCGGGTGCACGCTGCGCACCACCTCCGCGCGTTCGGCGGTGGGGGCGTAGTGGGACTTCAGCACGAACCCGGCCATGCCGTGCTGGGCAAAGCGCGGAGCCAGCTCGAGGTCACTCACCCGGCGCTGCATCACATCGGGGGCGATGTGAACGTGGATGTCGTAGGCGCCGCGGACCAGCTCGCGAGCGCGGGCACTGGGTTCTTGATGGTGCGACATGCCGCCCCTTCACTCAGATGGTGAGCGACATTGTTAACGATTTTGGTGACGTGCGTCAATACCCGCGAAACATATGGTCAGGGCCGAGGCAAGCGCGGCGGGGCGCGGAGGGCGGCCCCGCCGGCGCTCACGCGCGCTCGGCGAAGTGCGCCTGAGTGGCCTGGTAGACGCTGTTGAGGTGCAGCCGCATCGCCGCGGCGGCGCGCTCCGGCTCGCGCGCGCAGACGGCCTCCACGATCTCCAGGTGCTCGGGCAGCGATGTCGAGGGGCGGTTGGCCTGCATGGCCAGCTGGATGCGGTACCGGACGTTCTGCGCACGCAGGCGGACCACGATGTCGGGCGCCACCTTGGCGCCGCTGATGTCCATCACCGCCTGGTGCAGGTCGCGGTTGGCCCGCGAGTAGGCCTCGCCGTCTCCCGCCTCCACGGCCTCGCGCATCACCTCGGCGAGCACCCGCAGCCGCGCCACGCCGGCATCGTCGATGCGCTCGGCGGCCCGGTAGGCGCACAGCGACTCCAGCGCCGCGCGCACCTCCACGATCTCCAGCGCCTCGTCCAGGTCCACCGCCCGCACGCGGGCACCGCGGTTGCGGACCTTCTCCACCAGGCCTTCGACCGTGAGCGTCGCCAGGGCCGCGCGCACCGCTCCCCGGCTGGCGTCGAACATCTCGATGAGGTCGGTCTCCACCAGCCGCTGGCGGGGCGCGAACTCACCGGCGACGATGGCCTGCCGGAGCCGCGATGTGACGTGCTCGGCCCCACCCGAGACCGTCCCTTGGGCCGTTGCCTCCTGGGTCATGGACTTCCTTTCGCTCTCCATGGAGTGCATTATTGTAAACAATCTTGTAACCACTAGTAAGCTGTTTGGCCCCGGAGGCTGCAATGACCGCCATCACAGTGATCGGCCTGGGCGAAGCCGGCCGCCTCATCGGCGAAGGGCTCGCGCGGGCGGGGGCCCGCGTGCGCGGCCACGACCCGTTCACCGCTCTCACCGACTCCCCCATCACGCAGGACACCGACCTCGCCGACGCGCTCTCCGGCGCCGAGGTCGTCATCAGCCTCGTCGGGCCGAACGCCGCGGAGGCGGTCGCCGCCAGCGCTCTGCCCCTGCTGTCCGCGCCGGCCGTCTACGCGGACTTGAACACCCTCTCCCCCGCTGAGAAGCGTTCACTCGGCGCGCTGGCGGCCGATGCCGGAGTGCGGTTCGCCGATGTGGCCGTCATGGCCCCGGTCCCGCGGGCCGGCAGCCGCACGCCGCTGCTCGCGGCCGGCAGCGGCGCCGAAGCGTTCACCGCAGCGCTCTCCCCCCTGGGCACGCCGGTCCGCGCCGTATCGGAGACCGCCGGCGATGCCGCCGCGCGCAAGATGCTGCGCAGCGTGTTCATGAAGGGCCTGGCGGCCCTCATCGTCGAGTCGCTCGACGGGGCGCGCGCCGCCGGGGCCGAGGACGACCTCCGCGACCAGATCGCCGCCGAATTCGGCGCGGACGGCCCTGCCCTGGTCGACCGGCTGGTGGAGGGGACGCACCTGCACGCCGGCCGGCGCGTCCACGAGGTGGCGGCGGCCGCCGCCTACCTGGACTCCCTCGGCGTGGAACACCCCGTCACCGACGCCGCACTCCTGCACCTCCGCCGGCTCAGCGCCTGAGCACGCGGCACCGGCTGCCGCACGCCGGCAATGCCGGCCGGCCCGGCTGCCGCCGCGGGCAGCGCCGTCCGGGCTGAGCCCCAATCCGGCGCACTGCGGCGGAAAAGCCCCCTGAGCGGGCCGCCGGGCCGCCCTAGCGCGATGCCCGGCTTCCCGCTGATCACCGCGCTTCCAAGGAGCAGTACCCGTGCGGTTACTCGGCTTCTGCGGCGAAGGACATCGCAGCGTCGACGTGCAGCGAGGTCGTCGGGAACACGGGCACGGGAGCGTCCTCGGCGGAGACGAGCAGCTCGATCTCGGTGCACCCCAGGATGATGCCCTCCGCGCCGTGGGCCACGAGGCTGCGGATCACCTCGCGATAGCGGGCGCGTGATTCCTCGCGGACGACGCCGTGCACGAGCTCGTCGTAGATGATCCCGTGCACGGCCGCGCGCTCCGCGGCGCCGGGGACCACGCTGCTGATGCCGTGCCGCGCGATCCGGTCACGGTAGAACGGCTGCTCCATCGTGAAGGCCGTCCCCAGCAAGCCGACCGTGCCCAGTCCGGCGCGGGCCACCGCCGCCGCTGCGGTGTCGGCGATGTGCAGGAAGGGGATGCCGACGGCAGCCTCGATCCGATCGGCGACCAGGTGCATGGTGTTGGTGCACAGGACCAGCACGTCGGCGCCGGCCGCTTCCAGGCGGCGAGCCCGCTCGGCGAGCACGTCGCCAGCCGAGTCCCAGTTGCCGCGCGCCTGGAGCTCCTCGATCTCGGCGAAGTCCACCGAATCCAGGATGATCTTCGCCGAATGATGTCCGCCCAGCCGCCGCCTGACGGACTCGTTCGCGAGTCGATACCACTCCGCCGAGGATTCCCAGCTCATCCCGCCCAGCACGCCTACTGTTCTCATGCGCCACAGGTTAGGCCGCGCCCCGGCGCACGGACCACCGCCGCAGTCCCGCGCGGCACATGCCGGCAGGGCGGGAGCCTTGCACCCCGGGTGCACGTTCGGCGCGAGGCCGTGGCCGGCCGCCACCTTGTCCAGCAGGCGAGCGAGCTCCTCGTCTTCCGCGGCGGTCAGCGCCGCGGTGATGTCGGCCTCGTGGGCCGAACCGATCGTGCGCATCGCACCCATCACCTCCCGGCCGTCATCGGTGGGCCGAAGCTCGTAGGTGCGGCGATCGCGGGCGCTGCGCTCCCGCGCGACGACGCCCTTCTTCCGAGGCCGGTGCCGGGGTGCGGCTGCGGCGCTGCGCGGGGCAGCGGCTCCTCGCCGATGCCGGCCGGCCCGGCGAACATGGCGGCCCGTGCCCGGCTCGGCCGCGCCCCTCGGGGCCGCACATCGACGATCGTGCGGGGTGGTCGGCGGTCAGCAGGTCGGCATCGGCGGGGCTGGATCCCAGCCGGCGGCAGATGCGAGCGAGGCTGTCTGCACTCCGCGCTCGTGAGCGTGGGGGGACGAGGACTCCGGGACAGGAGCGCCCCGCCGCCGCGGGAACGGCGGCAGGGCGCTCAGGGGATCAGAACGAGCGCTGGTCGCGCCGCATGGGGTGGTCCTCAGGGACCTGGACGAGCACGATCCGCACCCCGTCGGGGTCGGAGATCCACGCCTCGACCAGCCCCCAGAACTCCTCCTTCGGCTCCCGGAGCCCGGTGGCGCCGGCCGCCGTCACCTCGGCGTAGGCCGCCTCGGCGTCGCGCACCTGCAACCAGAGTGACAGCGGGGGCACCCCGGACGGTTCGGCGCTGCCTGAGACCTCCAGAAATCCGTTTCCCAGGAAGAAGACGGTGCCGGGCGCCTCGGGATCGCCGAATTCCCGGTGGATCGCGAGCCCCAGTACGTCCCGGTAGAAATTCCGGCTGCGGAGCAAGTCGGTCGGCCGCACCAGCACGCGGCTGCTCAAGATCTCCATGCCCGCCATACTCTCAGCCGCGCCCGATCCGCCCGCAGAGTGCACGCGGACACGGCGGATTGCGCTGGTGGAGCACGGTTTTCGGGTCCCGGCCCCCGCGGCGGGGCCGCTTCCGGCGAGCGGACTGCTGGCGCGCCTCACCGGCCCGCCGCGCCGTCCTCCGCCTTCGGGCGAGCTGCCCTCTGCTACGCGGCAGCGCCGCGGGCGAGATAGGCGCGGTGGCCGTCGATCAGCAGCTGCTGGACCTGCCGGTGGTCGCCAGCGCCGGCAAGGGCGGCCGGCGACGTCGGCGACTGCCACAGCGCCTCGATGTCCACATACCGGCCGTCGTAGAGCAGCGCGACGGCGGCGAGCCGCCGGCGTGCGCCCGCGGGCGGAACAAGGATCTGCCGCACGTCCCGCCACGCAAGCGAGCGGGGCCTGCCGACGAACCCGCACCAGAGAAAGCCGTCCGGGCGGACCTCCAGCCGCGCCCTGCGGCCCACCCAGAGGTTGATTCCGCCGCCGAGGAACAGCAGGACCGGCGCGAAGAGGAACGAGAGCAGCCACGGCTCCACTGCGAATGCCAGGATGACCACGGCCACCAGCGCAGCGGCGCCCATGCCGACCAGCATCCAGCCGACGAAGAGGCTGACCCGCCCCGAACCGCGAATCGTCTGCATCGTCCCCCCGGCTTCAACGGCGCGTCCACCGACGCTGTCGGCCGGAGCCACCTTACCGGGGCCCGATCTCCGCGGACCCGGCGCGGGCGGCGGCTCAGCGGCTCACCGGCCGTCGTCCGGCGCCTCCCCCTCGGGCTGCCCGGGATAGGTCACCTGCCGCTGCCCGTCGATGGCGGGGGGTGCACCCCACTGGCCCAGCACGTGCTCGCGCTCGGTGCCGTCGGCGAACAGGTGCCGCACCGGCCATCCCCGGGCGGCGAGGGTGTTGGCGATGAGCAGCCGGTGGCAGCGCCAGGGCACCGGTTCGGCGCACATGATCGCGACCCGCCGGCTCTCGGCGATGGCGGTGAGTTCACCGATCCCGCTGCGGTACCCCTCGGTGAGGGTGTAGTCGGCGTAGTTCCTGAAGCTGGGGTTGCGCCACCCGGCGTTGATGCCGGGAGCCACATCCTGGCGGGGCCGCCTGCCGCCCAGCTGCGGCAGCCGCAGGTAGGCGATGCCGTTCTCCGACAGCCATCGGGACATGGCTTCACTGCCGAACTGCGGGCTGCGGCGGGACCCCGGGTGGGCGCGGACGTCGGCGAGCAGCCCGATGCGGTGCTCGTGCAGCAGCGCGGCGAAGTCGGCGATCGGGAGGGTCCAGTGCCCGATCGTCCAGATTGCGGGGCCCGCGGTCACTCGCCGCCCCGGTCAGTCGATCCTGCGCAGCACGCCGCCCTTGCGCATGGCGACGTGGTCGGTCTTGTCGCTCTTGATCTCGTACTGCGGGTCGTCGGGGGTGCAGCGCCGCATATGCCCCTTGTACTCGGTGTCGCGCGTGTGCTTCTCGACAATGACCCCGCTGACCTCTCCGGCTTCGGAGTTCCACGCGACGTGGTCACCGACCGCGAAATGGCTGCCCATAGCGGCCTCCCTTCGATTCTGCGCGCCCGGCCGCGGCCTTTCCGCCGCACTCCGGCCTGGCTCGGAAACGCCTCGGCGGGCGGTGTGACATGCGCGAACGCCCGATTTCGGCTGGCGCCTGCAGGATAGGCGCATTCGCGCCGAGGAATCGCGACCGCAGCGCGGGGGTGGACACGAATTGTTCCCGCACACTCCCGCAGGGCGGAAACCGGCGGCCACGCACCCGATCACCGCCACCGCCGCGGGAGCGGTGTTCCGCGGCAATCGGCGGCAGCCCCGCGGAGGAGGAGCGCGACCGGTCCGCAGCCGGGGCCTGCCGGGGCCGGCGGGTCTGGGGCGGGCGAGGCGTCCTGCTCCTCTGGAGCGCAAAATGCGCAAAAAATCTTGAGAGGCGCGCCGGGCCCTCTTAGCTTGAGGCCCGATTCCTGCTGATCACCGTGTTGCCAAGGAGCCGTACCCATGCGGTCGCACCGCCCTGTCCACCCTCCCGTGTCCCGCCGTTCCGGCGCGGCCTCCGGCACCGTTGCCGCTCCGCACGAATCCTGCGTCACCGCCGGCCTGGAGGCGCTGGAGGCCGGCGGGAACGCGATGGACGCCGCCGTAGCGGCGGCGCTGGTCGCCGGCGTGGTCGAACCGGCCGAGACCACGCTGGCCGGCTCGGGGTTCGCCCTCTACCACGAAGCCGGCGGGGCGGCCTGGTCCGTCGACTTCGGGCCGAAGGCGCCGCTCGCCGCCTCCAGCACGATGTTCGAGATCGACCCGCACGCGCCGAGCTCGGCGATGCTGGGGCTTGCCCCGGTAGTGGGCAACGCCAACCTCGACGGCGCCCGCGCCTCCGGAGTCCCCCGGACCCTGCTCGGCCTGCTGGGCGCCCACGGGCGGTTCGGACGGCTGCCCCGGCGGCAGGTCGGCGGGCGCGCCGTCGCCGCAGCCCACGACGGGTTCGGGGCGGACACCTGGTTCATCACCAGCGCCCTCAGCGATCTCGACCGGCTGCGCGCCGACCCGGAAGCACGCAGGGTCTTCCTCGACCAGGACGGACTTCCCCTCGGCGGCCGGACCGCCGCCGCCCAGGGCCTGTCCTTCCAGGAGCGCCCCCGAGTGCGCCAGCCGGCCCTGGGAGCGACCCTCGAAGAGGCGTGCGCCTCCGACGACGCTGCGCTGACCGAAGGGGCCATCGCGCGCCGCCTCGTGCAGACCTCGGCCGAGCGGGGCGGGCTGCTCTCGCTCGCCGACCTGCGCTCGGCTGCGCCCGCGATCGGCCCGGCGCGGCAGCTCCGCTACCGCGGCGCCGACATCGCCGTGCCCGCCGCACCCGGCGGCGGCATCACCACGCTGCAGATCCTGGCGATCTGGCAGGCGCTGTACCCGGAGGCGTCCCCCGCGCACGCCGGCCCGGAAGCGACCCGGCGGATCGTCCTCGCCGTCCGGCACGCGTTCGCCGACCGCTACCACTGGCTGGGCGACCCCGGCGTCGTGCCGGTACCGGAGGAGGGACTGCTCAGCCCGTCCTACATCCGCCGGCTCGCCGACGAGGTCCGGCAGGGGCACGACGTCCCCGGCTGGGAAGACGGCCCGCCGTGGGCCACCTACGCCGCGCGCGCCGCCCACGACCCGTGGCCCTACGCCGGAGACCACGGGAGCGCCCCGCAGTGGCGCCCGGACACCGCGACGCCCCCCAGCAGCGGCACCACCCACATCTCGGTCGCCGACGCCGAGGGCAACATCGCCGCGATCACCCACACCGCCGCGAACCACTTCGGCAGCGGTGTCCTGTGCCCGCGGACCGGGCTGCTGTTCGACTCGGCCATGGCCTGGTTCAATGCCGCTCCCGGCGCCGCGAACAGCATCAGCCCGGGCGGGCGCGCGCTCGCGAACATGGCGCCCGCGCTGGTCACGAGGGACGGCTCTGCGGTGGCCGCGCTGGGGGCGTCGGGCGGCCGGCGCATCATCAGCGCCGTGGCCCAGGCGGTGATCGCGCTGATCGACGGCGGCTGCTCCGCCGAGGCGGCGGTGGGCCTGCCGCGCATCGACGCGAGCGGGCCGGCCGTGCTGGTGCACGAAGGGCTCGCCGAGCACGCCGACGCCGTGTCCGACCTGGCCACCGCCCTCGTCCCGGCGAGCAACGAGCCCTTCACAATGGATTTCGCCCGGCCCAACATCGCCGGATACGACGCCTCGGGCACCCCGGTCTCCGCCATCGGCACCCAGCACTACAACGACTGAACGACCCGGAACGGACACGCCATGAGCACCACCGCACCCCCTGACTCCCAGCACGGGGGCAGAGACGTCTCCGCGCTGAAGACCTTCCTGGTCTCCGGCCTGGGAACGGCGCTGGAGTACTACGACTTCCTCATCTACGGCCTGGCTGCCGGACTCGTCTTCAACGTCGTCTTCTTCCCCGGCTCCGACCCCCTCATCGGCACGCTCTACGCCTTCGCCGCCTTCGGCACCGGCTTCCTGGCCCGTCCGCTCGGCGGGCTGGTGATCGGCCACTTCGGCGACCGGTTCGGCAGGCGGAAGATGCTGATCAGCACGCTCATCACCATGGGTGTGGCCACCTTCTGCATCGGCCTGCTGCCGCCGTTCGAGCAGATCGGCGCCTGGGCACCGATCCTGCTGGTGCTGCTGCGGATGATCCAGGGGTTCGCGGCCGGCGGTGAATGGGGCGGGGCGGCGCTCTTCGGAATGGAGAACGCCCCACCCGGCCGGCGGGGGCTCTGGGGCAGCTTCACCAGCATGGGCATCGGGCTGGGCACGCTACTGGGCGCGGGCGTGTTCGCGCTCGTCAGCATCGCCTTCGACGGAGACCTGGTCTCGTTCGCCTGGAGGATCCCGTTCTGGCTCGGCGGGGCCCTCGTCATCCTCGGCCTGCTCGCGCGGCTCACGATGCCCCAGAACGAAGAGGTTGCCGACGACGTCCCCGCGATGCCGGTCGTGGAGGCGGTCAAGGGACGGCCGCGCGCGATCCTGCTGAGCCTCGGCGTCAGCTACGGCTACAACACCATCGCCTACATCGGGTTCACGTTCTTCCTGTCGTATCTGACCGACATCGGATACGGCGAGACCGAGACCCTGATCGGGCAGCTCGCCTACAGCGCGGTGCTGTTCCTCGCCGCACCGGCCTTCGCCCTGCTGTCCGACCGCATCGGACGGCGGCCGACCCTGGTCGCCGGCGGTGCCGCCATGGCCCTGTTCCTCTACGCCTACTTCCCCATGGCGGCCACCCTCAACGTCGGGGTGGCGGTGCTCGCCTTCGCGGTGATGGGGCTGCTGACCGGGGTCACCCAGGGGCCGATTCCAGCGTTCCTCGGAGAGCAGTTCCCGGCCCGGGTCCGCTACAGTGGCATGTCAGCGTCTTACCAGGTCGGAGCCGCTATCGGCGGCGGAACGGCCGCCTTCGCCGCCACCGGTCTGCTGATCCTCAGCGACCAGAACCCGATCTCGGTGGCGCTCTACGGCACGTTCGCGATGGCCGTCCTGGTCGCCTGCTCGCTCGGGCTGAAGGAAACCGCATTCACGCCGACCGGGCAGATCAACGAGTCCTGAGGATCGGAGCCGACGATGCCCCCGCCCCGCGAGCCCAAGGCCACCCTCTCGGAGGTCGCTCGCCGGGCGGGGGTCTCGATCTCCACGGCCTCGCAGGTCTATGCGGGCAAGCGTCCGGTCTCCAAGGAGACGCGGCGCAAGGTCCTCGAGGCGGCGTCCGCGATCGGGTTCCGGGCACCGCGGGGCGAACCGACCGTCGGCATCCTGATCCGCCCTTCGGAAGCGCTCGGCGGCTTCGCGTTCGGAACCGCCACGTTCTCCAACCTCGCCGGGGCCGTGGCTGTGGCCTGCCTCAACCGCGGGTTCTCCGTGTTCACCGCGCAGGGGGCTGACGACGCCATCGCGCGCGTGCCGCGCCTGGACGGGTGCATCGTGCTCTACCCCGACCACCGCGACGAGACCCTGCAGGTGCTCCTGCGCAGGGGGATCCCCGCCGTCTCCTTCGACCCCGACCCGGCGGTGCCGTCGTTCCCGTGGTGGGTCGGGGCCGACTACCGCCGCTCGGTCGCCGAGCTGATCACCCACCTGTTCGACCGCGGAGCCCAGCGCACGGCGGTGCTGGTCGGCCAGACCGACAACGCCTACCGGCGCTCGATCCTATGGCTGTACGCCAACGCCGTGACCGCCCGGGGGATGGCGCCGACCATCCGGATCGCGGACAACCTCGAAGGGCAGCTGTCGGCCGCCGAAGTGGTCCTGCGCCTGCTGCAGGGCAGCAACCCGCCGGACGCGCTGGTCACCTCCTCCAGCGTGTTCGCCGAGGGTGCGCTCGACGCCGCCCGCCGGCTGGGGATGGAGGTGCCGGGGCGCCTCATGGTCGCAACCGCCTCGGACGGCCCGGTCGCCGAGCTGTCCGAGCCGGCGATCACCGCGCTGCGGCTGGACACCACTGAGGCGGCCAACCGCCTCCTCGACCTGCTGTCCCAGCGCCTCAGCGGCGAGCAGCGGGCCCATCCGCCGGAACCGATGGCGCTGGAGCTCACCGTGCGCGCATCGACCCGGCGCTGAAGCGCGCTCCGACGGCCCGGCCAGGACGGCCGGCATCGGCTGTCTCGCCCGCGGCGCCAGCGGCGCCGCTGGCGCCCGCGTGCAGTCCCGGGTGCCGGCCCGGATCATGCGCCGAGCGGCCATGCCCCGGCCTCCGCCGGCACACCGCCCGGCACGCCGACGACGGGTGCGGACCCTCGCGACCCCGCCCCGCTGGCGCCATTCTTGTTGACTGATCAACCGACCGGTTACGATGGCGCGGCGGGGGCGTCCACGCCGCAGTCCGTGGACCGCGCCGAGCGACACAGCGACCAGAAGCCGGGGGGCGACGCAGTTCGGGATCTTCACCGCCGGCGCCGCAGCACAGGCGCCGGCGCCGGCCGAGCGCACGCGGATCAGGGCGGGGCAGGGCACGGCGGCCGCCCCGCCACCGCGACGGGCCGGCACGGCTCAGCCAGCCGCGCCCGGATCCCCGCCCGTGAACCAGGAAGAGCACCGCAATGACCAACACCGAAACCCATCCGGACGCCCTGGTGTGCAGCGACGGCGGCCTGCCCGGCCCGCTGGCCGCGCAGGCGGGCGGCGCTCCGGTCGAGATCATCACCGCCCGCACCGTCCCCCTGGGCGGTCCGCGCGCGATGAACGTGCGCCGCACGCTGCCGCAGCGGCAGCGCTCGCTGATCGGCGCCTGGTGCTTCGTCGACCACTTCGGACCGCAGGAGGTGGCCGACACCGGCGGGATGGATGTGGCTCCGCACCCGCACACCGGGCTGCAGACGGTCAGCTGGCTGTTCGATGGCGCCATCGCCCACATCGACTCCGGCGGGCACGCCGCCGCGGTCCTTCCCGGGCAGATGAACCTGATGACGGCCGGGGCCGGCATCTGCCACTCGGAGACCTCCACCCCGGAGGCGGAGAGGATCCACGGGGTGCAGCTCTGGGTCGCCCTGCCCGACGAGGTCCGGCACCGGCCGGAGCGCGGGTTCGAGCACTATGTGCCCGAGCCGGTCGAATTCGACGGCGGCTCGGCGCTGGTGTTCCTCGGCTCGCTGCTCGGAGCGGACTCCCCGGTGCGCATGTACACGCCCCTGGTGGGGGCCGAGATCCGCCTGCACCCCGGCAGTGTGCTCGACCTGCCCGTCGATCCCGCCTTCGAGCACGGCCTGCTGGTGGACACCGGCGAGCACACCGTGCTCGAAGGCGTGCACGTCCCCAAGGACGCCATGGGCTACACCGGAGTGGGCAGCGAGTCGCTGCGGGTCGCCAACGAGGGGGCCGAAGCGGCTCGGCTCATCCTCCTCGGCGGCGCCCCCTTCGGCGAGGAGGTCCTCATGTGGTGGAACTTCCTCGGCCGCACGACCGAAGAGATCCGGCAGTACCGGGAGGAGTGGCAGAACCACGGCGAGCGCTTCGGCCGCGTCGAGGGCTACGTGGGGCACGGCGGCCCGGGGAGGAACCGCGAGGGGATGTCGCGGATCCCCGCCCCGGAGCTGCCGCCGGTCCGGATGCGCCCCCGGAAGAACCCGCCGCCGCACGCGCAGTTCGACGGCTGAGGGGCACCGCCGGCGCCCGCCCACGGAGGACCGCGGACCGCTGGGTCCGCCTACCCCCCCACCGACCAGGTCAGACACCCCACCCCAGAGAGGTAGCCGCAATGGCCGAACAGCGGACCGACAGGACCGGTGCGCCCGTGTCCATCGCACTCGACGAAACACGCGCCATCAGCGCCTACACCGTGCACGTGGACGCCGGCGCCCTCGCCGGCCGCGCGGACTTCGTCGACCCGCCGGGCTCCGGCGGCGAGCGCGTCTTCTTCCACACCGAGGTCGACCCGGAGTTCGGCGGCCGGGGCCTGGCCGGGCTGCTCGTCCGCGAGGCGCTGGCCGACAGCGTCCGCAGGAACATCACCGTCGTTCCGGTGTGCCCGCTGTTCGCCAAGCACCTCAAGGAGCACGGCGAGGAGTACACGGCCGGCGGCGGGCAGTTCCGCCGCCCCAGGCCCGCCGACCTGGAACTGGTCAAGCAGACGGTCGAAACGGCGGATGACGCGTGAGCACGGAGCGCCCCTACCTCGACAGGGAGCACCCCGCGGTCTACGGGGCGATGGTCAAGGCGGCCGCGGCGTCCCGGGCCGCCTCACACGAGGCCGGCCTGGGCGACGACCTGATCGAGATGGTCAACATCCGGGTCTCCCAGATCAACGGGTGCCCGACCTGCCTGAGCGTCCACTTCCCCAAGGCGCTCAAGGCCGGCGTGGAGCAGAGCACCCTGGACCTGCTGCCGGCCTGGCGCGAGACCGCTCTGTTCACCAAGGAGCAGCGGGCGGCGCTCGAACTGGCGGAGTCGCTGACCGTGCTCGATCCGGCCGCCGACCGGCAGGCCGTCAACGCGCGGGCGGCCGCCCACCTGACCACCGCGCAGATCTCCGCGGTGGAGTGGACGGCCACCCTGATCAACGCGTTCAATCGCATCTCGATCGCCAGCGGGCACCCGGTGCTGCGGCGGTAGGACGCGGGGGTCGGCCGGCCCGGCCGGGTCGGGGCTTCGGGCCGGCCGGGCCCGATGCGCCCCTCCGCTGGACCGGCCGCAGCGCGCGGAAAGGCCGGGCTGCGGGCGCCCTTCCCGGTGGCGCCCGCTCAGCCGAGGAAGTCGAGGAGCGCGGCGTTGACCTCCTCGGCGTGCGTCCAGAGCAGCCCGTGCGGAGCGCCGGCCACCTCCACGTACCGCGCCTGCGGCAGGAGGGTGCGGAACCGGCGGGCGGTGGCGTCGATGGGCAGGATGTTGTCCGCGGTGCCGTGCAGGATGAGGGCCGGCTTGCCGCTGGCGCGGACCGCCTCGACGTCGCCGCGGAAGTCCTCGATCCAGGAGGAGACCACCGCATAGGCCGCGACCGGGGCGCTGGCGGCCGCAACGTTCCAGCTGTTGGTGACCGCCTCCTGGCTGATCCGCTCGCCGAGGTTCTCGCCGAGGTTGTAGAAGTCGCCGAAGAACTCCGTGTACCAGGCGTAGCGGTCCTGTCTGGCCTTGGCCTCGATGCCGTCGAAGACGTCCTGCGGCACCCCTTCGGGGTTGTCGTCGCGGGCCACCAGGAACGGCTCCAGCGAGGCGAGGAAGGCGAGCTTGGCGATCCGCTCGTGGCCGTAGCGGGACACGTAGCGGGCGAGTTCGCCGGTGCCCATCGAGAACCCGACGAGGACGGCGCCGGTCAGGTCGAGGGTGTTCAGCACCGTGTCCAGGTCGGCGGCCAGGGTGTCGTAGTCGTAGCCCGAGCCCGTCTTGGACGACCTGCCGAAACCGCGCCGGTCGTAGGTGACGACCCGGTACCCGGCGGCCAGCAGCTCCCGGGTCTGGCGCTCCCAGCTGTGGCCGTTGAGCGGGTACCCGTGGATGAGCACGACGGGCTGGCCCGTCCCCTGGTCCTCGTAGTAGAGCTCGATCGGGGAGCTGTTCTCGTTCCCGACGGTGACGTAGCCCATGGACTTCCTTCTCGCTCCGGGTGGCGCGGCCGCCGGACGCGCAAGCCGCCTTCGCGGTCAGCGCTGCGGCCGTCAGAGAGCGCTGTTCCCCGAACCCGGGCATACGACGCAGGCCCGCGGCCCAAGGTTCGGTTGCGCGCACTGCCGGACATGCCGCGCGCGGCGCCGTGCCTGACCGGGGGCCGCCGGCCGCAGCCTCCGCGGGGCCGCCGGCGCCCGGCCTCCGGGTCAGTCCGCCTGCTGCTCCGCGTGCTCCCGGACGCGGCGGGAGAGCCGGGCGAACGTGGCGAGCTGGTCCGGCGTCAGGGCATCGACGAACAGGCGGCGGACGTGCTCGGCGTGCAGGGGTGCGGCGTCCTGGATCGCCTCGCAGCCGAGCGGGGTGGCGACGATGAACGCGCCGCGCCCGTCGTCGGGACACTCCTTCTTGGCCACCAGCCCGCGCTTGGCCATCCGCGTGACCTGGTGGGACATGCGGCTCTTCTCCCACTCGACGAGTTTGGCCAGGTCCAGGAAGCGCAGCCGGCGGTCCGGGGCCTCGGTGAGTTTGGCGAGCACGATGTAATCGGACGCAGACATGCCGGAGTCGGACCGGATGAGGCGGGACAGCCGACCGATGAGTACCTCCTGCATCCGGATGAAGTTCTCCCAGGCGGCCTGCTCATCCGGGCTGAGTCCCCGCTGCGTCGCATCCATGGACGCAGTGTAATGAACATGTTGACACTTCATCTACCAGAAAGGGGACGCCGCACCCGGTTGACCTCGGATGATGCCGCGGACTGCCGAGCCGGCCCGCTCGCGTCCTACCCTGAGCCCGCCCGCGGCCTGCGGCCGGGCCGGTCCTCGCGGTGCAGCGCCACCGCCGCAACGACGAGGCCGATCCCCAGGATCTCCAGCGGCTTCGGCACCTGCGCCAGGACGAGGATCCCGATCGCGGTCGCGGTGGCGGGAAGCAGCGCCGTCATGAGCGCATAGGTTCCGCGCGCCAGCCTGTGCATGGCCAACTGGTCGAACGCGTAGGGGATCACCGAGGAGGTGATGCCGACACCGACCGCCGCACCGAGCGCCACGGGGCTGGCAAAGGCGGGCAGCGCATCTGCGGCACCCAAGGGGAGGGCCGCGATCCCCGCGATGGCCATCGCCGCGGCGAGGCCGTCGACTCCGGCGAGGTGCTCGTGTCTCGACACCCGGTGGCCGATGACGATGTAGCCGGCGAAGAGCACCATGTTGGCGAAGGCGAACAGGAATCCCAGCGGCTCGCCGGCGAGGCTCACCTGGCTGAGCGCGGCGACCCCGGAAACGGCGAGTGCCAGAGCGCCGAGGTTGCGCAGGCTGCGCACGGCGGCGGCCGCGAGTGCGATGGGCCCCGCGAACTCGATCGCCGCGACAGTCCCCAGCGGCAGGACCTCAATCGCCAGGTAGAACACCGTGTTCATCTGGGCGAGGAGGATCCCCCAGACGACGATCGTCGCCCGCTCCCGCCGGCCGGCGGCGCGCCACGCCCGCCACGGCCGGCGCCAGAGCGCGAAGATCACGGCGGCCGAGAGGATGCGCAGCCAGGCCACGCCGAGGGGCTCGACCTGGACGAACAGCAGCACGGCAAACGACGGCCCCAGGTAGTGGAAGACCGCCGAGCCCACGAAGAAGAGTTCGGGGCGGACCCGCTGCGCGACCGGCCGCCGCTCCGCCTTCCCGGTGACCATGGCCTCATCCCTAACGGTCCAAATCCGTTTTGAGCGTTAGATGGATGATGGGGCACGGATGCTAACGTGTCAAAGGACCCAAGGGCGTTATCGGAAAGGGAGCGATGGCCGCCGTTCTCGGTCTCGACCCCGGCCCGTACCGGGGGACCTACAAGCTCATCGGCGGTGCGCTCTGCCTCGACTTCGCCAATCTGGTGAGCTACCGCGGCACCGCGCGCCAGCACGACTGGCTGTCCCCGGAAGGCAACGCGGCCCGGTGGAGGGAGGCGGTCGCCCTCCCGCACGCTGCTCTGGACGGCGTATCCGAGCTGGTCGGATTTCGCGAGATCCTGGCCCGGGCCTTCCTCGCTGTCGCGGACGGGCAGACCCCCGACCCGGAGTGCCTTGGCCGGATCAGGACCGCCGCCCTCGCCTCCCGGGAGCGGGCGCGGCTGGAGTTCCCGCGCGGCGCCACCCATGCGGCTTGGGTTGACGACACTCCCCGCCTGACCGGCCTCCTCGCCCTGGACGCGGTGCAGCTCCTCACCTCGTCGGAATCACTCCCCCGCGTCCGCGCCTGCCAGGAATGCCGCTGGGTCTTCCTCGACACCTCCCGCAACCGCAGCCGCCGCTGGTGCGACCCCGCCGACTGCGGCAATCGTGCGCGGCAGCGCAGGCACTACTCCAGCACACAGCGCACCGGCGCCGCCGCCGACGACTAGCGGGCCGGCCAGCTTGGCCCAGCGGACGCTGCAGGCGGCGCAATCGAACGGCCCCGGGCACGGGCGCTGGAGCAGTCCAGCTGCCTACCCGCCCGCCGCAGCGGCCGCTCGTTCGATCGTACCGGCGGCCCATTCGGGCCGCGTGAGCATCGCCAGGTGGTCGGCGTCCTCGCGGTAGACCGGCCAGCCGCGGCGTTGGGCATCCTCGGCGGCCAGGTCGTAGGCATCGCTCAACCGCACGTAGGCGCAGCGGTCGGCGCCACCGGCCTGGACCTCGGGCGCCGGTTCGTCGAAATACGCCATCGGCAGCTCCGGCAGGCCGCCGGCGAACCGCGCACGCAGCGCCGCATCGGGCACGAGGGCCTCGAGCACCTCTGCGGGAAACCACTCGTTCCACCGGGGCAGCCGGCCGCCGCGGGCCAGCCCTGCCAGTTGTTCGCGCATCTGCGGCGGCGCTGTGGCGAACCAGCTCCGGCCCGGGTGCGGAAGGAGGGCGTCCACGAACACCATCCCTCGCACCCGGCTGCCCACCGCCTCGGCGATCGCGGGCAGCAGCGCCCCGGCGCCGCTGTGCCCGACCAGCACCACCCCGCCATCGCGCTTATCCGCGTCCAGTGCGCTCGCCGCCGCCCCGGCCAGGCGCCGGTAATACGGAGGGCCCCGGTGAACAGCCCCGGCGAGGGAGGGGACGACAGCACCGCGCCCTTTCCGCCGCAGGCACTCCGCCGTCGATTCCCAGGCCATCGGGCCCACGAGCGGACTGTGAATGAGTGCAAGCAGGTGCCCGGCCATTGTTGTCGCCTCCCTTTACCGCGGGCTTCGGCGTTCATGAGGACCGGTCCGCCTGCTGCGCGGGCCTGCCGCCCGCCGGAGCGCCGTACCGCTTCCCCGGCCTCCGGCTCTGAGGAATGTCTTACCGCACGCCCGGAACCCTTCGAAGACCTCCGGATGAATACGGTACCGCGGCACCCCGGATGCGCAATGGGAACCCGTCATTGCTTACCGATGATCATCGAAAGGGCCAGCGACATTACATTTGTCACCCCGGCATCCATTCCACTAGAGTCCGGCGATCGGAAAGCAGAAGAAAAGGAACAGGTTTCCGCACTTAGCCCGAATCGCAGGCCGCGGCGAGCAGAATCGCCGGAAGTATGGATACCGATTGCCGGCGACTCCATTGCGGAAATCCAATGTGGAAGTGGGGGACAGAACCGTATGGACGATGTGAACAGGCAGGATGCTGTCACCGGTGGGGACGGCGCCCGGCAGGGGTCTGCCAGCCCGTGGTGGTACCACCCGGCCATGGGGGCCTCGATGGCGGTCGCCGTGGGAATGGGCAGCTTCAGCTGGGACCTGATTCCCTACGCGGTGATCGTGGGGGTGGGCATCGTGCCCGCCGCGCTGACGGCCGTGGTCGACCGGAGGAACGGGATGGCGGCCCACCGCTACAGCGCGACGGCGAGCGCACGCCGGGCCAGCGGCGGCTACCTGCTCGCGCTCGTCCTGCTGATCGTCGCGGGGGTCCTCGTGCAGTGGGGAGCGGGCCTGCCGTGGGCCATGGCCGGCTGCGGTGCGCTCGTTCTGATCCTGACGGTGGTCTGCGGCCGCCGGATCGAGACGCGCGCACTGGCCGGCCTCCGCCAAGGCAGTGCCTGAGCCGCGCCAGGCTCAACTCGGTGAGCTGCAGAAGCCGCGGCGGGAACGCCGCTGCGCAATGACTGAGCGAGAGACACCGGCGTCGCGCAATGGCGGTCGGGACGCCGCTCCCCCGGCGTCCGGATGTCGCGGATTCCGGCGGCGCCGGTGTCCGCGGGCGGCAGCACTCTGGGGCCGCGGGCTACCGGGAATCCCGGCCGGCTGCCCGGCCGGCCAGCGCATGGGCCCATTTCATGCCGGACAACCGGACACCCACCGACCGGGCAGCAAGGGACAGGTGGCTGCTGGGAATGAACAGCTCGCGGGACCGCCGTCCGCGGCGCTGCTTGCTGAGCACGACCGGCCGCAGCCGCCGTTCCCATTCGGCCAGTGCAGACCCGATATCGCGGTGTTCGCGGAGCAGGGTCCCCAGCAGCACTCCCCCGCCGACGGCGAGCGACGACCCGTATCCGGCGAGCAGGCTGACCGACCAGGCTGCGTCGCCGACGAGCACGGTCCTGCTGCGGCTCCATGAGCCCATGCGGACCTGGCTGATGGTGTCGGCGAAGACGGAGTCCGCGGCGGCCGCCCGCGCCAGCAGGTCCGGCCAGGCCCAGTCGAGATCGCCGTACACACGGTGCAAGGCGGGAAGCGGCCCGGCAGCGAGCGCCGACTCGGGGCGCCCGGCCGCAAAGGTGAAGAAGGCAGCCAGGCGGTTGCCGCGCTGCGGATAGACGCCGGCCCCGCGCCCGACCAGTGCCAGGAGCGTCGTATGGTCGGCCAGTGCACTCGGCGGATCCTCGACTTCGAAGGACACCACTGCCGCGCCCAAGTCGCGGCGGAACCCTTCCTCGGCGCCGAACACGAGCCCTCTGACCGCGGAGTGCAGCCCGTCGGCACCGACGAGCAGGTCAGCGTCGATGCGGCTGCCATCGCCGAGGGTGGCCCGGACCCCTTCCGGCCCATTGTCGATCCCGGCCAGGTCCGCACCGAATCGCAGTTCAACGGCCGAGGGCAGCGATGCGTGGAGCACCCGCTCCAAGTCGCCCCGCAGGATGGAGACCATGCGGTGCCCGACCATCGCCCGCTGGGATCCGACGGACATCGAGGCGAGCACCCTGCCGCCGCCGTCGACGTACTGCAGCGGGCTCCACGGCGATGCGAGGCGGCGCAGTTCGCCGATCAGTCCGAGCTGCTCGGCGGCGTCATATCCGATACCGGAGAAGCCCACGACGAACGCTCCGCCGCGCAGCCGGGCCGCCCGCTCAAGCACGGTCACCCGCCACCCGGACCTCGCCAGCTGGAGCGCGGTGGCCAGGCCGGCGATGCCCGCGCCCACCACGAGGGCTTTCCGTCGGGATCCTTCAGGCGGCACCGCGACCACTCCTGCCTCGCTCGTGCGCCGCGGCCGGCGCACCGCCAAGGTTATCGATTTTTAGAAAATATTGAAAATCGGTAGAGTGGCCGTGTGGCACCAGCACCCGAGAACGCGCCCGCCGAACACCTCGCCCTGGTCCTCACCCGGGCCGGCCTGCAGCGGATGCCCGCCCGACTTCTCGCCGCGCTCCTGTTCACCGAGGCGGACAGCATGACAGCGGCGGAACTCGGCACGGCCCTCGGCGTGAGCGGCGGTTCGGTGTCCACCGGCATCCGCTCGCTCATCGAGGTGGGCCTCGTCGAACGCGTGCCCGCACCGGGCAGCCGCCGGGACCGCTTCCGCCTCCGCGACGACGCGTGGCCGGCCCTCTACGCCAGTCAGAACCGCGTCCTCAGCGCGCTGCACGACGCCGCCGAATCCGGAATCGGTACAGCCGGCCCCGACTCCCCGGCCGCCCGGCGCCTCGCCGACATGCGCGACTTCTACGCCCACCTGCAGGCGGCCCTGCCGGCGATCCTCGAAGAATGGCACCGTTCACGCCCGCGCTGACGCCGGCGACGTCGGCGGGGCGCACACCTTCGCGTCCATCACCGGCTCTGGATGCGGACGGGTCCGGGCCCTTGAGACTTGAGGGCGTCGTCCGGGTTGAGGAGCAGGCATGCCTTCATGGAGAGGCATCCGCAGCCGATGCATCCGGTGAGCTCCCGCTCCAGCGCCTCGATCTGCTGCCGGCGCTCCTCCAGCTGCCGTTTCCACGTGCGGGAGACCTTCTGCCACTCCTCGTGGGTGGGCGCGCGGTCGTCGGGGAGGCGGCGGAAGACTCGGGCGACGTCGGCGAGCGGGATGCCCAGGCGCTTGGCGACCAGGATCAAGGAGATGCGGCGCAGCATGTGGCGTTCGTAGAGGCGCTGGTTCGCCGGGGTGCGTGTGCTGGAGATCAGCCCCTTGCGTTCGTAGAAGTGCAGCGCGGAGGCAGACACTCCGGTCCGCCTGATCACGTCGCCGATCGGCAGCGGCTCGGATGGATCGATGTGGACGCCCGGAGGTGCCGCGCGCCCATTCAGGTCATCGGGGATGACGGTCACCTTCTCCGCTGCTGGAGTTGCGCGGGTGTGCGAAGAGGAGGGCGGCAACCGCGGCGGAGAGCAGCAGGCATACGGAGCCGATCCCGATCTGGGTGAGGTGCCAGGAAGCCGTGAAAGCGTCGATCTCGGCACCGTAGCCGCCCTGGCCGGAAAGGTTTCCCGCGGCGACCTTGGATGCATGGCCGGTGTCGCCGAGCCGGGCGCCGAGGAACCCGAGGAGCAGCGCGCTGAACGCCGCGATCACGAGCGCCTCTGCCGCGCCGCGGAGCGTGTTGAGGAACCCGGCGGCTGTGCCGACCAGCCGTGCCGGGACCAGCGCCATCGCCTGGCCGTCGGCGATGCCGAACGAGGTCCCCATGCCGATGCCGATCAGCAGCAGGGGGACGGCGATCAGCGCCGCCGTATTCTCCGGTCCCAGAAGCAGCAGGCCGAAGTTTCCGGCGACGACGAGCACCAGTGCGGTGAGGATGGCCAGCCGCGCTGAGACCCCGCGGTTGACCGCGGTGACGGCAAGCACCGGGGCAACCAGGACAGGCGCCGTCAGCAGCAGCATCGTCAGCCCGGCAGCGGCCGGCGTGCTGCCGGCGGCAGCCTGCAGGTAGGTGGGCAGGAAGACCAGCGCACCGAGGAACCCGATCGAGGTCGTCAGTGTCGCCAGGCACCAGCCCATGAAGCCGCGTTCCGCGAGGAGTTCCGGAGCGAGCACCGGAGCAGCACTGCGGCGCTGGGCTGCCGCGAAGGCAATGCACGCCGCACCGCCTCCGGCAAATGCGCCCACGACCGCCGGATGGGTCCAGCCGGATACTGGCCCTTCGAGAAGCCCGAACATGAATGCGCTGAGGGCGGCGACGAACAACACGCTTCCGGCCCAATCGGTCCGGCTCTGGTCGTCGCGCGATTCCTGCAGGCGAACCGCGCCGCATGCGACGAGTGTGCCGAGGAGCGCGAAGACGACGAAGCTGCCGCGCCATCCTGCCAGGGCGATGAGTCCGCCGACCATCGTGGGGCCCAGGGCGATGCCGACACCGGCCATGGTTCCCATGAACGCGAAGGCGCTGTTGCGCGCAGCGCCTTGGTAGCTCGACGCCAGCAGCGCCCCGCCCGCGGCCATCACTCCGGCACCGCCGATACCGGAGACGATCCGTGCGAGATCGAGGACCAGGATGGACGGCGCCAGCGCGGTGGCCCAGAACCCGATGGAGAACACGGCGGCCGCGGCGATAAAGATCCGGCGCCGTCCCGCGCGGTCTGCCGCTGCCCCTGCGACGAGGGTCATCGCGGCGAAGGCCAGGTTGTATCCGGCAACCACCCAGTTCAGCGCCGAGCCCGAGGCCGCAAGGTCGCGCCCGATATTCGGCAGCGCGATGGCCGTACCGGAAATCGACATCGCCACCAGAGCGACGCCGACCAGGACGACCGGCAGCGTCAGCCGAGAAGGCGGGCGGGACACCGCGCCTGCTGGGGAAGTCGCGGGATTACTGGAAATCGGAGAATTCACTGGAGAGCCCTTTCCTGTCGCGGGCCGTACGCCCGCGGCGTGGATACTCCAGCACCTCAACTTTGGTTGAGGTCAAGCTCGATCGGCTGGCAGCCCGAGGAGCACGGGGCTGGTTCGAGAGTGCCCGGATGCGCGGCCGGGCCTCCGCTGCCCGCGGGGTCCCGGCGCCTCCGCCCCGGTCTGCCGTCGGCGCCGGCCCGGCAAGGGCCAGCCGCGGCGCCGTACCCCCGGCGGCGTGCTCCGCCGCTCAGGGATGGGACGTGTCGACGACGCAGAAGCGGTTGCCTTCGGTGTCGGCGAGGACGACGAAATCGGGGTCCTCGGGGTAGAACTCCCAGTCGACGCGTTCGGCACCCAGAGCCACCAGGCGCTCGACCTCGGCGGCCTGCTCGGCGGGGCTGGCCGTGTTCAGGTCGAGGTGCATCCGGGGGTGCGCCGGCGCCGGGGTGTCGATCCGGTCCAGTGCCAGGTGGGCGCCCCGGCCGCTGCGGGGCGCGAGGACGACCCAGTCGCCGGGGGCGTCGTCGTCCTGCGGCACGTAGTCCAGCGCCGCCGTCCAGAAGGCCGCCGCGCGGGCCGCGTCGTCGACCCCCAGCACCACCAATCCGATTTCCAGCATGGAACGAGTGTGCTCGACGGGGAGGCCGCGCGCCAGCACCGCGCGCGGCCGGCCCGGACTGCGCACCCGTGCCAGTGCCGCAGCCGCACCATGGATCCGCACCGGCGCAGACCGGCGCTGGCGGCGAAAACGCCGGTGCCGCTCCGGGGCGGGTCCTGATGCGCACGTCGGGCCCTGCCCGATCCGCCACCTGTACAGCGTAGATTTCTCAGGCGGGCTGCGGCGGCGGCATCCCCGGCGGGTCGTAGCGGCCGTCGACGGCGGTCCAGCCGCCGTCGACGGTGAGGACGGCGCCGGTGACGTAGGACGCGGCGGCGGAGGCGAGGAAGGCGGCTGCGCCGGCTGTCTCGGCGGGGCTGGCCCAGCGGCGCAGGGCGGTCTTCTGGGCGTAGGCGTCGTACCAGCCCGGATCGTCCTTGATCTGGGCCGTCAGGGGCGTCTCCACCACGCCGGGCGCCACCGCGTTGACGCGCACGCCGGCCGGGCCGAACTCCGCGGCGGCCGTGCGGATCAGCTGGACGAGCCCGGCCTTGGTGGCGGCGTAGGCGCTCTGCCCGGGCTCGACGGTCTGGGCGCGGATCGACGCGAACCCGGTGATGCTGCCGCGGCCGCGCTCGACCATCCCCGCACCGAACGCCCTGATCAGCGTGAACGAGGCGCGCAGGTTGAGCTGGATGACCCGGTCGAACTCCTCGGGGGTGTAGTCGAGGATGCGCTTGCGGACGTTGACGCCGGCGGTGAACACCAGCGCGTCGACAGCGCCCAGCTCGCGCGCTGTAGCGTGCACCGCCTCCGGGTCGCGCGCATCGAGCCTCCCGGCGCCGGCCGGACCGCCGGCCTGCTCGGCGGTGGCCCGGGCCGCGTCCTCGTTGAGGTCGAGGCAGTGCACCTCGGCGCCCTGCGCGGCCAGCGCCAGCGCGCACTCCCGGCCGATGCCGCTGCCGGCGCCGACCACGGCCGCGCGCTGGCCGTCGAGCCGGAACATCGTCGCGTAGTCCACAAAGCCTCCTCGTTGCCCCGGCGGCGCCGCACGGGAGGGCGCTCGCCGCCGGCCTGGTGTGGCGGACCTGCTCAGCGGATGCGTCCGGGCTCCTGCGCGGCAGTGCGCGCGGCGGCAGCCCGGCGGGTAGGGGCGGATGCGGAGTCGGTCGGCGGAGGAGGTCGGACAGGATGCCGGCGGACGGTCAGGATCTGCCGGTCAGGAAGCGCAGTGCGGCGTCGGCGTAGATGCGGGTGCAGCGGACGATGTCGGCGGCCGCCACGTACTCGTCGGCCTGGTGGGCGATCCACTTGCCGCCGGGGCCGTAGACCACGGTGGGGATGCCGGCGTCCCGGGTGAGGATCGTCCCGTCGGTGGCGCCCGGCACGCCGCCGAAGCGGGGCGGCTCGCCGGTCGCTGCGGTGTGCGCGGCCGCCAGGGCGGCGACCACGGGCGCGTCTGCGCCGATCTCCACGGCGGGCCGGTCGTCGATTACCGCGGTCTCCGCTGCCACCCCGTGCGGCTCGGCCGCCGCGGCGGCGCGGGCGCGCACCTCGGCGGCCAGCGCGGCGTGGTCCATGCCGGGCAGTGTGCGCGCGTCGACGCAGAGCGCGGCGCGGGCCGGGATGACGTTGATCTGGTCGGTGTCGCCCGCGCTGAGCACGGTCGGCGTCAGGTAGGGCAGCCCCAGCAGCGGGTGGTCGCCGTGGGCACGCTGGAGTTCGGCCTCGTAGCCGGCGACCGCGGCGAGTACCGGCCCGGCCGCGGCGACCGGGTTGCGGGCGTGCTGCGGCATCGCGCCGTGGGCCATGCGTCCGTGCAGCTCCACCGAGAACCGCACCGCGCCCTTGGCGGCGGTGCAGATCTCGCCTTCCTCGGGCTCGCAGATGATGGCCGCGTCGACTTCGGCGGCCAGCGGCGAGGCGGCGAAGTGCTTGGCGCCGAGCATCAGGCCCTCTTCGTCGGCCAGCGCCCCGACGACGATCCGCCCGGGGAACGGCCCGGCGGCCTGCACGGCGGCCGCGGCGTAGAGCATCGCGGCCACACCGGACTTCATGTCGGCCGACCCGCGCCCGTAGATCCGGCCGTCGCGGAGTTCCGCGCCGTAGGGGTCGGTGGTCCAGGCGCTGCGCACACCTTCACTGACGACGTCGGTGTGGCCCTCGAACATGAGCGTGGGCCCCGGTCCGCCCCCGCCCTCGATGACGGCGACCACGTTGGGCCGGCCGGGTGCGGCTTCGCTGACCTGCGGATTCCACCCGAACGCGCGCATGCGTTCGGCCACCAGTCCGGCGGCGGCCTGCTCGGTGCTGCCGGTGGCGGGCTCGTGGACGCTGCGCACCCGCACCAGGTCGCGGGTGAAGGCCACCGCGGCACCGGTGTCGGCGAGGGACGCCGGGGCTGCTGGCGCCGCGCCTGCCCCGGACGCGGTCGGAGTGCCGTCCACCTGTCCTCCTTCGGTGCGCCCCGGTGTCTCAGCAGAGGGCCGAGAGCGCTGGTCGGTGCGGGGATCGGGGGCCGTTCGGGGTCCTACCCGCCGCCAGGGGCCGGCCTGCTGCCGCCGCCCTCTTCTTCTCCGGCGCCCGTGGTGCGGGCACCGGTATCGCCGGGTGCGGCGCCGCGTGCGAGGTCGGCGGCGGTCGTCCCGGCCAGTGCGCGCGCCAGAGTGGGCACCGCCGCCACGAGGCGGCGCGTGTAGGGGTGGCGGGGCGCACCGTAGACCTGCCCGGTCGGCCCGGACTCGACGACTTCGCCGTCGCGCATCACCGCGACCGTGTCGCACAGCCGCCGGACCACGGACAGGTCGTGGGAGACGAAGACCAGTGTGAGGCCGCGGCGCTCCACCAGGTCGGTCAGCAGGTTGAGGATCTGGGCGCGCACCGACACGTCCAAGGCGCTGACCGGTTCATCGGCGAGGACGATGTCGGGGTCGGGCGCCAGGGCGCGGGCGATGGAGATGCGCTGGCGCTGGCCGCCGGAGAACTGGTGCGGGAAGCGGTCCCCCGCCTCCGGCGGCAGTCCGACGTCGGCGAGCAGCGCGCGGGCCCGCTCGGCGGCGCCGGCGCGCTCCCCGGGCGGCAGCGGCTCGGTGACGATGTCGCGGACGCGCATCCGCGGGTCGAGCGAGCTCATCGGGTCCTGGAAGACCACCTGGAGCCGGCGGCGCAGGAATCCGCGGCGGCGCTCCGGCAGCGCGGTGACGTCGGTGCCGTCGAGCAGCACCGACCCGGAGGTGGGCCGGTCGAGGGCGGCGAGCAGCCGCACCAGGGTGGATTTCCCCGAGCCTGACTCGCCCACGATGCCGAACCGCTGACCCGCGCCGACCTGCAGGTCCACGCCGCGCAGCGCGCGCACCGGCTCCGCCGCCCGCAGCAGCGAGGTCCGCGGGCGCGGATAGGAGCGGTGCAGGCCGCGCGCCTGCAGCAGCGGGCCGGCGCCACCGGAGGCGCGGTCGCCGCGCTCATCCGGCGCGGTACCGGCGCCGGTCACCTCAGCCATCGCCCCTCCTCAGCGCCTGCTGTCCCGCCGGCCGGGCCGGACGGCAGTACGCCGTCCCCGCCTCTTCCCGCGCTACCGCACCACCGCGCCGCGGGTGCGGTGCGGCACGCCCCGCCGTATCGTCCGGTCGCGCAGGCGCTGCCGCACCGGGCGCAGCGGGCCCGCGCTGATCGGGCGGTGCCCGCTCCGGCCGCTTCAGCCATCGCCGCCCTCCTGACCGCGCGCCGCAGCGTCCGCTTCCCCGCTTCCGGACGCCGCGGCATCCGCCGGGACCGGGTGCAGGCAGGCGAAGCCGTCTCCGGCCGTGCCGGTCCAGGGCGGGAGTGCGGCGCAGTCGTCCTGGGCGCGCGGGCAGCGGTCGCGGAAGACGCAGCCGGACGGGAACGCCCCGGCCGCGGGCACCGTGCCCGGGATGGCGGGCAGGCGGCCGTCGGCGTCGGACGCCGTCAGGTCGGAGGAGTCCAGGAGCCCCCGCGTGTAGGGGTGGCGCGGCGCGGTGAACACCCGCCGCACCGGCCCGGCCTCGACGATGCGGCCGCCGTAGAGCACCAGCACGCGGTCGCAGACGGTGGCGACGACCGGCAGGTCGTGGGTGATGAACAGCAGCGCGGTGCCCGCGGCGGCGGTGCCGGACACGATGAGGTCGAGCATCTGCGCCTGCACGGTGACATCCAGCGCGGTGGTGGGCTCGTCGCAGATGAGGACTTCGGGCTCGTTGGCGAGCGCCATGGCGAGCATGACGCGCTGGCGCTGCCCGCCGGAGAGCTGGTGCGGGTAGGCGCGCGCCGCGCCCGCGGGGTCGGGCAGGCGGACCCGGTCCAGCAGCGCGGCGGCCGCCCGGTCGGCGGCGCGGCCGCGCACGCCGCGGACCGCCTCGGCGACTTGGCGGCCGGCCCGCATGACCGGGTTGAGCGCGGTCATCGGCTCCTGGAAGACCATGGCGATCCGGTCGCCGCGCAACGGGCTGAGCACCCGCTCGGGCGCGCCCGCCAGGTCGCGGTCGACGCCGGCCAGCCGGATCGACCCGGTGGCGTGCACCCCCTCCGGGAGGAGCCCCATCAGGGACAGCGCGGTGAGCGACTTGCCGGAGCCCGATTCGCCGATGAGCCCGACCCGCTCCCCCGGCGCCAGGGTCAGGCCGACTCCGTCCACCAGCGGCGTCGGGCCGGCGGCCACGGACAGGCCGGCGGCCTCCAGCACGGGTGCCTCCGGATCGGCAGCGGGGCCGCTCATCGCACCTCCTGCAGCCGCGGGTCGAGGCGGTCGCGCAGCCCGTCGCCGAGCAGGTTGAAGCCGAGCACGGTCAGCGCGATCGCCAGGCCGGGCCAGAGCGCGGCCTGCGGCATCGAGTAGAGCAGCTCCTGGGACTCCTGCAGCATGCGGCCCCAGGTGGGGGTGGGCGGCCGGGTACCGAACCCGAGGAAGGACAGCGCCGCCTCGGCGAGCACGGCGATCGCGAACGACACCGAGCCCTGCACGATGAGCAGACCGGAGATGTTGGGCAGCACGTGGCGCAGCGCGATCGAGGCGGGGCGGCGGCCCGCGGCGCGGGCGGCGAGCACGTAGTCGCTGCTCATCACCTGCAGTGTGCCGCTGCGGGCGATGCGCGCGAAGCTGGGCACGGTGGCGATGCCGATGGCGGCCATCGCGGTCAGCGTGGAGGCGCCGAAGACCGCGCCGAACATGATGGCGAGCAGCAGCGCGGGGAAGGCGAGCACCAGGTCGTTGGCGCGCATGAGCAGGCCGCCGGCGCGCCGGCCGGCCATGCCTGCGGCCACCCCGAGCGGAGTGCCGAGCAGCGCCGCGATGCCGACGGCGACGACGCCCACGTACAGGGTGGTGCGGGCGCCGACCATGAGCTGGGCGGCGATGTCGCGGCCGAAGGCGTCGGTGCCCAGCCAGTGCGCGCCCGAGGGGCTCTGCAGGCGGATGGCCGCGTCGACCCGGGTGGGGTCGTGCGGCAGCCACAGGAAGGACAGTGCGGCGGTGGCGGCGACGGCGCCCACCAGCAGCGCGCCGGCGGCCAGCGCGGGCGGGAGGCGGCGGGCGCCCCGGGCCGGGGCTCCGGGCGGCTC